>CAYWYC010000086.1:1683-14524 GCA_964462565.1 uncultured Candidatus Sumerlaeota bacterium | reverse complement strand
GGGTGGGTTGTTGAAGTGCTTGAGTATATAGGGGGGAGCTGTTAGTCTGAAGGAAAAGTACTGAAGAAAGGTTCACGATGCGGGGAAAATTGTTTGCGGGCTGTCTTATCAAATGCCTGGTTTTGCTCCTGGGCCTGGGGATGGTCACGGCTTGCGCCGGTCTTCGGGACAACCGCTGTGCCTCTTATCGGGTTTATCAGAAGGGGACGCATCGGATCAGTCCACTGCTATGGGGGGAAATCTGGAGCGGTGTGGAGACCGATGAAGCGGTCGATCAGCCGCAAGCGCCGCTGCTTGTCTTTCCAGCGCAAAAGTCGGCCAGATTAAGCGGTCTGGCGGCCTTGGATGACGATGTTCTGCCTCCGGGCGCCCGTATAATGGAAATGGACGGTTTTTTGCGCTATTCCGAATCTTTGGGCGCGGAGCCGGTGATTACGGTGGATTTTGGTCACGCGCTTTCTGAATCGGTGGACCTGAACCAGGCGGCTAATCTGGCGGCGGGCATTGTGGCCTATTGCAACAAGCCGGTCGGTGCGGCGCTTCCCGTGGGAACGCCTGACTGGGCGACCCTGCGCGCCCGCAACGGGCATCCTGAGCCCTATGGCGTCACCTATTTCATGCTGGGTGGCGATTGGACCCGGCATGTCAAAGCCGGTCCCGGCCAGGATCTGTATGCCCCTAGCGAATGGATCAAAATCTGCATTCTCACTTTTATCAAAAAAATGAAAAATGTGGATGCCTCCATCCAGGTCATTATCAATGGGAACGGGAGGGACCGGCAGATGTTGGAGTTTGCCCAATGGCGCTTTCAGGACAGTGACATCCAGGCCGAGGCGGATATGGCTTCCCTTTTTCTTCCCAGTCTCGATTCCCCCGTTCGCTACCTGATGAGCGACGAGCGGGGCCAACTTCGTTTTTCTTCGCCTCTCTATCCGGTTTTGCAGGAAAACCGCTGGCCGCTTTTTCTGATGCAGCCATTAGCGGACCGCCATGCTTTCGGGGCAGCGTCGGCTTCGTCCATGGACCGGGCGATAGCCTCGGCCGGCTTTATACACGCCATTTTACGGGAAAGCGAAACGATCCAACTGACGGCCTGTGATTTTGAATCCAATGGGGTCACTGCCGGGCTCTCGCCCGAGGCCCGGACCTTTGCCTTTTACCGCGAGCATATCGGCACATCCCGGCTCCGGCAGAAATCGTCGCGAAATCCCCTGGCCGCTCCGGAGAAGTTGGGGCTTTCCATGGAACTGGGCGAAGGCGGCGAAGTTGGCTATGTGGACATGGTGGCGAGCGAAAATAATCGGGATCTTTTTATCCACGCCATTAACCGTGATTTTGCAGGCCCCCGCAAGCTGAACGTGCGACTGCATGGCCTGAAAGTTGCGGATATGGGCTTACAATGGCTCCTGCAGGAAAAAAAGGAGCAGGATGATTCTGCTTCCGGGGCCTTGCAGATGAGCCGGCAGACGGTGTCGTTACGCCCGGGCAAGGTGCAATTGCTCTTGCCTGAACGGTCCATATCGCTTATTCAGGTCCGGAAAAGGTAAGGTTTCGGCTCCGGTCTGCCGATTTCTATAATGCAGGCATTATTTTCTGGCCTCTGGAAATTTCCGCCGGGAATTGGCTTCCCTTATTTAGAGAGCAAGCGCCATGTTTCCTTTTAATTTTCGCTTTAATCTCAAGCAAATGCTTACATTTGCCGTGATTGTCGTATTGGTTCTGGTTTTCCTGGGCTACCAGCAGTTTGGGCTGGCGCGTATCCTGAAGCGGATAAAGAATATGGTTTTTGCTGGACTGGAAACGGTCCATGTGATTCGGGTGGATAATCCGGCTCCCAAGGCGCCACGCGAGGAAAATAACGCCAGCCCCGAAGAAGAGCAATGGCTCCCCGACTACCAGCGGACCGAATATGAACCCTATCTGCCCAATGTCTATTTAGACCCCGGTCCCAGCCCGCGGAAACAGAAAGCCATGCAGGATGTGGCCGAGTCTTTCGGCGAATTCGCCCAGGCTCAGGCATCTCCTTTTCTTGAGCGACGGGATCTGGTTTTTGCGGCATTACGCGGCCAAAGATTGAGCGACCAGCAAAGGGCCCGAATCGAAAAGGACCTGGACCGGGCCGACCGTTTTATGACAAAGCTGCGCTTTTCGGCGGTTAATGATCGTTTGTCCACGGATTATCTGAGGCAAGCGCTGTCCGATAATCAGATTCAGGCCGAGGAAGTGGATCTGATTCGGGAAGGGGTCATCCTTTTTTGCCTGGACGCGATCAATGAGGTGGAAAAGGGTCAGCCTGAAAGAGCGTTGAATGCCATTGCCGCCGCCGGAAAGATCGGCATGTTTCGTCCTATTACTTCTTTGCAGGATCAGGAGGAGCAGGTCGATTACCTGAAAAAGACGGTAAAAATCTGGGAACGCGTGATTGGTGAGACCGATAGCGGACGCATCATCGAAAACAGCATTACCGACCTTAATTCGCTGCGCTTTGAATTGCACCGACGGACCAAAGAGGTTAAGGATCCCGTATCCCGCGACATTCTTGCGCGCATTGGCAAGGCGGCTGGAGAAAAGAAAATCCGGGCATTGGACAGTTCATCCCCGGTTTATCTTTTTGAGCAATATATGGATGTGCTCCAGAAAGAGGCGGGATTGAAGCAGACCGATGGGGATGCTTCCACAACGCGCACCGTATCGAGCATCGAGGGTGAAATCAAGGAATTGCAGCAGGAAGTGAAGCGCTCCATTGAGGCCCGCAAGGCGCATAAGGCGATGGGGGGCGATATTGTCACTTCCCTAGGACTCCACCCGCAAAACGCCCGTGAACGGGTGCTGGAAGCCGAAGTGGACCTCTTGCGCCTGGCCGCCGCGGAAAAAGCCTTTCGCAAAAACAACGAAGGCAAACTCCCCGAAGACGACAGCGACCTGACATCGCGCTACCTCAGCTTTTATCCGCTCGATCCTTTTGGAAAGGGCCATGTCAAATGGCTTCAGGATGAGGGGCTTTTCTATTCCGTCGGTCCCGATGGTGTTGACAATGGTGGTCGTATTCTTTACGATCCCACCAATGGAACCATCAGCGGGGGCGATATTGTACGTCGTACTTTTTCGAGCCCAGCCGCTGAAAAATAATCCAGTGAAAGCCAAACTATGCCCAGGGATCGCAACCCGGACCCGCCTGTGATACGCCTGGCCATCACTCTGGGCGATCCTGCCGGAGTGGGGCCGGAAATTATTCTGCGCCTTTGGGAATCCTTTATTCAAGCGCCCGAGCAGCTGCAATATTCGCAATACCGGATTGTGCCCTTTGTGGTTGGTGAGGCGCGTCACCTGAACCAGATCGCCCGCATGGGTGCCGTGAGCGAGCAAGTTCCCAACCTGGTGCAATGGAAGCCGGAAGTGGCCGAGGCGGTTTTGGTTGCGCCTGAAAGTTTTGTGCCCGAAGCGCCTATCCCGGTGATGGAACCGACGGACTTTGATTTTCCCGGTGAGTTGGAGATGGGGAAGATTTCGAAGGAGTGCGGTGCGGCGGCCTGGGCTTATGTGCGCCATGCGGTGGCGCTGGTGCAGGCGGGGCAGGCCGACGCGATCGTGACGGCGCCGCTGCACAAGGAAGCGCTGAAACGGGCCGGTTCGCCCTTTCCGGGACATACGGAAATGCTCTCGCAGCTGGCGGGAAATGTGCCCGTGGCCATGCTGCTGGTGGGTGGCGGGATTCGCGTGGCGCTGACCACGATTCATATTCCCATCGTCGAAGTGGCCCAAGCCATTTCCCGTGAACTTATTTTGCGGCAGATTCGAATGCTCCATGGTTTTCTGCCATGGTTTGAGGCTCCGGACCCGGATTCGGAAAAAGCCTGCCCCACGATCGGCGTTACCGGGCTGAATCCTCACAGCAGCGACGGTGGGCTTTTCGGCAAGGAAGAAGCCGAGATCGTGGAGCCGGCTATTGAGGCGGCGCGGCAGGAAGGCATTGAGGCCATCGGGCCTTTGCCCGCGGACACAGCTTTCTTTTTTCATCGGGAAGGGAACTACGACGGTATTCTTGCCATGTATCATGACCAGGCGCTTATTCCGGTGAAGACGCTGGCGTTTCATGACGGGGTGAATGTAACGATGGGGCTTCCCTTTATCCGGACGTCGGTGGACCATGGGACGGCCTTTGATATCGCGGGTCAGGGAATCGCGCGACCGGACAGCCTGCGGGCGGCTTTTTTTCTGGGCGCACGGCTGGCGGTGAATCGTCTTCTGCATGAGGAAGGGAGACGGTAAATTTGCCCATGAACCAAAGCGAAAACAACGCGAACCAGGACACTGCTTCCCCGGAATCTTCGGCTCTGCGCCCCAGAATTCGGGTGCGGGGCGTTGGCGGGGGCCCCGGGGCTCCGGTGGGCGCGCTGATCCTGCGTCTCCTGCTCCTGCTGGGCTGCGTCTGGCTTTTCTTCGCCTTTGCCCGATATTATTATCACCATCAGGTTTTTCGCTACATATCATGGCCGTGGATAACGCGTCCCGCCTGGGTCGAAGATATGAGTCGCGCCTGGAACGGTATGCCCTGGAGCCTGATCGTACAAGGGGTTCTGCTGGGGCTTATCGCGACGATGACCGCTCTCAGTGGATGGAAACTGATGGAACGTATCATTCCGGAAAGCGATCCTGCCGAAAGGCTTGTGTGGGGAAGCGGGTTAGTCCTTGGGGCCTTGGGCTTTCTGGTTTTCCTGTTGGGCCTCAGTGGTCTGATTGCCTGGCGCCTGCCGCTTTTTATCATGCTTCTTCTTGTCTGGGCCGCCGGGCTTTTGTGGCTTTACAGGAAGGCGCCGACGCGCTGGAAGTCGGAAGGCACTGCGGTGTGCCGTTTTTGGAGCCGGTGGTGCAGCGCGCTTTCACCCCTTGAAAAAACCCTGCTTCTGGTTCTGGCCTTATTTTCGTTTCTGGTTCTGCTCTATGCCCTCACGCCTTCCATCCAGTCCGACGGCCTTCGCTACCATCTTGCCGCGCCGCAGCAGTGGTTGCGCCGGGGACGCTTGGTTTATCTGCCGCATCAGGCTTTCAGCAATTTTCCGGCGCTGGTGGAGATGCTTTTCATGTTTGGCCTGGGTCTCGCGGGAGACCTGCTGGCCAAGGGCTTTCATTTTCTTTTTCTACCACTCTCGGCGGGGGCGATCGGGCTTATTTGCCGGGACTTGCAGGGGGAATGGGATTTTGCTCCTTCCCAATCGCCCTGGCGTGTGGCAATGCCTTTGTTGGCGGCGACGATTTTTATCAGCCTGCCGCTGGTCGGACCTTTGGCGGGGTGGGCCTTTATCGATTTGGCGGTGCTTTATTTTACGCTGGCGATGATTCACTTTTTGCTGCGCTATTATTCGCGTCAGAACCGGAAAAGTTGGATTCTGGCGGCGATTTTCGGGGGCCTGCTTTGCGCGAGCAAATACACGGGAGTTGTCTTTGTCTTTTTTGGCGGGGTCATGATTCTGCTGGCGGATTTTGTGCCCCGGCAGAAAAACGTTCGGCCCATTTCCGCAAAAATCCCCAAGTCCCTGACGCGTTTCGTGCTTTTCGGTTTTATCGCGGCGGCGCTGGCGTATCCCTGGTGGATCAAGAATGTCGTTTATACGGGCAATCCTGTTTACCCCATGGCCTGGTCGGTTTTTGAGGGCGGCGAATGGGACGAAGATCTTGCCGAGGCCTATCATGCCAAGACGCGGGAAAAGGGGATTCGTGAGGTCCTGGCTGGTGCGCCCGATGCGATTACGAAAATCCGGCTTATTACATCCCTGCCCTGGCTCACGGCCCATCGTTCGGAACTTTTTGAGGGATTTGACATCGGGCCATTTTTTTACATGTTTGCGCCCTGGGTTCTGGTCTGGCTGGTGTATGTGCTCTTTCAGTTTCGGCTCAGGCCCCAATCGGCGATGCTGGCGCTCTGGCTTATTTTCTTCGGCCTGTTCTGGTTTTTTACGTATCAGAGTAATCGCTTTTTTCTGCCCGGATGGGCTATTATGATTGTCATTGCCTGTCTGGCCGCGCGCTTGATGATGCAACGTCTGATTGTGGCGCGAATCCTGATTTCTGTTGCGCTGGCCCTGGTGCTGGGCTTCAACCTGATAGACACAGCACGCTGGTTTCTTTTTGACGCGGGACGCTTTTCGGTACGTGAGGAAAATGGGCGGTTCATCGGGGTCAGCGGCGTTCACTGGCCGGCTTTTACCACAGGCCACCTGACGCGGCGGGAGTTTCTTACACTTCAGTTGAATTATTATCCCCTGGCCGAATATTGTTCGACGCGTTTGCCGGAGGACGCCAAGGTCCTTCTTGTTGGTGAGCACCGGCTTATGCACTGGGAATGCAATGTTGTGGGAAGCGACTGGTTTGACCGTCCCCTAATCGTGGGATATATCGATGCGGCATTGGCGCGGAATGCCGATAATCCTGTCGATGCCGTTGTCGACGCCTTGCGGGCCGACGGCTTTACCCATGTGGCGGTGAACCTGCAAGAGATGCTGGCGGCTTGGCAATACCAGCAAGGGCATTTTTCCGAGGCGGGTCTTGCCGTCTTTCAAAGCCTTCTCGAATCAAAGCGTTTGCAAAAACTTTTCTCCCCCATGCCCGACCGACTTTACGTCGCAAAAATCCAGGAATGAAAAAAGCCCCGGTCCGGATAACATTTATCCGAACCGGGGAATTGTTTTCGCAGGATCTATTAAAGGAGAGGGCGGAGATCGGCCCGATTTTTCCTTAATCAGTTGTCCGCGCGGCTGTCAGGGCGAGTACCGCCGGTGCGCCCCACTTGCCTTCGTCGGAGGACACTATGTCCACCGATGTGATTTCGACGTCGGGCCGTGGGTTGTTCCATTGCATGGAATAAACGATGGCCTGTTCGTCTTTGGGCAGCGGTCCGGCCCATGCGATGGCCGCGTTGGGCAGGCTCTTCAGTTCCTTCGCGCGCCACGGTCCCGCGTCCTGTCCGGCGACGACGTTCACGTCAGCCGTTTTGCCGTCGGCGTAGTGCACGAGGTACTTGAAGAGGACCGGCGATTCGGGCAGCTCGCGATTGCGTTCGGCAGCGCGTTGATAGTCCCGTTCCCAGCGATCGAGTGCACGGCTGGGGTTGAAGGTATGCAGGAAGAAAAGGGCGTCGGCCTTTTTCTCGACCTTGATATCGGTAATGCGAACATCATCCACCGAACTGCCCTCGCCCTTGAGCATGAAAACGGAAGGCACGGGTGAAGTGAAAAAATCGGAGATGAAGTAATCCACATTGGCCAGGTTCTGCGCGCCTCGGGGCATGTCGTTCAGGTCGCCGGGGCCCTGGAACCATTCGGGATTGCCGTCGCGGTTGATATAGGCGTTGAACTGGGCATCGGGGATTTTGACGGGATCGTATTCGAGTCCGCCACCGGCCACGACTACCTTGCCACCGCTGAAGACACCACCCATGTTAGCCAGAATCGTCTTGACGATGTTCGACTTCTTCTCCTTGTTCACGGGGTTCTGTTCGCGTTCCTTGATGTTGAGCTGGTTCAGGAAGATGCCACCCATGCCGACATCGTAGCGCATGAGGCCGCCGATGTTCAGGAGTGAGTGGACGTTGTCCATGTACATGTCGGAGCGCTTGACCATGAGCCAGAGGTTGTCGATGACGACGATGTTTTTCTCGCCGCGTTCGGCCCAGTCGGATATTTCCAGCGTGATGCGCTTGGCCTTGCGGCCTTCGATGGGCACGTCCTGGGTCACGGCTTCGGCCTGCAAGGGTGCGACCACGGGATCGGGATCGTCATCGAAATAGACTTTCATCTCCGTGATGGGATGATAAATCCGGCTCGGTCGAATCCGCAGATTGACCAGTTCCTCTTCCTTGGGCAGTTCGATGGTGAACTTTGTTTTGTGTCCCTGGTCGAGGATGGTGGTGTAGGTAAAGGTCCAGTTGTCGTCGCTGGTGAAGCCGTTGACCATGTTGCGTGGTTCGTGATCGACCCCTGCGTCCGGGGCCTTGCCCATTTCCGCCTTGGTGGGAAACTTGGCGAAGGGGGCGATGTCGGTGTGGTCGATGATGTAGTTGAATGCCTCGCTGTCGGGCGCCTTGAGGGCCATCCAGCGATACATCTTCGCGCCCGTATCCATCACGACGTCGCGCAAGGTCAGGCCCGAAGCCAGCGGATCGGACGGCACATTCAGTACGACGCGTTCGGTGTCAAATGGCCGGATCACGTGATTGTATCCGACGAGTTTGTTGTAGTCTTCCAGGCCTTCCGGGGTGAGTCCCCAGAGCATGAGCCATCCGCCGCCCTGACAGAAACTTTCCACCTTCGCCTTGTTGTCGGCGAGGGTTTTGAGGTTTTGCGGGCTGGCTTCGACGATGGCGATGTTGTCGCCCTTGAGCGCTTCCAGGGGACCGCCGACGAATTCATGCTTGAGGTCGAGCTCGCCCAGAAGTTGGGCCTTGGGGCTGTTGCGATCCATGGATACATAACAGTCTTTGCGCAGGGGCCGGTAGGCGGCGGCGTAGTTCAGCATGTTGTTGAAGACGGCCTGGGCGATGCCGGTGTCTTCGATCTTGTCGCCGATGGCCAACTGGCTCAGCATGAGAAAGCCGTCGTTGACTTGCGACTCCACGAGGGCCGTGAAGGCCAGGGCGTTATCGCACTGGAAAAGGCTGCGTCCGCCGCGGGCGCCTTTTTTATAGATGTTGCGATAGACCACGTGGTCGTTGCCCCAGGTGAAGAAGTCCTTCTGCTTGAGGCCCGCAAAGATGGGATGGCTCAGATCTTCGGAAAAACCAAAGCGCCCCACATGTTCGGTGGGCCGGATGTCGGCGGGAGTGGCCTGGTGGCGCAGGGGATTCTCCTGGTCCAGGATGATGACCCGCTTGCCCTGGGCGGCCAGGCTGTACCACATGGTGTCGGTGCGTCCCGATTCGGGAATGGCGTCCTTGCCGACGATGATGACCTGGGCCGAGGCGGGGATCTGTTTGATGTTCTGGATTTCGGTAAAGGCGATGCCGCGCTTGTTCAGCCAGGCGGCGACGGAACCGGCGGGATCGTAAAGGGCCAGTTCTTCGCGCTTGATGGAAGGCTTTTGCATAGCGGCCGGCGCGAGGATGGAGACCTGCTTTTCTTCGCGGAATACCTCTTCTCCCTTATGCGTTGCAGTGAGGGCCAGAGTGCCTTCCAGGCGTTTGCCGGTATTGGGCGTGGTGAAGGAAATGGCCCATTCCTGCGCTTCGCCGGGGGCGATGTTCATGGTCTGGCTGCCGCCGTCGATGCGCTTGCCGTCGATAGTGAGTTCCCAGGCCGCCTCGATGGGATCGGGGTAGCGGGTGTTGTTGAATACCTTGAGCAGGCGGTCGATTTTCGTGTTTTCGCCAAAAGTCCAATTCCACTGGCGACAAAAAACGGCGACGGGGGACCAGCTGTTGTAGTAGGCGTTGTCGGAATTGCCCAGCCAGAAATGGAAGGAGCTCACCTCGGCCCAGCGCCAGCCTTCGCTCAGCATCTTACCCCAAAGGCCGCGCGCCGGAAAGGTCTCGCCTATGCCGATGAAACACTGTTCGCCGCCGATCGTGGCAAAGCGCTCTGTGCTGTAGCCATTGGCGAAATAGACCTCGCCCTTCATGATGGGACGGTCGGGCACCATGCGCCAGGCGTCGCGTTGCAGGTTGTTATAAAAATGCTCGCGCGTGTAGGCGGCATCGGGGAAGTCGCGGAAGTCGGTGCCCATGAACTCGGTATAGTGCGCGCCGTTGACGGGCAGCGATTCGTCGCGCAGGCAGTTACCGCCGTCGATCATCGCCGGGCGCGTCGGGTCCAGGTCCATGACATACTCGATGGACTTGCGTATTTCCGGTTCCACCTCGCGAAAGAGGCCCAGGTTGTTGGCGTTGATGTAGGTGATCTCGTTTTCAATGGTCCAGATGAAGATGCTCGGGTGGTTGCGTTCTTCACGAATCCACCAGGTCATCTGTTTGCGCCAGTTGTTGAAGAGGTCCTCGTGAGCCATGCGGGGATAGCGTCCGCGGTCGTCCTTCGGCTTGGATGTGTCGTCTTGGACGAGGCCGGGACCATAGTTGGCGCGCTGGCCGTCAAAGATGCCGGAACTGCGCACGATGATGCCTTTCTCGTCGAAGTAGTTCATTGTTTCGCGCCGCGTCATGGGGCCGAATCCGCCGCGATACCAGTAGCGGATCATGTTCTTGTGGGATTCTTCGCAGAGGGCCACGAACTCCTGGGGGCTGTCGGTATTTTTGACATCCGCCCAGGTGGGCCACTTGATTCCGTTCAGGTAGAAATGGTGGTCCTTGTCCCAGACCCATTCGCGAAAGCCGAAGCGTGTTTTCTTCACGTCCACGGGCTTGCCGTCGATCTTGAGGGTGGTTACGGCCCAGTAGAGAAATGGATCGTCGGGCCACCAGAGATGAGGATCGTCCCAGGGCGTGGTGACGTCGATTTTGGATTTCTGGCCGGGCTGAATTGCGACGCTACTGTTGTTTTCGATGACGAGTTCGGCCTCGCCGCCCTGGCCCTGGTTCCAGGGGATGATTTCCGTTTGGGCCTGGACGGTCTGGACTTGGTCTGTGGGGTTCAGTATTTCGATTTCGATCCCCAGGTTTTTATTCTGGAGCGAGGGCTTCACAAAAATGTCGGATGCATAGACGGGGCCGCAGGTGACAAAGCTGACGGGTTCGATGAGTCCGACGGCCGTGGTGTCGGCGGCGGGCATGTCCATGTGTTGTCCGGCGCTCTGTTCCGTGATCAAGTCGAGAGGCAGGTTCCAGAATCGGCGGCTTCCGCCGAGGGCCTTGTCTTCTTCTCTCATGCGTTTCTGGCCGATGGCGTAATAGTTGTCCTTGATGGCCAGGACTATATCATTCATCTGGCCGGGTTTGACGGCCTTGGACACGTCGCACTGCCAGGCGGTCTGGAAGGTGGGCGAACTGCCGCAATAGACGCCGTTGACAAAAACACTGACGATCATGTTGGTGTTTTGAAAGTCCAGGAAGAAGCCACGTCCCTCAGCCGACGCGGGCACATTGACCTTGGCGCGGGTCAGGAAGCGATGGCTGAAAATCATTTCAGGGCGATCCGTGTTGCGGTCCTTGGGCACGTCGTAGGAGTACCAGTGGAGGTCGTCGAGATTGGGTAATTCCTTGACGGGTTGGAGTCTCGTTTCTTCGGAGGGATTGTATTCTTCAAAGTCGGCAATCATCCAGAGGCCGTCGAGTTGGGTGACGCTGCGGTCGAGAGAACCGGCTGCGGCAATGTCGAAAACCTTTTCGAGGGCCTGCTTGTCGCGCTCGTTTTGAAAATCGGCGTCGGGCTTGTATTTGCCGTTGGGTCGAAAGGCGTCAGGTGTGATGCAGATGGCGTCAAGAAAATGCATGATACGCGCGGTCTGCTCCTTGCCGTTGCGCTCTTCTTTGTATGCCACGTGGCGGAACTCGATGCTGTGCTTTCCGGCGGCCAGGTCCATCTCGCCGAGTTTGAGCCAGGCGAGTTCATTCCAGGTCTGGATGGGCTGGATGTTGACGGTGGGCGTCCATTTGGAGCTCATCTGCCATTCGCCACCATCCACGCGCCACTGGAAACTGCTGCGCACCCATTCGAAACCGATGCGGGCCCAGATGTTCTGCTTGCCGGCTTTGGGCAGGTTGAAATCGTAGGTGAAGATGAGTCCGCCTTCGGGCAGTTTATTCTCGGCGTCGCCCGGCGACATTTGAATGGTGAGCATTTTACCTTCGGAGATGATGAAGTCATTGCCCCATCCGGCGAAGCCATGGCCTTTGCTGCCGTCCTTGAGGGTGGGATCGTTGCTCGGGGTTTCGCCTTCGATCCATACATAATCCGCCAGGCAAAGGCTGCAAGCCAGGAGGATGGTCAGGGTGAGAAATAGTTTCTTGCAAAAATTAGAATACATATACGTTCCTTTCGTCGATTTGCCATGCTATTTGTTCCGCAAACAGCAACAGCCCTTGCGGCCCGGTTTGAGGCATGATTGATCGAATTTACTGTAATCCTTATGCTGACTATCAGGCAAAAAGGCAAGAACATTTCCCCTGTGTGTGCAAAAGGAGGCAGGAATCACCAATGCCATCCGCGAAATACCGAAATGCGGGCACAGCTGATCGCCGTCCATAAGCATTAAACTGCTGCTTTATGAAATAATATTTTGCATGAACGGCATATACGCTTTTCGTATTTGTGCTGTTAAGACAACGGAAGATACTGACCTAAAATTCAGATCAAAGCGATCAAGTTTCGCTTATTCTGATTCATCGCCGTTAACGGTGTTGGATTCGAGCCATTCTTCTACCCATTCTTTACGGAAACGCCATTGGCGACCGATTCGGATCGCCCGGAGTTCCTTACGTTCGACGATGCGTTGAATAGTCCTTGGATGGACCTTCAATTGCTTCGCCAGTTCATCAACAGTGATGAACTCCCGACCTGCGTCATGATTCTGCTTTCCCATATTATGCTACCTTCAACTCCCCACAATTATATTTTGTGCAAATGTTGCCGTGTATGTCAACTTATTTCGTTTCTGTCACTTTTTTGTGGGTATAGTCAATTTTCGCCCCGGAGTGACTCCAGCGCCTGTTCTGTCAATATAAAGTATTGATCTTATTGCTTATAGATGCGCAACCTGCTCATTTTGATTTACAGGATTACTGCTCAAATGTCCAGAAAAAAGAATAAGTTTCATTCTTTTTGGCCTTTTTCTTTTTGACACAGTGAACATATCGCTCAATATGAGCAGACCTGTCAATAGCAGTATATCATCAGATATATTTACAATCTACTAGTAGTATTCCCTATTAAAGACGATTTGGGACTCTATCTCACAAGGC
>CAYWYC010000086.1:0-1583 GCA_964462565.1 uncultured Candidatus Sumerlaeota bacterium | reverse complement strand
CCAAGGCAAATATTTCATACAGTTTGCCAGCGAAACCACCCGAATTATCCGGGTGTTTTTTCTGGAAATCCGCCTGATCGTGAAGAAGAATCTAAATCGCTTCAACCTGGAAGGTGAGGCCCTGGAGTTTGGCAATCAGATCGGGGCGGCTGTTTTTGAGACGGACGGTGGTCCAACAGAATTCGCGGCGACGGGGATAGTTCTTGCGGACGGCGGTAAAGGCATTGCCGCGTTCTTCGGGGTCTTGGATTTTCATGGTCTCACGAAAGCGGGCATCGTCCTCGCGGATCGGATAGACGGCAAAAACAGCGCGGCGCAGGACGTCTTCGTCGGTGAGATTTTCGGCGTCGATTTCCACGCTGGGCACCTCGGGAGCGGGGAGATAATCTTCGGGTTTCCAGGTGGGGTCCTTGCCCAGCCAGTCGCAGATGGTGCGGTATATCTGGTTTGTGCCGTTGACTTTTCCATCGAAGGAATAACCGGCGATATGGGCTGTGGTGAGATGGCAGAGGCGGCTGAGATCGGGTTGGCAGCGGGGTTCATCTTCCCATACGTCGAGGATGGCTCCGTCGATGTGTTTCTGATTGAGGGCTTCCCGGAGTGCCGTGCTGTCCACCACGGCTCCGCGTGAGGCATTCAGCAGGACCGCGCCGGGCCGCATTTTGCCGAAGAAATCGGCATTGGCCAGGTGCAGGGTCGCGTCGCGTCCGTCTCTAGTCAGGGGGACGTGGAGCGTGATGAAGTCGGCCTGGAAGATTTCGTCGATGGGACGATAGCGGGGGTCGTTGGTTGCGCGGGCGAGGGGCGGGTCGTTTTCGATGACTTCCATTCCAAGAGCGGCGGCACGTTTGACAACGCGGCTTCCCACATTTCCGCATCCGACGACACCCAGTGTTTTTCCGGCGAGGCGGATGTTTTTGTCTCCGGCGTAATCCAGGAGGGCCGCCGTGATGTAATCGGCCACGCTGTCGGCGTTGCAGCCGGGGGCGTTGGTATATTTTATTCCCTTGGCGTCCATGTATTCCGTATCAAAATGATCGACGCCGATCGTTCCCGTGCCCACGTATTTAATGGCGGTTCCTTCGAGCAGGTCCGCGTTGATCTTGATGGTGGACCGGCAGGCCAGCACCTGCGCATCGCGCAAGACGTCGCGGGTGATCTGCTTTCCCGGCATGGCCGTGACATCGCCAAGGGTGGAAAATGCTTCCGCAACAAAGGGATTGTTTTCATCAGCCACTATTTTCATAAAAAAGTCCTGTTCTGGTTTTTTGGATCCCCTTCATGCCATGGGGATCTCTGCAATAGTCAAAATGAAAAGAGTGGATTTGTCAAGAGCAAGGGCGGGCATATCGGGGAGTGGGTGCACGACATAAATGGGGGGCTCGCTTTTTCTGCCAGAGGATTTCCCGAAAATCCTGAATCCATCTGAAAACGTCTTGGTCCTCTTTTTCGCGCCAAAGGTGCGAGACATACCAGTTCAGGGGACCGCCCTGGTTTCAGGCAGAATTTAAAAAAAGAGGGCTGAAAGTCCTCGACAAAAAGCCCGAACCACAACTGGTCGAAAGAAGAGAACGTCGGGATTG
>CAYWYC010000085.1:7816-14671 GCA_964462565.1 uncultured Candidatus Sumerlaeota bacterium | reverse complement strand
GCACCGCGAAGTTTTTGCAGGAGAATTTTTTCTTGATTATTTTCGGAATGCTTTCTACAATTTACGGATAGGTTGCCCTCTAGCCTGCGCTTGGAAGAGTAATGTTGATCCCCGATTTGCTTGAGAGACAGCCTTTCTGGCCCTTTTGGTCGGAATGATTTGCGGATTTTCGGCCAGGGCCGCACCCAAATTGACTGATAATTTTTTGTTTTGGAGCCATCTTGTGCAGAATCCCCAAGAATTGCCACTGATTGTGCAATCAGATAAAAGTATTTTGCTGGAAACCCATTCTCCGAATTTTGAGGCTGCCAGAGATGCCCTTTGCGGGTTTGCAGAACTGGACAAGAGCCCGGAACATTTTCATTACTATAAATTGTCCCCCTTGTCTCTATGGAACGCCGCGTCGGCCGGATGGACCAGCGAACAGATAATTGAAACCCTTAAAAAATACGCCAAGTATGATATTCCCCAGAGTGTAATGGTGGATATCGAGGATTATATGGGCCGATACGGCCGGCTTCAGTTATTGCCCCAGAACGATGTGCTGGTGCTGAAATCTGAAGATTCGACCCTGATCACCGAAATCTGCCACAACAATGCCGTCAAGGCGTGCATCCAGAAAAAACTGGACTCCCACACCGTCCAGATCAAGGACGGGATGCGCGGCAATATCAAACAGGCGCTGATCAAAATCGAATATCCCGTCGAGGACCTGGCAGGCTATGAAGACGGCGAGGCGCTGCCGATCAATCTGCGTGAAGAGACACGCAAAGGCAGTGAATTCGGACTGCGTCCCTATCAGGTGGAGGCGGTGGATGCCTATTATGCCGCTGGATCCGCCAAGGGTGGTTCGGGCGTTCTGGTTTTGCCATGCGGAGCCGGCAAGACGGTTATCGGCATCGGGTCCATGTCGCGGGTGTCGCAATACACGCTGATTCTGACGACCAACATCGTGGCCCTGCGGCAATGGCGCGATGAACTTCTGGACAAGACCGACATCGATCCCGAGATGGTGGGCGAGTATTCCGGCGAGAAAAAAGAAATCAAGCCCATCACCCTGACCACCTACCAGATCCTGACCTATCGCAAGCAGAAAAAAGGCCGCTTTACCCACATGGACCTTTTTGACAAGAGCCCCTGGGGCCTGATCATTTATGACGAGGTTCACCTGCTTCCCGCGCCTGTATTTCGCGCGGTGGCCAATTTGCAGGCGCGGCGTCGCCTGGGCCTTACCGCCACCCTGGTGCGTGAGGACAACAAGGAAGACGACGTGTTCAGCCTGATCGGCCCGAAAAAATACGACGTGCCCTGGAAGGTGCTGGAAAAGCAGGGCTGGATCGCCCAGGCGCTTTGCACGGAAATCCGTCTGCCCCTGGACGAGGAACTGCGCATGACCTATGCCGTGGCCGACCAGAAGGCCAAGTTCCGCATCGCTTCCGAGAATCCCTACAAGCTGGACTGGATTCAGAAGCTCATGAAGCGGCACGAAAATGACCATATTCTGATTATTGGACAGTACATAGATCAGCTGGAAGAAATCCAAAAGCGATTCGGCGCACCGATTATTACCGGCAAGACTCCCGTGAAGGAACGTCAGGAGATTTACAAGGATTTTCGGGAAGGCCGTCAACGTTGCATTATCGTATCGAAGGTGGCGAACTTTGCCATCGACCTGCCCGACGCCAATGTGGTGATCCAGGTGTCGGGGACCTTTGGTTCGCGCCAGGAAGAAGCCCAGCGCCTCGGTCGCATTCTGCGGCCCAAGTCCGGCGACAATCAGGCCTATTTTTACTCCCTGGTCACCCGTGAAACCAAGGACCAGTCCTTCGCGGCAAAACGCCAGACTTTTCTAACTGAGCAAGGATACCGATACGAGATTGAGACGGATGACACGCCCGGCGCCAATGGAATCGGCGAGGAAGAAGTGGCAACAGGATGAAACTGAAGAGCGCACTGAAATCATTAAAAATAGAAGACTTGCAATCGATCAGCCAGTTTTGGGACTTTCCGGACGGCCCGGAGGAACAGCTAGAAGACGCGGACCAGTGGATCGAGCATTTGTATCCCCGGATGCAGAATCCGAGCCATTTTCACGAAGTTTTTGTCAAACTGAGCCGATTTCAGCGCAAAGTCGTCCAGTTTCTGGCCATCCACGGCGGCAACCTCAGCGAAAAAGAACTGAAACAGCGCTGCTTCCGCAAATCCAAAAAAACCGACAACGGCGACGAAATCCCCGATTTCAAGGCCACCATGGAATTGCTCGAACAGCGGGGCTTTGTTTTTTATGAACGCTGGAAAGGCATCAATGGAAAAAGCAATTCCAGCCAGCGCATTTACGGGATTCCCGAACCCTTTCTGCGCATGATCGAGCTGCCCCATGTGTGGCAGAATTATCTGGGCAAAATCCTGCGTGATATTTCCACGGATCAGCTACAGGCGCTGGTATCCAACGGCCTGGGCATCAAGGCCCCGTCCAACAAACGCGACGCCCTGATTTTTGCCGTGCGCGATAAACTTACCGATCCCGACACCTTGCGTACCTATATCGACAGCCTGCCGGAGGACCAGCGCGAGACCCTGCATCTGATTATGCAGCGACGCGGCGTATGCCTCTATCGCGACCTGCTCGAGCTCATGCAGAAGCGCTCGAAAAACCTGGTGCGCGGAGACGCGGTAGAAGCCCTGCTGCACAGCTCGGGACTGCTCTTTCAGGCAACGAATAATCCCTCCAAGTACGAAAATCTGCTCCGCGTTCCGCGAGACATCTATTATATGATCACCCACCATTTTGTCCACGACAAGCGCGACCTGGACAGCCTGGACACGCTGAACCAGGTGGACGACAAAAAAGCGCCCAAGATCATCCTGGACAATGGCATTTCCATTCTGCGCGACCTGGTGATTTTTGTGGGCTACGTCTCGCGCCACGGGGTGCGTCGCTTGGGCAACGGGGGCATTGGCAAGAACGACCTGAAAAAAGTCCTGACCCGCCTGAGCGCCAATAAAACGCTCAAGTACGCCATGTTCTTGTCCTATTATGCCATCCATCGCAAATTCCTCGTGCCCAAGGGCGATACCTGGGAGACCAGCGACGATTTTGAAAGTTATCTGCGCGATTCCCGCGCCTGGTACCTGGACCTCTACGAGTGCTGGTTCGAGTCCAAAGACTGGAACGAAGAATATATCGACGGCGATTGCCTCCATACGGACAACTACGCGAGCAACCTGATCCACATTTCCGAATTGCGCAAACTGGTGCTGGCAAACCTGGCCGAACTGCCCTTTGACACCTGGGTGGACGGACCACGCTTCATCGAAAGCCTCCTGGCCCAGGTCGAAGTCCGCATTCCCCATCGCGGAGGTCGCGCCCACCTGGAAAAATACAATCGCATCAATTATCTCGTGATCGAATCGATCCTCTGCGAAAGTCTTTACTGGCTGGGGCTGGTGTCCCTGGGCCTGCACGAGAAGACGGAATTTTCCAGCCTGGGCAATCGCGACAAGGCCTACCCTTCCACCAAGGGCGGCGAAAACGGACAGGACCATTCCCGCTTCGATCAGCATTTCAATTTCAACCCCCGGCCCATGCTGCCCGACAGCTGCCAGTTCTACTTTCAGGTGAACGGACTGGGCCATTCCATTCTCGAAAACAGCGCCGGAATCGCTTCGGACCTGCTCGAAAAGCAGGACAGTATCGCCCTGCCTTTCCGCGACGACATGATCCATTTTACCGTCCTGCCGAATCTGGACGTGGTGGCGCCGCCGGACCTGAACCTGGTTCGTTTTTTCAAGCTGCGCCAGTTTGCCGAGGTCCGCCACATGGACGTGATGAGCATTTTTTCCATTACCCACGATTCCCTGCGTTCGGGCCTGGAAATGGGAATATCTGCCGAAGAAATTCTGACTTTTCTGGAAGAAAGCTGCCCCAACGGCCTGCCCGAAACGGTGAAGCATCTGATCGACGAATGCGCCGAACACTTCGGCGAAATCGCCCTGGGCTACGCGGGCGGCTATATCAAGGTGAAGGATCCCGTCCTGCTGGAAAACCTGCGCAACAACAAGGCCCTCAAGCCGTACATCAAGGACATGCCCGACAGCCATGTGCTGATCCTGGGCCGTGACGCCGATATCCATGCCGTGGTGCGCGAGTTGCATCGCCTGAATTTCATGCCCACCGTGGACAGCGAAAGCGTATGTGTCCAGCCGGACGGACGCCTGCGTTTCGCCCTGACCCAGGACCAGCTGGGCTCGCTCATGGCGCTGCTGGAATTTGTCATGCTCATGGAAAACGAGATGGACGTGAACCTGACGGAGGACGCGGTGCGGCCTTTGCTCCATGCCCTGCGCCCGGCCAGCCACCCGAGCGCCAATGTGGAGCACTTCGCCCAGGTCAAGGCAGCTTCCTACGAGAAAAAATTCGAAGCGGCTATCAACAAAAAACTCAACGCCGTGGCCAACAAATATCGCAAGCAGATGCGCGAATTTCTGGCCCATCGTCCGGCCAGCAAGCCCCATGTGGCTTACAGCGACGCAAACCCGGCCACCAAACCGAAGGACATCAAGAAACTGCTCCGCTTCGCCATCGACGAGGATTCCCAGGTTCAGGTGCGCTACACCAATTCCAGCAAGGAAGAACTGGTGGAAGTGGTCACGCCGGAATCGCTCAACGGGGATAAACTCTTTGCCTTTTGCGAAGAACGCCAGAACTACTGTGCCTATCGCATCGCCCGAATCGTCTCGGTGGAACTGGTCTAAAAAGGTCGTCAAAAGGACTTCTCATGGATTATTCCAAACCTGTCTGCCTGGGCATTGTCTTGTGCGATCAGGTAATCGAAGACAAGCGCACCAACAAGAAAAGTTTCATCGGCGTTTTCAACGACATCATGGCCAATCGGATGCCCGCCAAGCATCCCCACCTCTGCCTGGTCCTCAGCCTCACCAACTGCCTGGGCCGCCAGGAATTTGAAATATGCATCTCCCGCGAAAAAGATTTCGGCGAAGAAAAAATCGTCGATATACGGGGCGGGCTCCAGTCCAAAAGCCCCGTCAGCATTATCGATATCGTTTTTGAAATGCGCGACCTGCCCCTGAGCGGCTTCGGCAAGCACGTGGTCGAAGTGTTCGCTCTGCCCGACCGTGACAAGGTGGGCGAGCGCGCCTTTTTTGTGCAGGAATACCGCAGGCCGGAAAAGCCCGACTCCAAACCGGCCGAATAAACCCGCGGAGGCTTTTATGTCGTCCAGACGCTCCAGTGAATGGAAATTGGTTTTTGTCTTGGCGGCTTTTACCACCGTCCTTTCCGCCCTGCCCATGTGGCTTGGCGTCGCGAAATCCCCGCCCTATACGCGTTTTCTTTATTCCAGCTATCCCTGGGACAGCAATCAGTATTTTGCCTTTATGCGAATCGGTTATGAAGGCGAATGGCGCTTCACCAATCTCCTCACCAGCGAGGAACATCCCCGCATCGTGCTCATGCCCTTTTATGTGGCCCTGGGCCATGTGGCGGGATGGCGAGCAGACCTGGCCGGACGTGGTGAGATCGATGCACCCCTCGCCTATCGCTTTATTCCGGAGACCTATCATAACGCGCGGATGGTGCTGAGCTTTGCATTCGTATGGGCGCTTTATGCGCTGGTCCGGCAGCTGACCTGCAATCGCAGCCTGCGCGTCTGGATGATGCTCTTTGTGGTATTGGCAGGAGGATGGAACCTGGCCTCCGGGATCATGACGGAAGCCCACGTCCTGAGTTCGCTGATCCAGTTTCCCCACTTCACCTTTTCGCTGATCCTGATCGCCCTGAGCCTGGCGGCTTTTCTGGCTGTTTTTCGCAAGGAATGGACGGGCCGATCCATTTCGGCAAGATGGCTGAGCGTCTGGTATGGCGCGGCAGCACTCTGCGGTTTCGGCCTGGCCTGGGTCCATCCCTTCGACCTGCCGCCGCTGGTTTTGCTGGGAGGCGCGCTATGCCTCTGGTCCTGGATCGCAAAGAAGCGTATGCCCCTGCGACTCGGCGGCCTGGTATTTATCTTCTTCCTCTTCGCGGCCGTTCCGTCTTTGTATCAGTGGCGCGTCAGCCGCAGCCATCCCGTCTTCGAAGCGATTCATGCCTCTAACAATATGCCCTGGTCCCATTGGTGGATGCCTTTGTGGCAGTTGGAAGTTTTGTTGTTGCTGGGATTAGGCGGCGCATGGTTTTGCTGGAAAAAACGCCAGCGGCCCGAATATGTTTTTCTCCTGCTCTGGATCGGTATCGGTACCGCAATTCTGTGGGCTCCGGTTTCTTTCCAGCGGCGACTGGTGGAAGGACTGCCCATTGCGCTGGCCCTGGGTGCGGCGGTTTTGGCGCGTTGCGTCTTCCTGCTTTTGCGCAATAATAAGCATATTTCCCTGAAAAATGGGCGATTTATCGCATACGGACTAATCCTCTTGATTCTTTTGCCCAAGACTGTGGTAGTCTTGACCCATCGGGCGACAGAAAATTTCGCGAAGGCCGACGAATATTATTTCTTGCCTGAGCTGGAAGCGGAAGCCCTGTACTGGCTCGACCGAAACAGCACACGGGACGACGTGGTATGGGCCCCCCGGTGGCGCGGTAATCGGGTTCCCTTTCTGTCGGGGAATCGCACTTACTACGGCCATGGGATCATGACCGTGGATTCGCGCCGCAAGAAAAAGGAAACGGCCGATTTCTTCTCGCGAAATATGTCGCCCGAAAAATACAAGGCACTGACAGGCGCGAATAATATCCGTTATGTCCTCGTGTCGCGGCTGGATTTTCCAGCCCTGGGTGGAGCATTCGATTTGCAGAAAATTGATCCCGCCGCACGGCTGGTTTTTCAAAACGAACTGATCCGC
>CAYWYC010000085.1:0-7716 GCA_964462565.1 uncultured Candidatus Sumerlaeota bacterium | reverse complement strand
TATGAATCTCTGGGAGTTGGCACAAGCAAAAAAGCAGTACCTCGTTTTCACGACCATCTTTTCTTCGAAATCCGTTGAATACAGCCTGAACTGTCCGAACCAATTGAACCGCGCCATCAACTGGTGTCGCGAGACGGGGGTGACGAAGGTCTATCTGGAAAGTTTTCGCTTCGGCAAGGAGGCATCGCGCGAGCACCTGATCCAGGCGCGGGACGCATTCCGCGAAGCCGGCTTCGATGTCTCCGGCGGTGTTACCACGAACGGCGTGGGCAAGCTATCCTCCGGCTGGAAGATGTCCAGCTGCTACACCGACGGCGGCGCGGCCGAGGCACTTGTCGAAGTATTCGCCCGGGCAGCCGAACTCTTTGACGAGCTGATTATCGACGATTTTTTCTTCACCGATTGCGAATGCGAAGAATGCGTGGCCGCAAAGGGCGATCGGGAATGGTGGCAGTATCGTTGTGAGATCATGGAAAAGGTGGGCCGCGAGAAAATTCTCGAAGCCGCCCACAAGGCCAACCCCAATTGCAAGGTCATCCTGAAGTTTCCCCAGTGGTACGACCGCCTGCACATTCGCGGCTATGACGTGCCCAAGCATACGGAAAACTTCGACCTGATTTACGCGGGCACGGAAGTACGCGATCGTGGCCATGTGGAAGGCCTGCCGCAGACGGTGCAGTATATGGGCTTCAATATCGAAAAGTGGCTCCAGTCCATCGGCGGCGACAAACTGCGGGGCGGATGGTTCGACAGCTTTGCCACGGGCCCGGTCATGTATGTCGAGCAGGCCGTACAGACGGTGCTGGGTGGCGTGCCCGAGGCATTTTTGTTCAGCTACGGCTCGCTCAATCGCCGCCACAAATTCCAAAGCGAACGCGATCTGGGCAACGACGGTCCAGGTGTGGTGCGTGAGCTGCGCAAGCATATCCCGGCCCTCCTCGAACTGGCCGAGGCCATCCATGGCAAACAGTCGCGCGGAATTCCCGCCTATAAACCGGCCAGCGCCGACTATGGCGATGAACGCGATATTTACGACCTGGTGGGCGTGCTGGGCCTGCCTGTGCTGCCGACCATCAAGATCGATCCCGCCACGGCTCCGGCCGGATTCTTTCCGACTCATGCCGCCAGCGATCCTGATTGCGGCAGCCTGATCCAGCAGATGATCGATGCCGGAAAGCCGGTGCTGGTAACGGACGGCCTGGTCGGTCGCATGCCGGATCTGCCGCTTGATTCGCCCCTGGTCCAAGTGCTTGAGGCAAAAGGCGATGCCTTTTCGCTGCTGGACATCGACGCGAAATCCCTGAAGGCCGCGCGCGATCACCTGCTGCCGGCCCTGGGGCTGGAGATGGAAGCCCCTGCCGACGTGTCGCTATATCTTTACGATGACAACCTGCTGGCGCTGGATAATTTTCGTGAGGAAACGGTCACGGTCCGCCTGCAAGGCAAGGCTATCGAAAAGGCCGAAAAAGTGCTGACCATTCCGGCATCGGCCCAGACCAATCTATGCGGAGGCAAAGAAAAACTGGAAGCGGTCTTGCCACCCCACACGCTGCTCCTGGTTCGAATCCGGTAAAGGGAGGAAACATCATGGCAAACGAAGCGGTAGCCGAAATGGAATTTGCGGAAGGCAAAAAGTTCGAGTTGGTCGTCGGTAATCTGCTCGATGAAAAGGTGGATGCCATCGTGAACGCCGCCAACGGCCAGCTGGCCCACGGAGGTGGCGTAGCGGCGGCCATTTCGCGCGCTGCCGGCCCTGAACTCGACGAAGAAAGCCGCCGACTCGTGGATGAAGAGGGAAGCGTTCCCACGGGCGAAGCCGTCGTAACCGGAGCGGGCCGCCTGCCGCACAAGGGGGTGATTCATGCCGTCGGTCCGCGCCAGGGAGAAGGTGACGAAGAATCGAAACTCACCGCTGCCGTCTGCGCCGCACTCACCCGCGCCCACGAAAAAGGCTGGCAAAGCATATCCATGCCCGCCATCAGTTCCGGTATCTTTTCCGTGCCCCACGATGTTTGCGCGCGCGGCTATCTGGCCGGGGTAGAGGCCTTTTACAAAGATCATCCCCAAAGTTCCGTCCGTCAGGTGCGCCTTTGTCTCTTCGAAGGCGAGCTTCTCGAACTGATGCGGGACACCTTGGCTCAGACAAGTTAAGTTTTCAGCACCATTTCTTCTACGAATCGGGCGCTTTTCAGACGCCGTTCCAGGTGGTATTCGAAGAGCCGGATCGCCAAACGCATCAGGTGTCGGCCCTGTCGCCTGTTTACGGTTATGCAGTGAAAAGACTGCTTGCTTTGCTGATTTTCAAGGATTTCCGCCAATACCGCCACCTCACTGCCCGTTAATTTTACCTGCAAGTCGTTCCTCTGGCTCGAATCCGTGCTAAGAATCCCATTCACAATGTCTAAGCTATAAGAGGCGTTCTGTCGATGAGGGGAGAAAGAGCCTGCTTGACCTTCGTCATGAATCTGGGGGCGGATTCTGGCGGACATATCGGGTGCGTAACCCAGCATGGCCAGAAGATAATACAAACTGGCCAGGGCATAGGAGCCGGGAGTGTCGCTTTTTTCCAGGCCGGAGAAAAATTCCCCGGCAAGGTCGAAAAGTTCGACGCTGTGGGGGTCGTTTTCCTCGGTGTTGTTCAGGATTTCGGCAAACAAACCGGCATAGGCCACCCGTTCCAGTCCGGCGGCGTACTGGTGATAATCGGGAAGATGGAGCGTCTGGACGACCGTGATAAGGGTTGCCAGCCCTCCCGATTCGCGCACACTGAGCCGGATTTTGAGACAGGCGAAGCTTTGCAGGTAGCCGGCCAGGTCGGATTTGGGACGCCTGGCTCCTTTGGCGATACAGCCCAGACGGCCATGCTCGCGCGTCAGCAGCGTCAGCAGCAGCGATGTCTCGCGATATTCGCGGATATCCAGAATCAGGGCCACCGTTTCGATCTGTGCCATGGCAGGGCCTTCGAAAAAAGGGATGCCGCCTGTTGGCGGTTTCTCGCATCAATGTAGAGCAAAGGATGGAGCAGCGCAAGTGAATGAAACAGGTACCCAGAGTCTCCTGCTGCTATCGGAATCGGCCGATGTGGTGCGATCCATGGCACAAAACGTGCACTCCAGCGGGACAAGGGCCTATATGGCGCGAAATTCCCAGGACGCCATACGCGAGCTGGGCCAGGGCGATTATGCTATGATCATCGTCGATGCGCGGCTCAAAATGCCGCCGGCCCTGGCTTTCTTGAAAAAGTTGAAAGAGGTCCGGCCCAATCTGGCGCGCGGCCTTTACCTGGGTACCGAACCCCAAGCCTCCGCAAAAGGCCTGGCAAAAAAGGCAGGCATCGCTCCTTGCGCAGTTTTCGGCGAGACGATCGATGCCGATATGATCGAAGCATTTTTAACGGAATTCCAAAAGGAATCCAGCGAGGCCACGATTGGCGCGCAGATAGGCCTTTCGGCGGACAAGTCTGCCGATTTGCAGCTGGATTACGAAGCAAAGGACATGGTGGCGGAAGTGCAGCGTGTGCTTAATATCATGCTGGATCGCCCCGATTTGCATTTTCCCATATTTCCTTGGGCCCAGGGCGAGATCGAAAAGGCAATCAATGCCGGAGCCGGGAACCTGGATGCTCTTATCCATGCGGGCTCGGTGGATGCGGGCATTGCCGCGCGACTGATGCGCGACGCCATTCGCGAAAAGAACGCCTGGCACGAGCCACCGGTGAGTATTCGCGAAGCCATCGATATGCTCGGGGTCCAAGCCGTCCTGGATCGCCTGAAGGCCTGGCTGGAGGCGGATATCGCCCAGAGCCGCATCGAAAGTCTGCAAAAGCGCGTGGGTACCTTGTGGCTCCACAGCCTGGCCACAGCCTACGGCAATGAAATGCTTGCCCAGCGCATGCTGCTCAGCTGCACCGACCATTATTATCTCGCCGGTCTTCTCCATGACATCGGCAAATGGGCCATCGTGGAAGGTCTCGAAGAGGGATACAAAAAGGCCTTGTGGACAAACAGAATGGTAAATGACGCTTTTGTAGATGAATTAATGGAACGCTATCATTGCAGGATGGGCGCATACCTGGCGCGCAAGTGGGGCTTGACGGTGGACCTTGCCGAAGCCGTGGAAAAGCATAACAGCGACGCCGAAGTACAGGCATGCAGCGAAGCGGTAATCATCACCTATTTTTCCAACACCCTCACGCAAAAAATCGGATGCAGCATCAAAGAATATGACAAGGAAAGCAATCCCTTGAACCGGGACGATATATGCCGCGCGTTGAACATCAACACCGAAACGCGCCAGATTATGGAAGACAACATGAAAGCAGCGGTTACGCAGCTGCGCGCCGAGTACGCATTGGGCGCGTAGCCCCAAAACGGAAAACAGGGAGAGGCAATCTTAGTCGGGGAATTATTATGAACGAAAACGGACTTGTTCTAGTGTTGAGCGAAAATCAGGAAACTGCCAATTCCATTGCCGTGGCCATATCCAGTTCCGGCCCCGAAACGGTGGTGGTGAACAAACCCGGCGAGGCGGTCAAGAAACTTACCGAGGCCCCTTATGACTTGCTGATTGTGGACCTGGGCAAGGAATCAGGGGCGACCCTGTCCTTTCTGGAAAAGGCCCGCGACCTTTTGCCAAAGACAGAACGGGCGATTTATGAAGAACAGGCGAATGGGGCGATTGACTTGAGGGAACTGGTGAACCGTGTTTCTCCCGTGGCTGTATTTTCGGGAACAGTAAATGTGGATACCGTCAACCAGATCGTGAAACGCCATCGGAAAATGATTCGAAGCCTGACTCCCGCGCGACCCGCCGCTTCCGCGGGACCTCGTATGAAAAACCCGAGTTTGATCCCGACCCAGCGCAGCCGGCCCACCGGGGCGAAGGCATCTTTTGACCCGACAGTGGAAGCCGTTAATTTTGCCGATATGGGCCAGAGCGCCTTCGCGAAACGCAAAGAAACAGAACGCAAAATGAGCCAGACTGCCGAATCCAGGCACGAAGCCCCCGCTGCGAAACCGGCTTCGGCGGAGAAAAAACCACAGCTCGCTGAAGATGACACCGAGCCTGCGCCGCCGGCCGAATCTCCCTGGGAAGCCCCGCAACATGAAAACAGGAAAATCGAACTCGACCTGATGCAGGACGATATGGTGGCCGAGGTGGCCCGGGTGCTGGACCTATTGCTGGAAGAACCGGACGTGCGGCTTCCCGTCCTGCCCCAGGTGGCCAATGAAGTGCGCAAACTCCTGGCCAAGGAGGACGTCAGCTTCGAGCAGATCGCCGAAGTGGTCGCCATCGACCCCAGCATGTCGGCTCGCATTCTGGAAGTGGCAAACTCGCCCCTTTATGGTGGCAAGGAACGCATCCGCAACCTGCAACAGGCCGTATCGCGCATCGGAATGCGGGAAACACGAAACATCCTGCTGGCTGTGTCCGTGGAAAATCTCTTTGCCGTGGGTGATGACAAACGCATGAACGTGCTCATGACCAAGCTATGGATGCACAGCCTGGCCTGCGCCTATGCCAACGAAATCATGGCCAAGGATCTCTACATCGAAGAAAGCAGCGACTTCTTTATGATGGGATTGCTCCATGATATTGGAAAACTGCTTATCATCCACCTCATCCAGCAAGGCTACGAGCGCAAGATCTGGACCCGCAAAAATATCACCGATGAGATGCTCGACGAACTGCTGGAAACGCGCCACAATATTCTGGGCGCTCGCGTCATGATCAAGTGGGAATACGACAAGTCCTTTCAGGATGTCGTCTTTTATCACAATGATGACGATTCCAAAGTCTGCCAGCATGAGGAGCCGGTTGTCGTGGCCTATTACTCCAACCTGCTGACGCGGAAGATGGGCTTCAGCCTGAAAGAATATCCCAAAGACCGCGATCCCCTGGGCGGCCACGACATCGCCCAGGCCCTGAACATGAGCCCCGACGTGCGCGACCGCGTGGAAAAAAGCCTGCGCGAAACCGTTGATAAAATCCGCGAAAGCTACCGATCCTGAGGAAACGGATATCGAGCTGCTGCCGCTTATTTGAATTCGCCTGCTTCCAGCATCGAGATAAAGGCATTGTCTTCGATGGAAATCGGCAACTCAATCCGGCTGCGCTTTCGGACGGATTCATAAATCGCGAAAATGATCTCCGCCGCGCGCAGGGCTTTTTTGTGCGAGAGCTCCGGTTCGTCCCCCGATTCCATGCAGTCGATGGCGTTTTTCACATAATCGATCATCACCTGATCCTCGGGATTTTCCGGCTCCTCCGGACGCCAGCCGGGCTTGTCGTAAACCGCCATGCATCCGATTTGTCCGTCCCAGAAAACTTCAATAAAACCCTTCGTCCCGTGCACGCGCAGGCCCGTGCCCATACTTTTGTCTTCGCCACCCACCTGAAAATGAGCCGTCACGCCGTTTTCAAAAACGATCTTCCCGATCGCCATGGCCTCGGCATGCACGTCGAACCACTTGATCGGATTGCTGGCATCCACCGCGCCCAAGACCCACTTGGCCGGTGATTCATTGTTGAAGGACATGGCCTGGTCAAAGGTGTGGGTGCCGCAATCAAGCAGGTTCGGCGGAGAATACAGGTCCATTCGCTGGATCTCACCAAAAATACCTTCCTGCAGCATCTTGCGCACCATCAGGTTTCCCGGCGCAAAGCGGCGCTGGTGCGAAAAGGTCAGCTGGCAGCCCGTTTCTTCGGCAACGCGTCCCATCTCCTTGCACTCGCCCCATGTGGGAGCCATGGGCTTTTCCGAAAGTACCGCCTTCACGCCGGCTTCGGCGCAGTCCTTAAAAACCGGAAGATGCAGCGGCGTCCACAGACACGTGACCACTACCTCCGGCTTTATTTCCGTCAGCATTTTTTTGTAGTCCGTATAAATAGAACCGCCAAAATCGTGCTCTTCATTCATTGCCGTGGCCGCTTCTTCTTTCACATCGGAAAGCGCCACCACTTCCAGCCGCTCATCCGCCAAAATACCCGGAATATGTTTCCCCATCCGCTTACCGCATCCAATAATTCCAACCGTGTGTTTCTGACTCATGCTATGCTCCTGTATATAGAATAAAATAATCCATTATGTTAAGAAACAGCTCTTATCATGTTTCAACAAAGATAGGCAAGCCTTTATCGGGATATATTTTTTTGATGGTGTACGACATAAATGGAGGGCAGACAGATTTCTTGAAAGGGCAAATAGGCACAAGCCTTTCTGATTATTCAACTCTGGTTCAAGCCTTCAAACGTGACATAAGGGCCAAAGGCCCGCAACAACTTTTCTTTAAGACGGCCTGTCCATGTCTGGATTTTATAGCGAATCTCGAAAGTCTTCCTGCCAAATAAAAGCAAAGGGTCAAAAGCACCATTTCTCGGGCTTCAGAGCCGCCCATGCAAAAAGAATGATCGAAAAACTTTCGACAACGGCTCCAAGGTGGGCTTTGCCCACAACCCAATTTGTCGGAATTTCAGAAAGGCTTGCATGTTCGTAGTCAGCCCCGTGAGGGGCGTCGGGTTGAATGGAATCCATTCATCATTCTGGGAAATTCTGCTCCGGACGACGGCCCTTACGGGCCTCACTACAAACGAGAGATCCCATGCCTGCAAGCATTATCTGTTTATTTATGCTGGCATATAGCAGTGGAGAGTGGAGGGTGGATGAAAAAGAGAACGTCGGGATTGGTAATATTATCAGAAGCCATTGTGCCGGCA
>CAYWYC010000084.1:0-14708 GCA_964462565.1 uncultured Candidatus Sumerlaeota bacterium | reverse complement strand
CCGGCGGTACGATTTTTTGCCGGCAGGATTCCGGCGATACGAATTTCGTCCGCAATATGCCGGCGCTAGGTTACCGTCTTTATTGGGCTTCCTGCCGCTTGCATTCCTTCCGCACGAATTCAGCTTCGCTCTCCACCTTGAAGGCCACGCGCAGAATGTCGTCCATCAGGCACCATTTCGTGATGGACGATTGCAGCAGGTTGGCTCCGACGAAGGCCGTCAGCAGAAACCACCACTGGCTGGCCCATATCCCAAGTCCCAGGCTCACCAGGACCAGCGTCCCGGCTATCATGCGGATAATTCTTTCGCGAAACATATCAGACTCCTTTCAGTTTTGCGTTAGGCTTCCTGAATTTCTTCTTCCTGCTTTTCCATGTTTTTGGGCAGGCCGCCGCGGGGGTGGTTTTTGTAAACCATCCAATAGACCACGGGAATCAGCAGCAGTGTAAAGGCCGTGGATACGACGAGTCCGAAGATAAGCGCCCAGGCCAGCCCCGAAAAAATCGGGTCCAGCGTAATGGGAATCGCCGCCAGGCCCGCCGTTGTTGCCGTCAGGAAAATCGGCCGCAGCCGCATGGCTCCCGACTGGATCAGCGCCTCCCGGAGTGGCATGTCCTTCTTCAGCGATTCATGGACAAACTCGATCAGCAGAATCGCGTTGCGTACGGCAATGCCCGACAGGGCGATCATGCCGATCATGGCCGTGGCCGTGAAGAAAATCGGATTCTCCCAGCCACCCACGGGCCGCGTCGTCAACGAGTTCAGCAGCCAGAAGCCGGGCATGATTCCGATCATGGTCAACGGGATCGAGATCATCAGGATCAACGGAATCACATAGGAGCCCGTCTGGTAAACAAGCAGCATGTAAATCCCGATGC
This sequence comes from uncultured Candidatus Sumerlaeota bacterium, assembly GCA_964462565.1. GTDB lineage: Bacteria > Sumerlaeota > Sumerlaeia > UBA8349 > UBA8349 > CAYWYC01. Next base: position 13,830 of record CAYWYC010000084.1, on the reverse strand, counting down.
AGGCCGCGCCGAATGCCAGGCCCAGGTCGCGGAAGACGGTAATCGTAATATCCCACTCGCCTTCGCCGGCCCACTCCACATTAAAGGCATCGCTCAGCGTCCAATTCAGTCCCGCGCCGGCCCCCGCCATGTTGTGCAGATAGGTGCGGTCTTCAACGGCTTTTGCCTCGCCGCCCAGCATATATGCTTCCGGCTGGAAGTCGCGGATAGGCTCTTCATTTTCGAGCCGCGTATGCAAGGCGCTCAGGTCGCGGCCGTCCCATTCGGTATCGGTCACGCGGTCGGCCTGAATATCCAGGATGGCCTCGGCAGGGGCGCGTCCGGCCATTTCGGCATAGACATAAACCAGTCGCTCCAGGTTCTTGTGATAAATCGCCTTTTCCTGGATCACTTCCTCAAACTGCCCCACTTCGCCCAGCGTTACCATATTGCCCATCTGGCCCTTCACATAAATCCGGCGCAGGTCCGACAGGCTCGAGCGCTGTTCGCGAGGCAGCTTGAAAACGATGCGCAAGGGATCCACTTCCGAATCCTCGTGCAGATAAGCCACGTCCATGCCCGCCAGCGCCAGCCGCACCGTCCGCGCAACCTGCTCCGTCGATACCCCCGTGAGCGAGGCCTTTTCCTTGTCCGTGATGAAGACGTATTTCACCTGGTCGTCTTCGATGGAATCGTCCACATCAACCACCCCGGCCTCGGCCTCCATGCGCGCGCGGACAATCTTGGCAGCCTTCTGCAATTGTTCGTAGCTGTGCCAGGGCTTGCCGCGCACCTCCGCCGTTACCGTCGCGATCACCGGCGGTCCCGGTGGCACCTCCACCAGTTTGACGTTTGCATTATGCTCCTTGGCGATTTCAGTCAGCTCGTTTCGCAGCCGCAGGACAATGGCGTGACTCTGCATCTCACGCTGCTCCTTGGCCAACAGGTTCAGGCGAATGTCGGCCACATTGGAGCCCTCGCGTAAATAATAGTGACGCACCATCCCATTGAAATCCATGGGCGACGAAAGGCCCACGTATGTTTGGAAATCGACCACCTCGGGCACCGTCCGCAGATAATCGGCAAGGGCGTTCGTCGCGGCGTCGGTCGTTTCCAGCGTCGTCCCTTCGGGCATGTCGATCACGATCTGAAATTCGTTCTTGTTGTCAAAGGGCAGCATTTTGAGCGGCACGAAGCGCACCATCGCCAGCAGCCCGGCAAGCATGAAGAGAATTCCGACCACCGCGATCAGGCCCCACTGCGACCACTTGGAATTCAGGAAGAAAGGCAGAAAGCGTTTATAAAATTTATAGATCGGACTCTTCTCCACTTCCCAGGCTTCTTCTTCCTTGCCGTATTGGCCCTTGAGCACGTGAAAACTCAGCCAGGGCGTCAGCGTCAGCGCAACCACGGTGGACAGGCAAAGCGCCAGGGGGACGTTCAGCGCCATGGGTCGCATGTAGGGGCCCATCATTCCCGTGATAAAAAACATGGGTGCGAAAGACGCCACCACGGCCACCGTGGTCAGGATAACGGGCGGCAAAATTTCCTTCATCGCCGAAAGCACCGCGCGATAAGGCCCTTGCTTGCGCATGGAAAAATGGCGGCTGATATTGTCCACGCAGACAATCGGGTCGTCCACCACAATCCCCAGCGCCAGAATCAGCGCGAAAAGCGTCACCCGGTTGATCGTGTAGCCCAGCAGGTAGTTGAAGAGCAGGGCCAGCGAAAAAGTCACGGGCACGGCCATGGCGATGATGAGCGCCTGCCGCCAACCGAGCGAAAGAAAAATCATACCGATCACCACAATGATCGCCACGCCCAGGCTCGACACCAGTTCGTTCACCTTGGCATCGGCGGTCTGGCCGTAGTTGCGCGTGATGCGATAATAAACATGGTCGGGAAAAAACTGTTCTTCAAGCCGTTTCATCTCGGCCTTTACGTCGTCGGCCACCCATACGGCGTTGGTGCCTTTTTTCTTGGCAACGGCCACGTTCACCGCTGTGAGCAGGCGACCGTCACGTGCTTCTTCGGCGATGGAATCGGGCAAATCCTGCGCCGCCGGACCAAAGCCGATGCGCGTGTAGGAATCCACTTCCTCGGGCGCGTCCATCACTCGGGCCACTTCCTGGAGGCGCACCGCCTTGCCATTTACCACCCCCACGATCAGGCTTCCCACCTCGCCCGCGCCCTGCAAATAGATTCCGGCATCGACGAGAAACTCCTCGTTACGGGCATCGAATTTTCCAGCCCCCATGCGCACATTCTGCATCTGCACAGCCTGCGCCACTTCCAGCATCGAAAGCGAACGGGCCGCCAAACGCGCCTGGTCAAATTCCACGCGCACCACCCGGGCCCGTCCGCCGATCACATGCACGCGATTCGTGTTCTGGATGCCCTGCATGCGGATTTCCACTTCCTCCGCCAGCCGGCGCAGTTCCGCGTCGTCATATTTTTTGCTGTAGAGCGTAATGTTGACAATGGGCACATCGTCGATCTCGACGGGCTTCACCACCCATCCGGCAACGGAAGCCGGCACACGATCAATGTTCGAGTTGATCTTGTTGTAGATTTTGACGAGGGAGTCTTCCCGATCCTCACCCACATAAAAACGCAAAGTAACGATGGCCATTTCCGGCATGGATGTGGAATAGACATACTCCACCCCGTCAATCTGGAAGAGCATTTTTTCGAGGCGCGTGGCCACCTGCCGCTCCACTTCCTGGGCGCTGGCTCCGGGCACGCGGATAAAAACATCGGCCAGGGGCACGACGATCTGCGGTTCTTCCTCGCGAGGCGTCACCATGAGGGCCACCGCCCCCGCCAACAGCGCCAGCATCAGGAACAGCACCGACAAGTTTCCCTGCAGAAACAATTTGACCACACCTTCGATGAGAGAAGGTTTTTCCTGGGGAGTGCTCATTGGGCGGCGCCTCCCCGGAAGAGACGCGCGTTTTCAGGCAACGGCTCCGGCGGAGGGCCGTAAAGGACCACCGTCTCGCCCGCCTCCAGCCCGCTCAATGCCTCAACCCGGCCAAAGGGGCTGCGTTCGCCCAACTTCACCTGGCGGCGTTCCAGAGTTTTGTCCGGCCGCACCACATCCACAAAGCGCAACTGGCCCACTTCGCGCACCGCCGACTGCGCCACACAGAGACGCACCCGATCCTTGCTCGGAATCAGGAGCCGGGCAAAGGTCCCTTCCACCACACTGAGTCCATCGGGAATGCGCACCTTGAAAAGGATCGACCGGCTGCCCACGTCGGCTTGGGGAACGATCTCCTCGATCACGCCGCTTACGGGCCTTTGCTGGGTTTTCTCGATGGTGTCGATGGTCATCTGGAGTTCGTCGCCCACCTTGAAGCCCTGGGCCATGTTTTCGGGAACGGCCGCTTCGAGCCGTAAGTTGGCGGGATCATAAATCGCAAGCAGCGGCCGGCTCGGTTGCGTATTGTCGCCCACGTCCATCAACTTGTCCACCACCACGCCGCTTACAGGCGAACGAATTTCCGCGTAAGAAAGCACCGCCTCGGCGGCCTTCAGCGATTCGCTTGCCTGCTTCAGCTGGGCCTGGGCTGTTTCATATCGCGTTCTGACTGTGTCGAACTCCCGCTCCGATACGGCCTTGTCTTCGAGCATTTTCTTGAAGCGGTTATAATCGCGTTCCGCGTTTTGCAGGTTTGATTCCGCGGCATTTACCGCCTGACGTGCTTCCTCAACGCGGGCCTGCAAGTCGCGGTCATCCAGCCGCACCAGAAGGTCTCCTTTTTCCACGCGATCACCGGCTCGCACGGTCAACTCTTCGATCTTGGCCATGATCCGCGCGCTGATCTCCGTCAGGCGTTCGGCGCGAATCGTCCCCACCACGCGCACCTGTTCCGTCTGGATAACCTGGTGCACCTCGTCGGTCGGCTGTCCGGCCAGTTTGCGTTCTTCCGCATCCACCGATCCGGGCTGCACCTTTTTGCTAAAGGCACCGCTCATAAAAGCCAGCACCAGGACAAGCACCACAAGCGCGGTCAAAATTGTCAATATCTGCTTCACAAGTTTGCGCCAGTTCTTTTTTTTCACGGCCCATTCCCCCTCATTCTTTTGCGGCTTCATCGATGCCGGATTATGTACCTGTATTACTCCATGCCTATTATTCATGGTTCACGACTTAGAGTCAAGCCGTAGCCATCCTGATTAGACAGGATGCACATCCCGTGCCATTCCCGGAAATTGTCTCATGCTGCTGCAGATAGTTGATATTGTTGATATTACGGTAATACACGCTTGTCATTCGAAAAAACAAGATGTCTCAAATAACACATAAATGATACACATTCCGAAGATTTTAGAAAATGACTTCAAACAATATTTTATTTAAGATCAATATTATCATAAATATGAGCACAAAATATATCTTGAAAAGATCAAAATGCGTGTCTCAATATAATGATACATCCGTCTCGAAGAGAACTATCCGACCCTTTCGCCTGAAAGATTTTCGGCGTGGGAGAGCGCTTGTGGATCGGCATCCCGGGTGCGGGGCTGGTCCTGGACCTTGTGGATTTGCAGGTCGCCTGTCTCAAAGGTGATATCCGCCACCAGGGGCAGGTGATCCGAGGCCACGAGGCTTTGACGGCTGCGCACACATTTCATATGACGCACCTGGAGCGTGGGATCGATGAAAAAATGATCGATCTGGCCCATGGGCATTCGCATGGGAAAGGTGCGGTGGATTTTGCGGTTCGGTTCATCGGCGGCCACATCGCGCAAGGTCTGGCCAAAAATGCCACATACCTTCGAGCGGGGCCCGGCATTCATGTCGCCACACAAAATCACGGGACCATGCTTGCTTGCCGGCTTGATCCATTCCTCTTCCAGTTCCCGGGCCTGGTTGATACGCTCGCGCGCAGACAGGCCCAGGTGGGTATTGATAATCTGAAAACGATGCCCGCCCAGACGGACTTCCACCCAGATCGCGCCACGCGGTTCAGACTTGGAGTCAGGTCTCGCCCCGGGCAGCTTACCCTTGCGGATGAGCGACATGGGCAGCCTGCTGAGAATGGCATCGCCGTATTTTTCCTCCACCAGTTCGATGATCGCGTGAAACTGGTAGTCCATTTGCAGATAATGGGCGATTTTTTTCGCCTGGTGGCTGTGATAGGTGCGCTCGCGTCCCACATCCACCTCCTGCAGGGCCACAATATCGGGCTTTTCGTGGGCAATGATTTGGGCGATGCGGGCGGGAGAGCTTTTGCCGTCGGCTCCGAGGCAGCTGTGGATGTTGTAGGTCAATATACGAAGATGGCGGCGGTCGGAAGCTTCTTCATCATCCATCATGGCCTCAGCGCTTTCATCCGCTTCCCGACCCAGGGCGATCAAGGCCGACTGCCGCAAATCTTTCGGGCGCAGATAACCTTTTTCGGAAAGATTGGGCGTTTTCATGTCGGTCGGCAGCACCACGAAGGCATGGGTCTCCTCCGGTCCGGGCCCGGCGTGGGCGCCGTTTTCGAGGGGAAAAGAAAGAGGCAGACGATCCATCTGCCAGCCGCTGATCACAAAATCTCCCGCGTTCACGTGGGTGCAGATCGCCGGCAAATCGTCGCGCAGTTCTTCGAGAAAAGGATGGTCGGACCCAAGAATGCTTCCGATTTCTTCCGGCAGCCGATAGCGCCCATGCCGGTTCCAGGCATAGATTTCGGAGTCCTTGGTCACAGCCATTACCAACGGTATGCCCGCGTCATGAACCAGTTTATTGGCCATTGCATCCTGCTCATCAAAGCCCTTCGGCTTTTCGTGAAGATACACATGCCCCAAGGGCCCCATGGCGGTAACAATGGGTTCTTCTTTGCTGTCCTCTTCTTCCTTTGCCGGGAGTATTTTTCGAAGCAGGCCGGATTTCAAAAGATTGTGCCGGATCTGGCGAACGCCGGTTTTCGACTTGCCTGGTTCCGGACCGTGTGCATAGCCCAGGACTTCCTTCACGGCATCTTCCACGCTGCGCCCCTCGGCAAAGCCAAAGCTCTGGACCGCTTCCTGGCCGTGATCGGAAAAGACAACGATATCGTAATCGCGATAGCGGCTCTGGCGGGCGGATTTTGCGATGCGGCGGATGGAATGGTCGATCCCTTCGAGCACCCAATGGGCAAAGGCGGACGAAGGTCCGCGTCGGTGCGATTGCTCGTCGTAGCCCAAAAAATTCGCATAGATAATCGGCAGGCCCCGGGCGGCGTCCATCGACACGCCCAAGACCACCAGTTCTCGCAGAAGAATGCATATAGCCACGCGCGAGGGCACAAACATCAGTTCCATCCGGAAGCTCTGCCCTTTGAGCGCGCCCTTGAAAAAGTCGAACAATCCAAGACCCACTTCCACCAGCATCAAAGCCACGATTCGAAAAATAATGGGAATATTGAAAAGGACATAAAGCACCTGCTTGAAAAAAGACTGCGAACGAATAATATCGGCCGGCCCCATTTCCGCTGCGGAAAAATGCGCCTCGGCGGCTCCTTCAGCGTATATGTTCGAATAGCCGCTTCCACCCTTGAGCAAGGATTCCGCCTTTTGCTGAAGCCTGCTCTCGATTGTTTTGGCGCATTCAGAATCGTACATCCGAAACTCGCGCTCTTCTTCACGATCATAAAAATCAAAGGCCGGCACAATTCCCTTGACCCCGTACATCGTTTCGCCCTGAACGCCGGGGGTGCTCGCCGGTTGGCCGGAATACATGGAATAAAGGCGGCTCTCTCCGGAATCTATCAGGCTCTTGACAAAGGGCATGCGGTTTTTGTCGAGGGCTTTTTCAAATTGCCGACGCGCCAGGCCATCCACCTGGATCATGATCAGCCCGCGTTCGGCATCGCCTTCTTCGCTGACAGGCAAATGCATGATTTTAGTGAGCCAGGTCGCCGGACTCAGCCAACGCCCCGCGCTTCGGATCATGGATTCAAGACCGATAAACATACTTATACTTTCTTGCCGTGCTGCCTCTCCGTTTCCAGCATTTCTTCGGTCGGGGTTTCAAAAGTGTACCAGGCAGACTTCACGGCGTTCTTCAAAAGGTCCCACTCCGTCTGGAGCTGGTCCATTGCCCAATGCCAACTGGTGTCGGACTCCGGTTTGTCCTTGGCCGATTCCTCCTTGGCCTGTTCGTAAATCTCGATCAGGCGGTTCACGCTGTTTTCCATGGAAAACTTCTGAGCCGTTTGCCTGCAGTTTTTGCGGATGAATTCAATTTCTTCGTCGTCGCGGTTTTGTATCCATTCCAGTGCGTCGGCAAAGGCTTCGGCGTCTTCTTCCGGCAGGAGGCGGCCGTTTTCCGTATCCTTAACCACTTCGCGTGCGCCAACGGCATCAACGGCCACAACGGGCGTACCGGTTGCCATGGCTTCCGTCAGCACCATGCCCTGGGTTTCGCTCTGGGACGCGAAAACAAAGACATCCATCGCGTGATAGGCATCCACCAACTGCTGGCCCTTCATGATGCCGCCCAGGTGCAGGCGATCGCGCAGGCCCTTTTTCTCAAAATGCTCGGCCATTTCATCGCGCGACGTACCATTGCCGATCACGACAAAATGGGCTTTTTCGTTTTTCTCCATAAACCGGCTCACGGCTTCCGACAAAAAGCCCAGATTCTTTTCCGGCTCCAAGCGACCCAGGTGGCCCATCAGGAAGGCATACTCGGGAATATCCTGTTCCTCACGAAAGCCCTTGCCATCGCCCTCCGAAAACTCTTCCACATAAACCCCCGTCGGAACCGCCTCGATCTGTGAGACCACCCCGCGATCCCGCAGGATACGTTTCACACTTTCGCTCGGCGCAATCACCCGATCGCACAGGTTGCAGTAGCCCACGGCCAGTTTGATGGCAAACTGCTGCAAACGTTCCGATTCCACCGGCGTGTAGTGGGTGTAGTATTCGTACATGGTGTGATAGGTATAGACCAGAGGCGCGTCGAAATAGGTGGCCAGGCGCACGGCGGCGCTGCCCAGCAAAAAAGGATGGTGCGCGTGGATAATGTCGGGTACAAAATCTTCCTTCAGTTTCGTAAGCAGAAAACCCGGCACAGGAAAGGCCACGGAAAAATCGGTATTGTTAAAGTTCTCGATTGCCGGAACACGAATCACGTCCTCCTCGCCTTCCGGTTCGTTTTCAAAATGGGGCGCCACCACAATCACGCGGTGTCCCCGCTTGCGGTATTCCTCGGTAAAATGCATGATCGACCGCGTCACACCCCCCACGTTGGGCGTGTACAGATTTGTCACCATCAGTATGTTCATCATTTCTTCCTTTCTCTATCTCTCGCAATCGCAATCGCAATCGAAAAATCGCAAGAGTAAATCCCCGCGACGCGATATCTTACTGCCCCTTAGCACAAGCAAATCGCGAAAATATAATTCGGACCCGCTCGTAGTCAGGCACGTAAGTGCCGTACCTCTGCTTCACGCAAAGCCTGCAATTTCACGCGAAGCCACTCGCGCCGCTCGCGTGGCTTACTACAAGCCTCGCGAAGCGCATCAAGCGTTTGCCATGCTGGGCATTCGCACTTCGATTTCCGGTTCTTCGTCGCGCCATTCGCCTTCCCAGCGCAGCTCCGGCGTATCGCCTTCGCGATCCAGCCACACCCGAATCGGACCCCAGGGCGTTTGCGTGGGGCCAAAGGATACAGGCGCACCCGACTCCACCCATTCGGGCAAAATCCCCGCGCCCAGAACAAGCCGCTTGGAGGGCAGGTCTTCCATCACGAAAAGACTGCGCATCATCAGCACCCATTCCGCCGCGGCCCACACATGCTGTCCATCGCCCATGCAGCCACCCAGGGTGGCGGGGTGGATGGCTTCGGGCCACTGTCCCGTGGGCGAAGCCAGTCGCGCCACAGCCCGCACCAAGTCGATATAACGTCCATCGCCATATCGCAGCAGGTTCTGCGCCATGTGCAGGGTCAGGTAGGCGTTGTAGCCGGAATGGCCCATCTGGTGAAAAAAGGCGCCGTCATGACTGTAACGCTCCATAAGCGCCTCCACCGTGGCGTGTGGCCGCTCATCGTTCATCTGCCACATACCCAGCGGAAAACCGACGACCACCGAACCGATGGAGCCGCCATCGAGACGGCGGTTGGGGGCGGCGGGCATGGCGGGGGAATTCAGACGTTGCGCGTCTTTTTCCAGATACTCTTCGATGGAGTTCATAAAGTCATCGGCTTCCGTGGAAAACTTTTCGGCCGAATCCGAATCGCCGTAATGGCGACACATATCAGCCGCCGCGCGCAAGCCGGCCACGCCCCAGAAGTCGTCCCAGTAGTAATAATCGTTCAGGCCCAAATGCTCGGCGCTGAAGCCGGCCGGAAACAGACCACCGGGTTTGTCCTTTTTATCCTTGTCCATGCGCTTGTCGCAAATCCACTTGGCCGCCTTTGTCATCGACGATTTCCACTTGTCCTTCGGCTTGCGGCCCATGAGTTCGCAAAAACGGCCCATCGCCCAGAGCGCCTCGCCGTTCGAGTCCCATTCGCCTTCCTGCGATTCATAGTAGCCCGTGATCCTCTGGCGCTTCGGAAAACTGTCGATGACCCTTTCCGCCCTTTCCGAAATCCCCGCGCAGAGCATGGAATTCAGGATCAGCGCCGCATCGCGAAACCAGAAGCGCTTGTAGATAAAGGGACCGGGATAGACGTTTTCATCGGGCGCGTGGAGGATCATGGTGCGGATCGCCGCGTCATAGAGAAACTGGAATTTTTCATCGGGCGTTTCGAGATTGCACTTGTTTTCGAGCGCCTGTTCCCAGGCCTCGTGCACGGGAATGGTCACGGGTTCCGGCTTTTTCTCGAAGTGGACCTTGTGCATGAGCGGTACGGAAACTTCGATCTCCCTTTCCTCACCGGCCTTCAGGCGATAAAGCGCCGCCGCCGTTGCCATACCCACATCGTCTTCCATCTCCATCCCGTCGGCCTTGTCGGGAAGCTGGTTCAAGATGTCGCCGGAGCGGTAGTCCGAAACCAGGTGCTTGTCGGGTCGGCATCCCAGAGCCACATGATCATCGGAATCGATTGACCAAATCTGTTTTTCCAGATCCAGTTTGATATTGTAAACCAGGTGCACCCCTTCGGGATTATAGGGCCGAATTCCGACGGCCAGCCAGCCATCCTGGTGGGAACGCGCTTTGTAGTGCACGCGGCAGACGGGTTCACCGGAGGAAGTATGCACATCCGTATGGGCTTCGAGCCGCATACCGCGATCATCCGCCTGCGTTGTAATGGCGACGCGGTCTTCAATATCCATTTGCTGGTGAATATTGTCGGCCATGCGCGAGGGAATCAGCCGTTCGCCGTCATCTTTCTGGATGATGGCGTCAAGCGACCACCCATCCAGAAAAGGCGTCACCAGACCCGCCGGATCCACCAGGGGCAGTTCCGTAAAGTTCGGAACCCCCACCGCCGTCCAGTTCCGGTGAGTCAGGTTAATGTGGGTCAGGGAAAAGGCGCGCGGGACAAAGGCCTTGTCCCTGGGGTCGAACTGGCGCTCCGCCCAATAGGGCCAGACCCAGTCGTCGTTATACTGAATGGCGCGATTCATCAGGCCCCGGGCGTGAAAGACCACTCCCGCCCGCAAAAGTTCACCGGGTTCGGCCACTTCAGAAGGCTGCGCGAATCCGCGCAATTTGCCCATGATGGTAAAAGGATCCAGAAATCCATGGGCCTTTGCCATGCGTCGAACAATAACCTTCCATACCAGCCAGTGAAAAAATTTATTCAGTATCATACTCTCCTTTTATCTTTCTACCCGTATATAAAAAGCGCAAACCACCGGATCGGGCGTTACCGGCGGCGCGTTTTTCTATCTTCCTTCCTTTGTGTTTTTCAGATCCAATAGCCCGGAAATCCGTAATGGGCATAGAGTTCTTCTTCGTAGCGGTGGTCGATGTCCATTCCGGGCTTGTATTCCGGACTTTCTTCGATTTCCTTTTTGGTCATGCGCACGTGGACCAGCGCTTCCGCCCAATTGATTCCGGTAATCCAGGACGGCGCGATGAGCACATGCTTGCCCGGCCACCAGTTTTTCGTATCCACATGCAGATAGAGGATGCTCCAGTCCTCGTCGTCCGCCAGAAAGTCTTCCACATGGCCGATCTTGTCGTCTTCGGCGCTGATATGGTAGCCTTCGACTTCATCACAGCTGCGCAAGTGGGGGTCGCCCCTTTCCGCTTCGGGATTCACTTTTGCCTCGGCGTCTTCCTTCAACGCCGTAACCGGAGGAGCCGCCATGCCGCCGGGACCGGCCAGTGCCTGGCCCGTTCCCCAGTAGGGCGTCCAGCCGAAATAGGCATGGAGGTCGATTTCGTTTTGCTTCGATACCGGTTTATCGGACGCGATCTCGGGACTTTCTTCGATCTGCCTGGCCGTCAGGTTTACGTGGAAAAGACGGGTTTCCCAGTCGGCCTTTTCCAGCGCCGAAACGGGAATCAGCACCTTGCGTCCGGGCAACCAATTGCCTGTATCTACGACCAGATAGCGGATTTTCCAACTGGCATCGTCAAAATAAAAATCATGAACGCTGCCCAGGTCGTCATCCGTACCTTTGATAATGTAATTTCTCAGTTCTTTGAGAGATCTCTTCATAAAATAAACTCCTTTCATTGTGCATGGTCTTTTGCCAGGGCATATACCTTTCCCGCGTCCTGAAGAATCGGTTCCCATTCCCATTCGTCGATGATGGAGGCCAGCACAGTTCCGTCGGAAAGCAGGGCCAGCAGCTGATCGTCCATTTGCAGAAACCGCTCCACCATGCGTTCGGGCCAGGGCGTATCCAGGCCCCCCGAAGCGTCCTGCCAGCTTTCGCCACCATCTTTGGAATACTCGATGCGGCCGTTCTCACTCACGCCGTCGGCCGGGCCCAGCACGATCTCCAGCCGGTTATCGGGATTCACCCAGACCGCCCGGCAGTAGCATTCATAGAGGCGGCACCATTGTTTTCCCTGATTCGTGGAAAGGAAAAGGCCGCCGCCCGTCGCCGCGAAAACCACACCTTCCATATCGCGGGGCAGGGTCACCGAATGCACATCGGGATGCACATGGGGCAGTTTGTGGGCCTTGGTGTCGGGATTGCCCGTGGCGCCTTTCACCAAGTCCCAATGATGGCCGAAATCATCAGACCATAGAAGCCCGCCCACCTCAACGGCGGCATAGGCAAAATTTTTGTCAAAGTCAAAACCCCGCACACATCCCGCGCCGTCGGAATACGGCAGGAACCACCCGTTCTTGTCGCGCAGGCCTTCCACCTCGGAGCAGTCCCACCAACTTCCGTTTCCATCATAAAAGAAAACGGCGGCCGGCTCTGTCCCCGCAAAAACGCGATGCGTTTCGGGAGGACCACAAGCCAACCACCGAATGTGTTTATGCTTCAGACCTTCTGTATGTTGCCGCCATTCCTGCGCGGGATCTTCGCTGATCCAGCAACCTTCAGCGGCGCCGGCATAAATGATTTCATCCATGTAAGCAATGGAGGTGCAGCTTTTCCCCTTCAGACCGCGGGACACAATCGCCCAGCCTGTTTCGCGGTTCTCAGCCAGAACCACACCCTCTTGGCTTGCCAGAAAAAGCTTTCCAATCATAAAAATATCCAATTTCTACAAAGTATTGCTTACAATCCACTTCCGGCTCCCCGAAAATGAAATAAGGCTTTCTGCGAATGAGAAGCCCCAGGCCGCGCCGATCCATCAGCCGACCTTGATGTCCTTCGTGCTCTGCCACAGGCCGTGGATGTTGCAATAGGCCAGGGCATAGAGCGTGCCGCTTTTGGTGCTCTTCATCTGCGTGGCGGCGCAATGGTGCGTATAGACGGGGCCCTGATTCGGACCTTCGACCGATTCCCCATGGGCCGCAAATTCAAAATGACCCAGCTCATACAGGTTCGCCGCGCCCTCGGGCAAAAAGTACAACGTAATCCAGCGGATATGATGCTCCGTCGTGTTCGGGTGCGCTTCCGCCTTGCCCAGACTCACCTTGATTTCAAAAAACTCATCCGCCTTCACTTCGTCCGCCGTTTCAATCACCGGCACGTGTTTTTCCGATTTCCAATCAGCGGTTTTGATTTTGTCACTCAGCATGTCCTGCTCCTTTTTCTTCAAGAATATGATCCTGCTTTTTATATTGGCAGAGCCGACGAAATGGTCGGCCCGCTTTACATTGCCACATGATGGAAGACGGAGAAACTCAACGAACGTCCAACCATTCTCTATGACATACAGGATGGTTCAGTGAGGCTAAATCCGCAATTGAGAGATATTCGGTAAAAAGCCTATGAACTAATACGGCAGTTACGCATTTATACGGATACCGCCCCCGCGCCGAAAACACGCTTAATTATTTAAGTGGGATAGGATACTTATAGCGAATCTCGAAAGTCTTTCTGCCAATCAAAAGCCGCGAGATTCTGCAAAAGGGTCAAAAGCACCATTTCTCGGGCTTCAGAGCCGCCCATGCAAAAAGGATAGCCGGAATACTTTCGAGAACGGCTCTATACTTGGGAATTTGATTTTTCTCTCAATCCGGCGAAACAAGCCTTTCTCCGCGCCTCAGCGTCTCGGCGGGCTTTCTTCTTTTTTCTTCAACCAAAGAATATTTTTTCTCCCGCAGAGGCGCTGAGGCGCAGAGGACAGGATGAAAATCTGAATAGTCATGATTCATCTGAACGCAGAAAATCTTTTGCCGAAATAAGAACCAGTTCCGAATAGCCAGGGCACAATCTCGTCTTCGCGTTCATTGGCGTCTATTTGTGGTTTTTATTTGAACCGCTAATAGATGCGAATGAACGCGAATCTTAGAAAAAACATCTCAGGACTGTACCCGGAAAACGCCCGCCTTTCTCCGCG
>CAYWYC010000083.1:0-14915 GCA_964462565.1 uncultured Candidatus Sumerlaeota bacterium | reverse complement strand
CTCATAATGCATTTAACGAAGATACCTGAGATATTTAACGAAGATTGTGGAAGTGCTTAAGTCTCACGCTTTCAGCACGACACGGATAATTTTTATGATATTTTCATTCAAAACCAAGAAAACCCTTGATTCTTGCTTCAATCTTCGCTAAATTTGCATTTAGCGAAGATTGAAAAGGCGAGAAGGTAGGCCGAAAGCCCTTGCCGAAGATGCGGTCAGATAAGATGGATGTCGCGCCGAACGCAGTCTCTCAGACTATTCGGACATGTCTGACTTGCCCGACTAAACTGAAAGGCAGGGATAGACTGAAAAAATCCAACGGGATATTTCCCTTTTAAGGAGTCGCTCATGCCCCCCATCCGTTTTTCCCGTGCTCTTTATGATTTCGAAGCCTATCTCGAGGTCGAGAAAAACCTTTCGCCTCGAACCCGCAAGGCCTATGTCTATGATCTGGAACGCTTTATGGACCACTGGATCAGCCGCCACAAGCAAAACCCGACCCTTGACAAAATCACGACCCTGGACATCCAGCGTTACTTAGAGCACCTGCGCCTCGACCGCAACTACAAAAGCACGACCCTGTCGCGCACCATTGCCTCGATCCGGGTTTTCTTCGAGTTCTGTGTAATGCGCGACTTTCTGGAAAACAGCCCGGCCAGTCATCTCCATAACCCCAAGAACCCCAAGAAATTACCCGTTTTTCTGGTCCAGAGCGAGATGAAGAAAATACTGTCCTCCCCCGAAACATCTGAAGCCGAAGCCGCCAGCCGCCGATCAGATTATCGCGAGCTCGGCAAGCGGGATTATGCCATTCTGGCCGTCTTCGGCTTCACGGGTCTCCGTCTTCAAGAACTGGTAGGAATGAACTTAGGCGACATTGATTTTGAAAATAAATCCATCCGGGTCATGGGAAAAGGATCCAAGGAACGCATCGTGCCCCTGAATGAAACCGTTATTCAGGCGCTTCAGGGCTGGATTGAATCCCGCGAACCAGCCGATCCTGCCGACGAAGCCGTCTTCCTGAATCGTTTTGGGAAAAGGATTTCCGGGCGCGGGGTTCAACAAATGGTTGAAAAGCACGTGCGTAAGGCCGGTATATCCAAGGATGGACTCAGTCCGCATAAACTCCGCCACACTTTTGCCACGCTCCTGCACATGCACGGGGTCGATGTCCTCGAGATCCAGGCGCTTCTGGGACATGCTTCCATTCTCAGCACCCAGGTTTATACCCACGCCAGTTCCAGCAAACTGAAGTCGGCCGTAAAAAAGCTCGACAATCTCTGATTCCTGCGCTTTTTGCTTGGCTTGACCCCGCCGATTCCGATATGCTGATCGCAATTCGCGCGGATAATCGCGCCTGAATCCCCGAAAATCAGGAGGAAGACCCCGTGGACCTGCATGCATATATTCGAGATATTCCCGACTTTCCCAAGCCCGGCATTATTTTCAAGGACATTGCTCCCCTGCTTGGCAACGCTGAAGCCTTCCGCTATACCGTGGACCTTCTGGCGGACCGTTATAGCGACAAAAAGATTGACAAAATCGCCGGCATCGAGTCCCGCGGTTTTATTTTTGGAGGGGCCTTGGCCGTGCGTCTGGGATGCGGATTTATTCCGGTTCGCAAGCCCGGCAAATTGCCTTGGGAAACAATCAGCCAGTCCTACGAATTGGAATATGGTACGAACACTCTCGAAATCCACAAGGACGCCTTGGAAAAAGGTGAGAAGATATTGATTCTAGATGACTTACTCGCTACAGGCGGCACCGTGGAAGCCACGGCTCAGATCATCGAAAAATTGGGTGGCGACGTGGTGGAAATTGTCACCCTGATCGAACTGGCCTTCCTGAAGGGACGCGAAAAAATCGCGAAATATCCCTTTTATGTCTTCATGCAATTCTAATTCCAGAATTTCATGGCAGCCTCTCCCCTGCCACATGGGACCAGAGAGGCTGCCATGCCACTCATTTATAAAAAATTAGAGCGGTTCTGTGCTCGTCGTATAATCCAGGGGCACCTCTTCCGGCTTCACCGGTTGATTGCGTTCGGAAGACAATTCCGCACCCAGCGCCATACGAAGCGACTCCACGCCGCCCGACACATGGTTGTCGGGTTTTTTGCCTTCCGAAAGCCCCTTCATGATCGACCCCACACATCCCATCATGCCCGCCACGGGTGCCGCAATATCGTAGTAGGGGCCTTTATGGGGAAGCCACTTGTTGATGTCGGACCAGTGGGGCTCATAAATCAGTTCCGGCAAAGGCAGTTCAAAGGCATCTTCGCGCGTGTTCCGGCACACCTTGACCACATCCCGTCCCCGGGCCGAGCCAATATGCCAATCCCAGTTATGGGATCCCTCGATAATGCCCTTTTCGGTCTGGATGCGGATTTTGTTCGTATGCTGCTTGATTCCGGAATGATTCTCCATGTGATAGGCCACCGTGCCATTGGCAAACTGGTAAATGGTGAGATTGGAATTCTGCTGGCAACGGGAATAGACCGAAACACAGGGCGATCCTACCCAATACCGGATCAGGTCGGCATGATGGATGACATGCTGCATGACGGCGGCCCGCATATTATCTGCCGGTCGGGGATCGCCGCGCCAGTAATGCTGGAGTTCAATAATCAAGGGCTGGCCCAGCCGCTCGGGCTTCAGTAATTCCTTCATGGTATAGGCCGCCGGATTGTAGCGGCAATTCTGATTTACGCAGATGGGCACGCCGGAATCTTCTGAAACCTTCAGGATATCTTCCGCCACTTGCAGCGTGGAAGCAATGGGTTTATGCAGCAGCAGAGTCTTCCCGGCTTCCGCGCATAACTTGGCTAATTCCAGTTTTTTAAGCTGTTTGTCGGGCTTATGGCCGAAGGAGGAATCCAGTATCTGTACATCATCGCGGCTGATCAGTTTCTTATAGTCATCCGTGAAAAAAGCATCCGGATCAATCAGCCTTTTCCGCTTCACAATATCCACGGCATCGGGATTATTTTCCGCGGCTCCCACCACATTGAATCGCGCCGCCTGGTAGGCCGGGAGATGCATGATCTGGACGACCCAATGCAGACCGATAACGCCGACGCCATAGTCCGTATTGAAATCCTCGTAGGGCAAGCGATAGGGCGGCAACTCAAAACCCAGTTCCTCCGCAAATCTGGCCTTCCGCTCATCGGAAAGCAAGTCGTGAACTTTCAATGACATATAAAAATCTCCTTCTTGTATGATGACTAATCTCTGAAGAACAAGTTTGCCTGAAAAGAAGAGCACCTGACAAGCTTTTTGGAAAAATATTGCCTGACCGAATTTCGAGATTGATGTATTTGTCCTTGACATAAAAGCCCATCTTGGTGATAAATATCATTCCGGCATGCCGAGAGACGCACATCGACATGCCGCCTCCTGTGTGCCGAAGTGGCGGAATGGAAGACGCAGAGGACTCAAAATCCTCCGATGGCAACATCGTGTGGGTTCGAATCCCACCTTCGGCACCATTCTTTTTCTCCATAATCCATCCCCCTTTTTTATTGACAATATGGCCTTGGCCCATCCATAGTTTGGTAAACTATTTAGAAAGCGATGGGAGTCATGAGCAAAGAGAATTGGTCTTTTCCGATTAGTCGGTGCCATGCGGGCCTGCCCCTGGGTAATGGCAATATGGGAATCCTGATTTGGGGAGAAGGCCGTCATCTGCGCCTGACAATCGGGCGCAATGATTTCTGGGACCACCGCGGTGGCCTCGCCTGGTCGCCCGACCAGAAATACGAGACCCTCGTGACCATGCTGAAAAACGGCGACGAAGAAGGGCTGCGCAAGCTTTTTGAGCAGGGCTCAGAAAAGCCGGAAGGTACTCCCCATCGTCCCACGATCCTGCCGCTTGGCCGTATCGATCTGGAACTGCCACCCAAGGTTGAACTTTGTGAGGCGACTCTGGATTACAAAACCGGAGAGGCTCGCATCTCCTGCAAGCATAAAAAGAAAATCCTGACCCTTCGCGTGGCTCTGGACATGGAATCGCCCCTGGCCGCTGTGGATTTTTCTGAGTTGCCCGGCATTCCCAAGGTGATCCCCGCGCCTTCCTGGTATCAATTGGAGGATTATTTCCGGTCTGTCCATGTTGCCGAACCGCGCCTTTTTGCTGAGAAGGATCTTTGTGGCTGGGTGCAATCGCTGCCCGAAGATCCCGGCATGTGTCTGGCCGCACGATCCACTGAAAAGGCTGTCTTTATCGCCACCGAGCGAAGGGAAAGCTACCTGGACAGCCCGGGCTGCGCTGAATCTCTATTGGAACCAGCCGTCGGCAAGGGCTATGGCAAGTTTGCGTCAAAAGCCGAAAAATGGTGGAAGCGCTATAATCGCAATATTCCTTCCGTTTCCATTCCCAACAAGACTATCATGCGCCATTACAATCTGGGTATGCACAAGTTCGGCGCCATGACCAATCCCGCAGGCATCGCCGCCGGCCTGCAGGGGCCATGGATCGAAGACTTCCAACTGCCGCCCTGGTCGGCCGATTATCATTTCAACATCAACGTGCAGATGTGCTACTGGCCGGGATATCGCGGCAATTGTCTGGAGCACTTCATGCCGCTTTGGAGCCTGCTGAATTCCTGGCGCGAACGACTCCAGTCAAACGCCCGCATCTTTATGGGGATAGACGACGGCCTCATGCTCCCCCATGCCGTGGATGACCGATGCACCGCCATGGGGGGCTTTTGGACCGGCATGATTGACCACGGATGCACCGCCTGGATGGCCCAGATGATGTTCCAGCATTATGAATATTCCATGGATACCGAATTCCTCCGCGATGTGGCCTGGCCCTTTATGGTTGGAGCCATGCGCGTGTACGAAGAAATGCTCGAAGAACGCGACGGGGAGATGGTGCTTCCCGTCAGCGTTTCGCCGGAATATGGTGGCAAGAGCATGGACGCCTGGGGCGCAAACGCCAGTTTCCAACTGGCCGCGATCCACCGCCTGGCCGAAGACCTTCAAAAAGCCGCGGCCATTCTCGGTACCAAATCCAAACCCATCTGGAGAAAAATATCGGAACAATTGCCTCGGGCCACGGTGGAGCCTTGGGACGGACCTGACGGGACCCGGTTCGGCCAAAGCGGAGCCGGCGAGTGCATTGCCCTTTGGGAAGGCAAACTCCTGCCCGAAAGCCATCGTCACCACTCCCACCTGGCGGCTATATTCCCATTCAAGACCATTGATCCCTCCGACCCCGATTGGGAAGGCACCGTCGCCAACTCAATCCGCCAATGGATATTTGCCGGAATGGGGCTCTGGACGGGTTGGTGTGTGCCCTGGGCGGCGATTCTGCATACTTATATGGGCAATGCCGATACGGCGGAATTCCTGCTCGAAGTCATGGATCGTTTCTATTCGAACGAGGGGTTCGCGTCGGTACACGATGCTCTATATCCCGGCCTGACCCTGCTGTGTAATCCGGCGAATCGGCAGGCCGATAACTGGTGGGGTCGCGAAAAAATGCAGATGGACGCGGCCATGGGCGCGGTGACGGCTGTGCAGGAAATGCTGCTTCATGATCGCAACGGTGTGCATTATCTCTTTGCCGGTGCGCCTGAAAAATGGGAAGACGTTGCCTTTGAAAACATGCGTACGCGCGGAGCATTTCTGGTGAGTTCCCGGCGCAAAAAAGGCAAAGTGCGCAAGGTCGCCATCAAAAGCGAAGCCGGTGGATCATTCCGAATGCAGAACTGTTTTGATGGCGATGTGGTCCTGGAAAAGAAAGAAGCCGCCCCGGAAATCCTGAGCGGCCCCATTTTAGAGATTGAAATCAAAAAAGGCGAAACGGTTCGCTTTAAGACAGCCTGAGAGATCAGCTGTTATTCGCAACGCATTCCATCGTGTCACGGGCGATAACGATCTCTTCGTTTGTCGGAATGATCCAGATCTTGACCCTGGAGTTTTCGGTGCTGATCACGCCTTCCTTTCGGTTCAGGGAAAGGTTGAGTTCTTCCGACAGTTCTATGCCCAGACATTCCAAATTGGAGCAGGTTTGCCGCCGTACGATATCGGAATTCTGGCCGACACCGGCGGTGAAGATGATATGATCCACCTTGCCGAGGGCCGCCGCATAAGCGCCGATATACTTGCGAATGCGGTAACTGTAGATATCAACAGCCAGGCGCGCCTTTTCGTTGGTTTCCATGGCATCTTCCACCTCGCGCATATCGTTGCTGAGCCCCGAAACCCCCAATGCTCCGCTGTGCTTGTTGAGCAGGTTATTGGCCTGGGATATTTCCAGGTCTTCCTGTTCCATCAGGAAAAGGATGATGGCCGGATCGATATCCCCGGCGCGCGTTCCCATGACCAGGCCTTCCAGAGGCGTCATGCCCATGCTTGTATCCACGGACTGGCCGTTTCGAATGGCCGCCATGCTGCAGCCATTGCCAACATGGATGGTGATCGCGTTCAATTCATTCACCGGTTGGCCCGTCAATTTCGCCAGGCGCTGCACCACATAGCGATGGGAAGAACCATGAAATCCATAGCGCCGGATGCCGAAACGCTCGTACAGGGAATAGGGCAAGGCATAGATATAAGCATAATCCGGCATGGTCTGGTGAAAGGCCGTGTCAAAAACGGCCACGTGTGGAATATCCGGCAATTTTTCGGACGCCACTTCGTAGCCCAGAATGTTTGGCGGATTATGCAGCGGCGCAAGAGAAACGCAGGCGCGAATCTGGTCGAGCACTTCTTTCGTGATGATGGCGGATTCGCTGAAGGCTTCCCCACCGTGGACCACGCGATGGCCAACGGCCTCGATCTCGTGGATGTCTCGAATAACGCCATGCTTCACGTTGGTCAGATAATCCAGCAGCACTTCCACCGCCGTGGAATGCTCCAGGACCACGTGGTTTTCCTTTATTTTGTCGCCTTTGTGATTTTTATAGCCAATGATCGATTCGGCCTGGCCGATTTTTTCAACCTGGCCGTCGGCAAGAATCTCTTCCGTTTCCGACTCGATGCGCTGGGCATCGGTTTCGATCAGTTGGAATTTAAGAGATGAACTTCCACAGTTCAATACCAATACTTTCATTCTATCGCTCCATTTTCTAAGACAGAGAAATTGCTCCGTCTTTCAGATTGCCTTGATCAGTCCACAAAAAGATTCTTGCTGGCGCAACCCATGTTGCGGCCATGCTCGTCATATCGGTAAAAACCACGACCCGACTTCACGCCCAGATAGCCCATGCGCACCATGCGCCGCAGAATGGGACAGGGACGATACTGCAAAAGCCCAAGCGTGGTAAAGAGGCGCTCCATATCCTTGAGCAAGGTGTCCAATCCGATGCGGTCGGCCATGGCAAGAGGTCCGGCGGGCAGTTTGAAGGCCAGTTTGACAGCCTCGTCCACTTCATCGGCGCCGACCAGGCCTTCCATGGCGATATGCATGGCTTCGTTGATATACGGCACCATGACGCGCATCGTAATCAAGCCGGGCATCTCCAATACTTCAATCGGCTTCTTCTTTGCGATTTTCGCCAACTGACGGACCTGCTCCATAGCCTTGTCCGAAGTGTAACGGCCACGAACGATCTCCACTACCGGGCGCAAATGGACGGGGATGGTGAAGTGCATTCCGGCGATACGTTCCGGATGCTTGGTCTTTCGCGCGATTTCGGAAATGCAAATCGTGGCGCAGTTGCTCAGCAAAACCGCGTCTTTGGGAAAAAGCGCGTCCAACTCCTCGAAAATTTTCTGGCGGTCCTGCAAGTCTCCGGCGGTGGCTTCAATCACGATCTGGGAACCCGCCAATTTTCGGCGATCAGATGTTCCTTCAATGCGCGAAAGAATGAGACGTTTTTCGCCGGCGGTTACTCCCCATTTCGAGATTTCCACTTCCAACTGGTCATCCAGTTCATGCATGGCTTTTTGGACCAATTCGTCGGACTGTTCACAAAAAACCACATTGAGACCCGCACCAGCCAAAGTCCGGATAATCCCTTTGCCGGAAGTTCCGGCGCCTACTACACCCACTTTGTTCAGTTGCATAATGTTCCTCTTCTCCCTGCTAATAGATAAGAATGCGCTTCCCTTGCGTTTTGTATTTCAGCCAAAATGTCTATCTTAAAGATTACTTCTTTCCGCCCTTGCCCTTCTTGCAGGCCTGGGCGATCAGAGTCACCCCGAATGGCAAATCGATCCATCGGATAATATACGCCTCAAAACGCACCAGGCCCAACAAAATACGATTTGCCCAATTCGGCAGGACAATCAGGTGCGTCTTGGGCTTGGCCTGCTTCCGAAAAAACTTCTGAAAAAGACGATAGCCCGCAATTACCGGAAAAGTAAAGGTAATGCAATAGGTCAGCCGTTCTATGCCAAGTCCCGCGTATTCAACACGTTCCCGGAGCTGGGGACGCCGGTACCTGCGAAAATGGTAGAGAACATCGTCATGCTCACTCCACAAAAAAGGATGAGCCGGCACCGTCAGAATCAGGTGGCCCCCTGGCTTCAATACCCGCTCCACTTCCCGCAACATCAGCGTGTCTGCTTCGACATGCTCCGCCAGATCCAGCGATGTGACCAAGTCAAAACTGTTATCGGCAAAGGGCAGGACCTGCGCGTCGCCTCGAACCAGTTTGCCCGCTCCGCGGCGTCGGGAAAAATGCAGCGCCAATTCCGAAAAGTCCAGCCCCACCGGATCATAAGCCTCGTCCAGATGCTTCAGCATCAGGCCGGTACCGCATCCCAGATCCAAGACCTTGGGACGCTCCGATGCCTTGGGCAAGGCGTCGAGCAAACGCGTCACCACACGCTTGCGCCCCTGGAACCACCAGTAGTAGTCCTCAAGGTCGTACATTTTTTCATATTCGGCAGGATCCATGATAACCTTTAAGGTCAATCCCCTGGGAAAATGCTATTTCAGGAGTTCGGCCTTTCTTCTTTTCCTTCAAATTTCGCTTCGTGCAGAAGTTTGTATACAGGCCCCTTGGGGGTCAACGTGCTTTGATAAAGACAGATTTTGTCCAGAAGGTTTTCTCCGGCTTTGATGTGCTCATGCATCTTCAGTACCCGGATCATGGCATGGGTATCGCGCATGGAATTCAGGCGCGCCAGCGTCAGGTGCGGGCTGAATTCGCGATTGTCCAGAGGAAATCCGATATGAGCCAGGGCTGCGTCCAGGTTTTTCTGGAGGGTGGTCATCTTCTCCTTACCCTTGCCCATACCCAGCCAGATAACGCGCGGCTTTTTCTCATTGGGAAAAACGCCCAGGCCGCCCAAGCGAAAAAGAAAAGGCTTCTTTTCGCTACAGGCATCGTCCATGGCTTGCTGAATTTTCGGAATACGTCGCTCCTGTGTATCGCCCAGGAACTTTAATGTCAGGTGCAGGTTTTTGGGTTTGCTCCATTTGGGATGCGATTTGGTAAACTGCATTCCCTTCTGGAGCCGTTCGATGATATCGGCGCAGGCTTCTTCCTGCTCCGGAGCCAGGTTCGCCGCGATAAAGAGGCGCAGAGGCTTGCCCGTTTCGCCCTGAGGTTTGGCGGGATCGTTCTGTGCGGCTTTGCGATTTTGCGGCTCCCGGCCCAAGATGTGCTCCTCTTTCTTCCTTAGTAGGCTCGCGCGAAAAGCACTGAGTGTTTCGCGGGCTTGCCTGATACCAGGTCCACCATGCCCTCTTCCGGTTCGCCGCCTTCGAGCGGAATGTTTCGGATCGTCGCCTTTGTGCGTTCCTTGACGGCGGCTTCGGTTTCGGCTGAACCGTCCCAACCAGCCCGAACATAGCCCCGTTCCTTTTCGATAATCTCGGCCAGTTCATCGAAACTCGATGCTGTGCGTGTGGCCTTGGTCTCGCGTTTCTTTGCGCGTTCGAGCAGGTCGGACTGAAAGGCCTCGAGCATGCGCGTCAGTTCTGCCGTCACTTCCGGGCGCTTGATGAAGGTCTTTTCACGATTCATGCGGTTTGCCGCCACCACGTGGCCCTTTTCGATATCCTTGGGGCCGATCTCCACGCGGAAAGGCACGCCCTTCAGTTCCCATTCGTTATACTTGAAACCCGGCCGCATATTCTCGCGGGCGTCAATCTTCACGCGGATGCCGGCATCCTTGATTTCCTGGGTCAGTTTGTCGGCTTCTTCCAGAACCTGGGTTTTGCTTGATTCACGATACACCGGCACCACCACGACCTGAATCGGGGCGATCCTTGGCGGCAGGATCAGGCCGGAATCGTCGCCGTGGCTCATGATCACGCTGCCGACCAGCCGCGTCGTGACGCCCCAGGATGTCTGCCATACGTATTTTTCGGTATTGTCTTCATCCAGAAACTTGATGTCGAAAGCCTTGGCAAAGTTCTGGCCCAGGAAATGCGATGTGCCGGCCTGAATCGCGTTGCCATCGGCCAACATGCCTTCGATGGAATAGGTCTCGACGGCCCCGGCGAATTTCTCCGACTCCGTCTTGCGACCCGGCGTTACCGGCATGGCCATTTCGTTTTCGCAGCATTCCCGGTACACTTCGAGCATCTTCATGGTTTCTTCGCGGGCTTCTTCTTCGGTCCGATGGCAGGTATGCCCTTCCTGCCACAGGAATTCCGAGGTCCGCAAAAAGAGCCGCGTCCGCTTTTCCCAGCGCACCACGTTGGCCCACTGATTGATCAGCAGGGGCAGGTCGCGATAGGATTGAATCCATTCGGAATAGGCGGCACAGATTACCGTCTCCGATGTCGGGCGAATCGCCAGGCGTTCGGTGAGTTCTTCTTCGCCAACATGAGTCACCCAAGGCACTTCCGGGGCGAAGCCCTCGACGTGTTCCGCTTCTTTCTTCAAAAAAGACTCCGGCACGAAGAGCGGGAAATAAGCGTTTTCGTGGCCCGTTTCCTTGATGCGTTTGTCCAGTTGGTCACGGATATTTTCCCACAGGGCATAGCCGTAGGGGCGGATGTTCATGCAACCACGCACGCAGGAATAGTCGGCCAGTTGGGCCTTCAGAATGGTGTCCACATACCACTTGGAAAAGTCTTCCGACTGGGGCGTGATGCCCTGTTCAAAGTCCTTTTGCTTCGCCATATAAAACGCCTTTCACTTATTCTCGCGTTACTTGAAGCCCCGTGGGCTAAACTCCTTGATATCAAGAAGCGTCTGCCCGCGCCATTTCCTTGATTTCCTCAAAGCGCTGCAAGATCGGCAGGTGTTGGGTGCAGACACGTTCGCACTTGCGGCATTCCGTGCATCTTTCGAGCACTTCTGCAATATCCCGAATCTGCCAGTGCATCTTCAACTGGTTCAGCACCCGCTTCGGTTCGTCGGGATAGAGAATCTTGTTGTTGTAGGACTGCATAAACTTGAGCACCGGAATATCTTCCGGGCAGTCGCGGCAGTAATTGCACTGGGTGCAGAATTCTTCGCTCTGGGCGAGCACGGTCTTCTTGAGTTCTTCGATCTCCTCCGCCGTAAGCAGCGAAATCTTGTTATAGGCTTCGATGGCGCTATCCACGTCGTCCACGGTCCGAAAGCCGACGAGGGCCGTGCTGATTTCTTTCAAAGACAAGTTGAAACGCAGGGCCGGTTCGATGATGCTTTCGTCCTGGTCGCGTTTGAGGTAATTGAAGCGGCTCGGGTGATCCGTCAGCATACCGCCGCCCAGGCTGTTCATCGTAACCACGCCCATGCCGCGCTCATAAGCCGCCTGCGCGCCGGGCAAACGCATGGTGAAGTTCAACGCGTTCAGGCCGATCAGCATGCTTTCGAAGATGCCGTCGGCAGCATCCAGCATGGGGCCGACCTGATCGTGGCCGAGGTGGGTGGAGACGGAAATGTGCTTGATCAGACCATCTTCCTTGGCCTTTTTGAAAGCATCGAGCACGCCGTTTGTCTTACGCTCTTCCAGTTGCCCCGGACGCACCAGGCACCACACGTGATAGAAATCAATCGCATCCACATTCAGACGCTTGATCGAATTCTCAAGCTGGGGCCGTACATCCTTGCCATTTCCCGTACCGGTCTTCGTCGCGATATAAAATTTCTTGCCCGTCTTTTTCATTTCCTTGACGGCGGCGCCAACGATGTCTTCGCTCTTGTCGTTGCAGTAATAGGGAGCGGTGTCAAAATAGTTGACGCCCTTCTCAAAGGCGCGATAGACCACTTCCGCCATGCCGTCGATGTCTTCCGGATCGGCAAAGCGCATGCAGCCCATTCCGATTTCCGATACTTCTGCTCCCGTGTTCCCGAATTTTCTCAAACGCATTTCATATTATCCTTGAATATATCTAGTTTATATTTATCATCCTCAACCGCCAAAAAGGCTCAGCAGGTACACCACCACTCCGATCCCCAGAAGGCAGCCCAGCAATTTCATCCAGCATCCCAATACATGCCGCATCGGCTGCTCCTGGTCGTCCGCTTCCTGCAAGCCGATCACCAGGGCCACCACTGCTGTCAGGTAAATGAGAGATATGACATTGAGGATGCCGAATATGGTACCCGAGTTCACGAGATGATTCTTTCCTTCCTGCTGACCATCATTTGCGGACCACTCCCCTACTCTTCGATCATTTCGAAGGCGTGTTTGCGGCTGCGGTCCAGACTGTGGCATACGACAAAATAGTTGAGCGCTCCCGCCACGAGACAATAAAAGCTGCCCAATTCATAATAGGCGTGGGAATCATTGGCCGCGAGCCATTCCCAACCCGCCGAATAAGCCAAAAGCGAAATCCAGGCCATCCACCCCGCGCCCAGTTGGATGACAAAGGTCAAACCGTTTACGATGCTGAAACTGGGGTCCCGCATGTTCCAACTCATCGTCAGGACACCACCATGCAGCAGGATGCCGAATATAAAGGTCAGATGAATTACGACCATGAATAGCAGGCCGCGCCGCCAGTGGTTGCGATCCAGCAGCAGATATCCCGCGCCGGGAACCAGCCATCCCAGCAGGATCAGTATCAGGGGGTTTTGAGCGGCTTTAGGGGTTTTGCTCATGCTTGTTTCATTTCATCATAGCGCGCGAAACCAAACGCTGGTGCTTAAGCCTCCACCATCTTCTGGAGTTCTTCACGGACCTTCGCGTGGAAGTCCGACAAGGCCGACTTGCGCTTATCCAATTCGTCATCCTTGGCAATGGGCAGTTTCTTTTTGTCGCAGATACTGAAGTAAAACTTGATCTTGGGTTCTGTGCCCGAGGGCCGCGCCATGACGCGGCTGCCGCTTTCCATCCGGAAAACAAGCACGTTCGACTTGGGCAGGCCCGTCTGGCCGATAACCTTGCCATCGGGTAACTCGCGGATTTCATCTTCCAGGATGTCGGTCACTTCGATGACCTTGTCGCCAACGAAGGCTTCCGGCGGATTCTTGCGCAGGTCCGCCATGATTCCGGTCATCTTGCCCTTGCCTTCTGCGCCTGGGAATTTGATCGAAATCTGCGATTCCTCGTAAATGCCGAACTCCTTGAAAAGGCGGTTCAGGCGATCCGGAAGGCTCTCCCCCTTCGAAACACTGTCGGCCAGCATCTCGGCAATAAAGCAGGAAGACACCACGGCGTCCTTGTCTCGGGCATGGGTACCGATGAGATAGCCGTAGCTTTCCTCGCCACCGACCATATACTTGCCCTTACCGGCTTCTTCATACTGGTGAATCTTCTCGCCGATCCACTTGAAACCCGTCAGTGTAATATCTACCGGCACACCGTACTTTTTCGAAATATCCGTGATCAGTTCCGTTGTTACGATGGTCGTCACCACCCGGGCATCGGGCGGCAGGGAACCGCGATTCTTGCGCATGCTGAGTACATAATCGACCAGCATCGAGGCCAACTGGTTGCCGCTGAGCAGGCGAAACTCATCCCCGTCACGCACGGCCACGCCTACGCGGTCGGCATCGGGATCGGTCGCCAGCACCAGGTCGCCGCCCGTTTCTTTGGCGGTCTGGATAGCCGCTTCCAGGGCCTGCGGCTCTTCGGGGTTGGGCGAAGGCGCGTTGGGGAAATTTCCGTCCGGCTGGCTTTGGGCCTCGCAGACTTTCACATTCTGAAACCCCCATCGGTTCAATGCTTCCGGCACCAGCATGACACCCGTGCCATGAAGAGGCGTGAAAACGATGTTCAGTTTCTCGCCCTCGGACTTGCAAACATCCGGCTGGATTGATAAAGGCAGGATCGCCTTGTAATAGGCCTCATCCACTTCCACACCGATCGCCTCGATCAGGCCCTGTCTAAGCGCATCCTGATAAGGTGTCTGCTTGACTTCGCTGTAGTCGGCAATCGTCTTGACCTCGTCGATGATGCCCGTGTCATGGGGCGGGACGATCTGCGCGCCATCGCTCCAATATACCTTGTAACCATTATATTCCTTCGGATTATGGCTGGCCGTTACCACGATCCCCGCCGTTGCCGACAGATAACGCACGGCAAAACTGAGCTCCGGCGTCGGGCGCAGGGCGTCAAAGACATAGGTCTTGATCCCGTTTGCCGCGAGGACTTCCGCCGCGTCGCGGGAAAACTCGTCGGACTTCAGCCGGGAATCATGGGCAATCGCCACTGATACCTCGGCGTCATAGCCAAGGGTCTTGCGGATATAGTTCGCCAGGCCCTGGGTGGCGCGGCCGACGGTGTATTTATTCATCCGGTTCGTGCCCGCGCCCATCACACCGCGCAGGCCTCCGGTCCCAAACTCCAGATCCGTATAAAAACGATCATACAATTCTTTTTCGTCGCCCGCATCCACCAGGCTCCGCACTTCCTGACGGGTAGCCTCGTCGTAAGGTTCCTGCATCCAGGCATCTACACGTTTTTGAACATCGGCTTCCAGTGTCATTGATTCATCTCCCGGGTTCTATGGTACAAGGACTCCATCTCCTCGCGGCACAAGCGTTTGCATAGCTATATCAAAATAAATCGCCATTCTCAAGACTAACCCGCATTTCTTTGCACATTCCTTGATCCTTCATACTGATA
>CAYWYC010000082.1:2111-15108 GCA_964462565.1 uncultured Candidatus Sumerlaeota bacterium | reverse complement strand
TAAGCATATTCAAATTGAGTAGCGGACTTCATTCCATCTGCGGACTATATGATAAATAACGTATCGCCACCATCCTGGTGGCAAGGAGCCTTCCAAGTGGCATTCCTGATGGAACCATTGCCGGCAAGATGCCGGCGGTACATTTTTTAACGATGAAAGATACCTACGCCGGGGCCTTTTCGCCTTTTTCAATTCCGATGATACTGGGCACGCAGTACCGGTCGATCAAAGGCACCAGGCTGTTCATGATGACAATGGCAAAACTGACGCCTTCCGGATAAGTGCCGAAAAAGCGGATCACGAAGGTAATCACGCCGCAGCCGATGCCGAAGATCATCATGCCCTTGGTGGCCATGGGCGAGGTGACATAATCCGTTGCCATGAAGAAAGCGCCCAGAAAAAGTCCACCCGCGAAAATGTGAAAGAAGGGATTCGGAACCACTTCCGGCTTGATGAGCCAGGCGATGCCGCTCAAAATGAACATGGTGCCGATAAAGAAAACAGGAATCTCCCATCGGATGACCTTTTTCGCGATGAGAAAAACACCGCCGATCAGCAGCAGCAGGGCCGATGTCTCACCCAGGCAGCCGCCGATGTTGCCAACGAAAAGATGGCTCAGGGGAAAGGCCGCCTGCACCGCTTCGAGTCCGGCTTCGGGATCCTGTGCCGATGAAATAATCCCCAGCGGCGTGGCTGCTGTCAGGCCGTCGGAGTTGATCGTGGCGGCGCTGGAAAAGAACCGGGGCACCGGCCAGCTGGTCATGTGCTTGGCCCAGGCGATCAAGAGAAAGATACGCGCCACAAGCGCCGGGTTGAAGGGATTCGCGCCCAGCCCGCCAAAGACATGCTTCGCAATCACCATCGCCACAAAACCACCGGCAATGCAAAGCCACCAGGGCGCGTTTGCCGGAAGGTTCATCGCCAGCAAAAGCCCCGTCAGAACCGCGCTGCCGTCGAACAGGGTGCGTTTGAAATCACGATCAGCCATTCCCATCATCTTCAGGCACAGCGCCTCGAACACAATGCAACTGGCAATCGTAATCGCCGTGACGCGCAGCGCGTCCCAGCCAAAGAAAACCACCGCACCGATAAAGGCCGGCAGCAGCGCCAGGATGACCGTGTACATCAGGCTCTCGATGGACTCGGGCGTATGCACATGGGGAGAAGAGGAAAGGACCAGCGAAGGAGCCGGTTCGGGCTGCTTGGCTTTAGGTTTTGGTTTGGGTTTTTCGGGGGAGGGGCTTTGGGCAGAGGCAGCCTCCCCTTTGGTTTCGGCCTGCTGGTCTTCGTTAGGTTTTTTTTCGTCCGACATTCGCGTTTCCTCTTCCGCTTTTTCTGACTGAATTCTATATGAAGATCAAAGAAGTATTACTTGTCTTTCTCGCGCAGTTTCATTTTGCCCATGCGAATCCATTGCACCAGATGCCGCTGCGAGGGGCAGATATAGGCGCATGATCCGCATTCGATGCAGTCCATGATGCCCAGGTCCTTCAGCGGTTCCAGCACGTCGTTCTCGGCAAAGTTGCCCAGCCGCGAGGGCATCAAGCCCATGGGACAGACTTCCACACATCGACCGCACCGCAGGCAAGGGCGCTGCCCGAAGTGCTCCACCTCTTCCGGTGTCAACACAACCAGGCCCGACGTACCCTTCACCACCGGCACAATCGTATCGCGCTGGGCCTTGCCCATCATGGGACCACCCATGATCAACTTGCTGCCTTCCGGCGGAGAATCATAACCACAGGCCTTCAGCAATGCCTCAAAGGGCGTACCCACGCGTGTCAGCAGGTTGCGCGGATTCGGAATCCCCGTTCCCGCCACCGTAACCACACGCTCGATAAGCGGCTTGTTATAAGTGACCGCCTCCATGCTGGCCAGGCAGGTACCGATATTCGCCACCACCACGCCCACATCCATGGGCAATTTGCCACTGGGAACCACGCGCCCGAGCACGGCATTGATCAGCTGTTTCTCGCCGCCCTGGGGATATTTCGTCTTGCAAACGGTCACGCCGATATCGCCGATTTTTCTCATGGCTGAATTTTCTTTGGCAATGGCCTCGCGCATGGCTTCGATCGCCTTGGGCTTGTTGTCCTCGATGGCAATCGCCGCCTGGTCCACCCCCAGCACGATCATGATAATACGTGCCCCGAAAAGCACATCCCGCGAACGCTCCAGCATCACGCGATAGTCTGCCGTCAAATAAGGCTCACACTCCGCGCCGTTCACCAGAAAAACCTCGATTTTTTTATCTTCCGGCGGGCTCAGTTTCACATGGGTCGGAAAGGCCGCGCCACCCAGACCCACCAGCCCGGCATCGCGAATTTTACCCAGATACTCTTTGCCTTTTTTCTTGTCCAACACCGGAAGTTCGGCATCCAGATTGATCGACTCGTCCCACGTTTCCTCGCCGTCATTCTGGATGATCACCGTTTGCCCGCGCGATCCCAGGGGATGGGGATGAAGGTCGATTTTTTGCACCTTGCCGCTCACGGACGAGTGAATCGGCGCACTCACAAAGGCGTCGGCCTTGCCGATCATCTGCCCCACCTTGACCTCGTCGCCCCGCTTCACGAGCGGCTCACAGGGAGCCCCGATATGCTGGCTCAGCGGAATATACACAATATCGGGCGCTGCCAAGATCTCAATGACACATTCCTCGGTAATCTGTTTGGCCTCGTCGGGATGCACGCCACCCCGTTTGAAAGTTTTAATGCCTTTGGATATATCCGATATAAGACTCACGTTCGTTCGTTGCTCCTCTTATTTCTGCGCGGCTTCAGCCGTGTGCTCTTCTTGGGCCACGCCGCTCTTGAAATCTTCCACGTCTTCCTTCTGGTGCTTGGTCAGAATGGCCGATGTCGGGCAAAGCTCCACGCACTTCCCGCAATCGTTGCAGAGTTCCTGCCGAATATGGGCGTAAAAGTTTTCCACGGTAATCGCACCGGTGGGACAATTCTTTTCGCACTTCTTGCAGCCAATGCATCCCACGGAGCAATACTTGCGCACCAGCGCGCCGCTGTCCCGCGAATGACAGGCCACCCAGATCGTCTTGTTGGAGCCCTGGAGTTCAATACAGTCACGCGGACAGGCCTTCACGCATACGCCGCAGCCTGTGCATTCCTCTTCATTGACGCGGACCACGCCATTGACCACTTCGATGGCGTCAAAGGGGCATGCCTTCACGCAGGTCCCCAGGCCCAGGCAGCCATAGGTGCATACCTTGGGGCTTGCCGAAACCAGTTCCACCGCGTTGCAATCCTTGATCCCCTCATACACCCCATGCCGTGACGCACAATCCGTCGTGCCCCCACACAAAATCCGCGCCACCTTTTTCTCAGCGGCCTTCATTTCCACACCCAGAATGCTCGCGATCTTCTCGGCCACATCGCTACCGCCGACCGGGCAATAAGCATCCAGCGACGGATCGGCCGCGAAGGCTTCCGCCAGCGAGCGGCAACCCGCGTAACCGCAGGCCCCGCAGTTCGTGCCCGGCAAGACCTCGTTAATTTCTTCCACCAGAGGATTTTCCTTCACCGCGAATTTCTTCGAAGCGGCAAACAAAATAACCCCCACTCCTAATCCCAGACCCCCCATTACAAGGGCCGGAGTCAAATATACTATCCACATCGCTATAGTCCTCAACAGTAAATGATTTGATGCCCAAGCATACCCATTCGCACACATCCTGCCCAAAACCGCACAGGCTCGCAAGCAATTTCAGCGCATGACAGGCAATATTGAACCAAACTAATTCGAACGCTCCTCAGCATTCTGCTGCTCATCACAGGGCAAATCCTCATTGGCATCCAGGTCAAACTTGTGACCCATGCAGGCCCCGGCCATCGTGCAACTCCGACAATGCGCCCGCATTTCCGCCCGCTGCGAGTCCGTCAGATAATCATCGTTATTCTTGTTCGCAATCAGGTAAAGCAGGGCAAAAATCGCACCCAGGCCTGTTACTATCAAAATCGGAGCCAATACAGCCATATTCGGCACCATTGCCTTTCCGGGAAGCAGCGTCCCAAGAGCAGTCTATTCATCGTATCACAATAAGGATATTTTTCCAGAATTATCTTGTCCGGACGACCGCCTCGGATGCATCCCTCGGGCCTTGGCGGCGCGGAATATCTGGGATAGCACATATTGTCTGGTTTTTCCGTCAATAAATCGCAATCGGAATCGAATTCCCAAAGCAATAAGAACCAGGCCGCCCGCCAGGGGCTACTCCGAAATTTGACATACATTCTCTCCAGGCCATATCAAAATTGCGACTTCTGGCGGAAATCAGGAATCACACTCGAGTCAATGCCAAAGGCCAAGGCAAAGTTCGAAGGCCTTGGACAAAAGATAATAAACAACCCGCAAGGGAAGGGTTTTGTGGGAAAAACTTGACGGCCACGAGATATTGGCGGCGCGTATGCTGTCAGCCTGCTTCAGCAGGCTCTTGTTTGCCCCGGCTTTAGCTGGAGGGACTTGCCTACCCCAAAAAACAAGCGCGCTTTAGCGTGCTTTCCATGCCGAAACGCGTCGCCCCTGACATGCCAAATCCGGCAACACCCCGCCCAAGGGTGAGAATGATTTTGACAATAAGAGATTTGCCTTTTATGATAGGTAAACTCAGGTATGCCTGTGGGAATGATCCACGGCTCAGACGAAGCGAATAAAATTGAGGAGATTATAAATAATGGCTGACAAAAAAAAGACGACCCTATTGCTCGTACTCGACGGATGGGGCATTATCCCCGAAGATTATCCAAAGGAAAAAAGCGCCATCGCCCTGGCCGATACGCCCTATTGGGATGAAATGGTCAAGACCTGGCCCATGGAACCCATCTCTACCAGCGGAAATGCCGTGGGCCTGCCCGAAGGCATTATGGGCAATTCCGAAGTCGGCCATCTGAACCTCGGCGCGGGACGCATCGTCTGGCAGCCCCTTACCCGTATCGACAAGGAAATCGAAAAAGACGGTCTCAAGAGCGTCGAGGCCCTGGTCAAGGCCATCGAGAAAGCCCGTGACAATGGCTCCAAACTCCACCTCATGGGCCTCGTCAGTGACGGCGGCGTCCACAGCATTGACCGCCATTACTTCGCGATTCTCCGCCTGGCCAAGTCCCTCGATATGCCTTCCGATCGCGTCATCTTCCACGCCTTTATGGATGGCCGCGATACCGCCCCCAGCAGTGGCAAGGGCTATATGCAGGAACTCGAAGACGCCATGCAGAAGGAAGACCTGGGCCGGGTGGCCACGGTTTCCGGCCGCTACTTCGCCATGGACCGCGATAAGCGCTGGGACCGTGTCAAAAAGGCCTACGACGCCATGGTGCGCAACGAAGCCGAACACACCGCCAAGTCCGGCGTCGATGCCATGCAGAAAGCCTATGACCGCGACGAGACCGACGAATTCGTCACCCCCACCCTCATCGTCGATGAAAACGACAAGCCCGTCGGCAGGATTGAATCCGGCGACCAGGCCATCTTCTTCAACTTTCGACCTGACCGCGCGCGCCAGATGTCCCATGCCCTGGTCGATGAAAAATTTGACAGCTTCGACCGCGTGGAAGACCTGGATATTGAACTGACCACCATGACCCAGTACGAAGACGACCTGAATGCCACGGTGGCTTTTCCCCCGCACAATGTGGAGAAACCCCTGGGCGAGATCGTCGCCGATGCCGGCATGACCCAACTGCGCATTGCCGAAACGGAAAAATACGCCCACGTCACCTACTTCTTCAGCGGCGGACGCGAGAAGGAATTTGACGGCGAAGACCGCATCATGGTTCCCTCGCCCAAGGTGGCGACCTACGACTTACAGCCCGAGATGAGCCTCCCCGAAGTCAGCGAAAAACTGGCCGAGGCCATCAAATCCGGCAAGTACGACCTGATTGTCTGCAACTTCGCCAACGGCGACATGGTGGGCCACACCGGCGATATCGAAGCCGCCAAAAAAGCCGCCGAAGCCGTGGACAAGGCCCTCAAACTCGTCATCGGAGCCATCCTCGAAACCGGGGGACAGGCGCTCGTGACCGCCGACCATGGCAACGCCGAACGCATGTGGAACTTCGAGGAAGACTGTCCCGACACCCAGCATACCACCACACCCACGCCCTGCATGATCGTGTCCGAAGCATTCAAAGACGCCAAACTCCGCAAAGACGGAGTTCTGGGCGACGTGGCCCCGACCGTGCTCGAAATGATGGGCAAGCCGCCCAAGCCTGAACTGATGACAGGCAAGAGTCTTTTTATGTAAAATTCGTACGCGTGTCCCCCGATTTCAAAAAATAAGGACAGAAAAAGCATGAAAAAGAAAGTCATTATCCTGGGTTCCACGGGCTCCATCGGCGTCAGCACTCTCGATGTCATCCGCGACTTCAAGGATCGCTTTGAAGTGGTCGGAATCACGACCAATCGGAAAACCGAACTGCTCGAAAAGCAGATCGAAGAGTTTGGTCCGAAGGTGGCCTGCATTGCCGACGAAGAAGCCGCCGGCCAGTCAAAACTCGCCGGACGCTTTCCCGAAACCCGGGTCTTGGCGGGCGAATCGTCCCTCGTCGATATGCTGCTCAGTTACGAAGCCGATATCCTTGTGGTTGCTACGGTGGGATCCGTGGGACTCTTCCCCACCCTCACCGGTATCGAATGCGGTATGCGCATTGCCCTCGCCAATAAGGAAGTCCTCGTCGTCGGAGGTGATTTGGTGATGAAGCGCGCCCTGAAATGCGGCGTCGAAATCCTGCCCATCGACAGCGAACACAACGCCATTTTCCAATGCCTCACCGGAAACGACATCACCCGCATCCGACGCCTGATTCTCACCGCATCGGGCGGTCCCTTTCGCGATATGTCGGCCCAGGCCATGCAGAATGTCACCCGTGAGCAGGCGCTCGACCACCCCACCTGGAACATGGGACCCAAGATCAGCATCGACTCGGCCACCCTCATGAACAAGGGCTTCGAAGTGATCGAAGCATGCCACCTTTTCGGCGTACGGCCCGACCAGGTCGAGGTGGTTGTCCATCCCCAGAGCAGCATCCATTCCATGGTGGAATATGCCGATGGATCGATCCTGGCCCAGCTCGGCCAGACCAATATGTACCTGCCCATCTTGAACGTACTGGCCTTTCCCGAAAGAGTACCCAACAAGTTTGAACCGGTGGACCTGGTAAAATTATCCAGTCTGGAATTTTTGGCTCCCGACAAGGAGCGCTTCCCCTGCCTTTCCTATGCCTACGAAGCGGCGGAAAAGGGAGGCACCATGCCGGCCGTCTTGAACGCGGCCAACGAGGTCGCCGTCTCGGCATTCCTCGAAAACCGGATTCCCTTTACGGGCATCCCTGAAATTATTCGCGCGGCAATGGACCAGCATGAGCCCATCGCCCACCCCGACCTCGAGACCCTCAAGGAATGGGATGCCAAGGCGCGCGAAATGGCGGAAAAGAACACCTATGATTATGCCTAAAATTATCGGCCTGATTGGGGCCGCCTTTCTCTTCGGATTTGCCGTATTTATTCACGAATTCGGCCACTTCATCATGGCCAAAATCTGTGGCGTACGCGCCTCCAAATTCGCCATCGGCTTCGGACCCGTTATCTGGGCCAAAAAATGGCGCGGCACCGAATATTCCCTGCGATGGATCCCCTTCGGAGGCTTTGTCCAACTCAAGGGCATGGTCGAAGGCATCGACGAAGAAGCCGAAGAAGAAGAAAAAGCAAGCACGGAGAAAAAAGAAGCCGACGCCAAGCAAAAAGAAAAAGAATCCATCACCTCAGACCTCGACGCCATGCGCAACAAGCCCGGCTGGATGCGTATTGCCATCCTGGCCTCCGGCGTCTCCATGAACTTTCTCTCCGCCATCATCTTTATGGCCTTCATCCTCTGGCATGGCACTCCGGAAACCGTGGACCTGCCCAATCGCATCGAAAGCATACCCCCCACCTCCCAATGGTATGAGCTCGGCTGGCGATCCGGCGACGAAATCCTCGCCATCGAGCCCAACAGCGGAATCGGATACACCTCCAGCATCGCGCCGGAGTCTGAGCCGGTGCGCGATCCATCCGCGGGCGTCGCCGGTTCTGTCGCCGCAAACCAGCTGGACAGTTGGGAAGACGTGGTCGTCGCGATGAATCGCGCTTTTGGCGCAGCCTCTCAGCCGGGGGCGGAAGACAAGGACATTGCGGTCGAAGCAAAAATCCACCGCAACGGCGATACAACGAGCCTGCCCATTCCACAAAAACTCCTGAAAAATCAGGAGGAAGCCATGCATTTCCAGCCGCCTCGACCAGCGTACGTTGGCGCGGTCATTCCCGGCTCGCCCGCCTTCCGCGCGCGACTCGTTGCCGATAATTACGAGACCGGCATGGAAGTCGGCCCCCTGCCCGAACTCAAGGAACTCAAGCGCAAGCCCCTCAAGCAGGATGATACTATTCTGGCTGTAGATGGAGAACCCGTGGACAGTTGGAACGAGATGACCGGCATTGTACGCGATAAGGCGAATGAAGTTGTGACCCTGGAAGTCCAGCGCGGCTCGAAGCGCCTCCTCCTGGCCACGAAACTTGAAGCCATGGAAGATTCCCCCGGAAAAGGCCAACTCGGCATTTACGGCGGCTTTCCCAAAACCGGCGAACGAAATCGCATGCCCCTTTGGCAGGCGATCCTGCTGGCGCCCAAGAGAACCGTCGCCCTCACCGGTCAACTTATCACGACAACTATCGACTT
The DNA here is from genome assembly GCA_964462565.1 of uncultured Candidatus Sumerlaeota bacterium. Taxonomy (GTDB): domain Bacteria; phylum Sumerlaeota; class Sumerlaeia; order UBA8349; family UBA8349; genus CAYWYC01. The sequence continues at coordinate 6,389 of CAYWYC010000082.1, read as the reverse complement.
CTTCCAGGAATCCGGCCAGCGTCAGATTCGTCGCAACCTCGGCGGACCGATTGCTATCGGCGTTATGGCCTACGAGAGCGCCCAGCGCGGACTCACCGAATACCTCTATCTCTTCATGGCCATCAGCATCATTCTCGCCGTCATGAACCTGCTGCCTATTCCCGTGCTCGACGGCGGATTTATCGTCATCGTGCTGATCGAGTCCATCATACGCAGGCCCATACCGCAAAAGGTCCTGGTCCCGGTGCTGACGGTGTTCTGGGTGATCCTCGTCACGCTCATGGTCCTGATTTCATTTAACGATATCATCATCCGATTCTTCAGCTAGGACCGCCCCTGCCATGCTAGCCCGACGCAAAACTCGCCAAATCAAAATCGGACACGTGGCCGTGGGCGGTGGCGCGCCCGTGTCGGTTCAGTCCATGTGCAACACACCCACCGAGGACATCGACGCCACCCTCGCGCAGCTGGAACGGCTGGCGGCAGTGGGCTGCGAAATCGGACGCCTCGCCGTCCCCAGCACCAGGGCTGCCGAAGCTCTGTCGGAGATCGTGAAAGGCTGCGCCATTCCTCTCGTCGCCGACATCCATTTTGACCACCGATTGGCTCTGGCCGCGCTCGAAGCCGGAATCGCCGCACTCCGCATCAATCCCGGAAATATCGGTCGCCGCGATCATGTCGAAAAAGTCGTCAGCGCCGCCCGGGAACGCGCCGTACCCATCCGCATCGGCGTCAATGCCGGCTCTCTCGAAAAGCCGCTCCTGAAAAAAGTCCAGTCCGGCGAAATGCTGCGCCACGAGGCCATGGTCGAAAGCGCACTCGGCCACCTGCGTATCCTTGAGGAACTCGACTTCCACGACACCAAGATTTCCCTCAAGGCCTCCGACGTCATTACCACCGTCCGGGCCTATCGCCTCCTCGCCGAAAAATGCGACTACCCCTTCCACGTCGGCATCACCGAAGCCGGCACCATCCGCACCGGAGTCGTCAAGTCATCGGCCGGAATCGGCATCCTCCTCATGGACGGCCTCTGCGATACGATTCGCGTGTCCCTGACCGGCCCGCCCGAAGAAGAAGTCCGCGTCGGACTCCGCCTGCTTCAGGCCATGGGAGAGCGCCAGAACGAACCCGTCCTCATATCCTGCCCCACCTGCGGCCGCACCACCATCGACGTGATCAGCCTCGCCGAATCGGTGGAGCAAATTATCGAAGAAGTCCACGAACCCATCCACATCGCCGTCATGGGATGCGAAGTCAACGGCCCCGGCGAAGCACGCGATGCCGACCTGGGCGTCGCCGGAGGAGCGGGACGGGGCATCTTTTTCCGCAACGGCGAAATCATCCGCCGATGCCCCGAAGCCGAAATACTCACCGCCTTTCGCGAAGAGCTCGACAAACTCCTCCACGAGCGCCAAGCCTCTACCGGCTCCGCGTGAAAAGTTATGCCATCTCCCTGGAATTCTGTTGGACTATGCGCGCTGAGATGTCCGGCTGGCGCGTTTGGTTTTTTTGCGGGCTTTCTTTTTGCTGCCGCCGGTTTTTTTCTTTTCGACCTGCGTCTGTCCCTTTGGAAGCAAAGCCTTGTCCAGCACTTCGCCTATCGTGCCCACGGGGACAAACTTCAAATCCTTGCGAATGTGCCTGGCAATGTCTTCCAGGTCGTCTTCGTTATCTTCCGGAATAATAACGGTCTCTATTTTCTGGCGATGGGCGGCAACCACTTTCTCCTTCAGGCCGCCAATCTTCAGCACCTTGCCCCGCAAAGTGATCTCCCCTGTCATGGCAAAGTCACGCCGCACAAAACGACCGCTCAGCGCCGACACCAGCGCCGTGGTCATGGTGATTCCGGCGGAAGGACCATCCTTCGGGATCGCCCCTTCGGGCAGGTGGATGTGAATGTCCAGGTTTTTGTGAAAGTCGGGATCGACTCCAAGTTCTTCGCTGTGGGCGCGGATATAGGTGACCGCCGCCTTGGCCGATTCCTGCATCACGTCGCCCAGTTTGCCCGTAAGCGTCAGCTTGCCGCTGCCGGGCATGGTGGACACTTCCACATCCAGAATCTCACCGCCCACTTCCGTCCAGGCCAGCCCCGTCGCCACCCCCACTTCCGGATCATGCCAGCGAGCCAGGTCCTTGAAACGCACCGGACCCAGCAGCGAGCGGATTTCTTCGGGTGACAGTTCGACTTTGGTTTTCTTGCGTTTCCCGCCGATCTTTCGGGCTGTCTTGCGCGCCAGTGCGGCAATTTCCCGCTCCAGATTTCGCACCCCGGCTTCGCGCGTGTAATGGTCGATGATAAATTCCAGACCATCCTTGGGAAACTCCACCAGTTCGTCGCTCAGTCCATGCGCTTCGATCTGGCGCGGAACCAGAAAACGCTTGGCGATCTCCAGTTTCTCATCACGCGTATAACCGGGCAGCCGGATAATCTCCATGCGATCCTGCAGGGCCCAGGGGATTCCGTCCGTCGTATTGGCCGTGGTCAGAAAGAGAACGTTGCTCAGGTCCAGGTCCACTTCCATATAATGGTCGTTAAAATTTTTATTCTGTTCCGGATCAAGCACTTCCAGCAGCGCCGAAGCCGGATCGCCCCGAAAGTCGGCGCTCATTTTGTCGATTTCATCCAGCAGCAGCACCGGATTTTCCGATTCCGCCTTCTTCATCATCTGCACAATCTTGCCCGGCAGCGCGCCCACATAGGTGCGTCGATGGCCGCGAATTTCGGCCTCATCCCGCACGCCACCCAGCGAAAAACGCACAAACTGCCGGCCCAAGGCCCGCGCCACCGATCGCGCCAGGCTGGTTTTGCCCACACCGGGCGGACCTACCAGACAAAGAATCGGGCCCCGCATGGAGTCCTTGACCAGTTTCAAGACAGCCAGGTACTCCAGAATGCGTTCCTTGACTTTTTCCAGGCCGAAATGGTCCTCGTTCAGAATGTCACTGGCGCGCTTCAGGCTCAGCTTGTCCTTGGTCCGCACCTGCCAGGGATACTCCACCAGCCATTCCACATAACTACGCGAAACACTGTATTCAGGCGACATGGGAGCCATCCGCGAAAGCCGGTTCAACTCCTTCTGGGCCTTGTTCCGCGCTTCCTCGCTCATCTTTGACTCATTGATGTCCTTCTGGATCTCTTCCAGTTCCACATCCTCGTCGCCGCCGATTCCCAGTTCCTTCTCGATAATCTTCAACTGCTCGCTCAGAAAATATTCCTTCTGGTTTTTCCCGATCTGGCTCTTCACCTGATTCAGGATTTTCCCTTCCATGGAAAGCAGTTCATTTTCCACGCTGAAAACTTTGGACAGGTGCATGAACTTGGCCGAGATGTCGTTCATCTCCAGGATCGCCTGCTTGTCTTCCGTTTTCAGGCTCGAATAATTCGTGATCGCATGGGTCAAGGTCAACGCTTCGTCGATATTCTTGATATTCAGGAAAAGGTCTTCGGGGATGCGTTCGGAAAGCCGCGCGTAAGTCTCGAACTGCTTGAGCAGGGCGCGCTTCAGGGCCGTCAGGCGTCGCCCGTCCACATCCCAATTATAATAGTGCTTCGAAAGATCCGCCATCACGCAGTTTTTCTCGACGAAATACTCATCCACATCCATCACCGTCATGCCCTCCACAAAAATGCGAACCGAATTATCGGGCATGCGCTGCACCTGAAGAATCTGGCTCACCGTCCCCACCATGTGCAGGTCTTCCGTCTTGGGATTTTCGTTATTCGCCGATTTCTGCGTCACCAGAAAAATCTGGTTTTCATGCAGGGCGGCTTCATCGACAGCGGCGATGGACTGCGGACGCACGACAAAGAGAGGGGATATGCTGTCCGGAAAAATCACCACATCGGGCAAAGGCACGACAGGCAGACAGGCGTTTTCGGCATCCCGCACTTCCTCCTGTTCGTCCTGAGTATCCGGATATATTTTTTCGCTATCGCTCATAATGCACTCATTCGGTATCCCCGCCAGAAAACGTCCTGGAAGAGAAACCTTCCGTCTTTCTTTCCTCGATATAAAGCTCCGGCCATCACGGACCGGATACTACTTCGAGTAAAACACAGCGCCCGAAAATTTTCAAGGCCATCGGTACGAAATGTCAGAAGGGGGTACGACATGATTGGGCGGCTTGATATTTTATCAGAGGATTTCCTGAAAATTATAAATCGTTCTAAAAAAAGCACTCTTGTCTTCCTCAAAGCCCCAATGGTGCGGGAATCGGGATTTTTATGTTGCAAACGTACGCCCTCTCTTTCGCACCAAAGGCGCAAGACATACCAGC
>CAYWYC010000082.1:0-2011 GCA_964462565.1 uncultured Candidatus Sumerlaeota bacterium | reverse complement strand
CTTGCGGCGGCGGCATCCAGATTCAGACGATATATCAGGATACCATCGCGCTCATAAAGGGGATCGCCCAATATTTCCGGGGCAAATCGGCGAATCGCGGAACCGGCGGGCTCCGATTTCTCGATCCACAGAAGCCACTGGATCCTGGCCTCCAGCACACGCTCGGCGAATTCCCTTTCAGTCAGATCTAGCCGTTGGAATCGCTGGACCCATTGCCGCTTTCGATCGAAATCGACGGTTTCGCCCCAGTGGCCGCAATAGACGCGATTCCCCGAAAACCAGGGCAGACGGTTCCCCGTCTTTTCGCGACAGAGGACAACGTCGCGCCAATCGCTGTTGGCTTCGAGCCAGTTAAAGGCCGCGAGCTTGTCTTTTTCCACATAGGACAGTGGCCTTTCCGCAAATTTACAATCCTCATAAATCAGCCACAGCGTCTTGGGCAGGAGCGCCACCACCACTACGCTGTAGGCCAGTATCACGGCTTTCTTGCGCGCGGAGCCCGAAAGCGGACGCTTGCGCGTTTTGCCGTAGATACAGGGGATCAGCCAGTATCGCGTGGCCGCCGCCGTTCCCAGGGCCAGCGCCAGTGGCCAGCCTTCGATCAGGCGGCGCTGATAAGGCAAAGGCAGATAAACCGCCACCAGACCACCCGCCATCCAGGCTCCCACAGCCAGCCAGGCAGGATTCTGCCGCTTTCTCCAGAGAAAAGGAATCCCCGCCAGACACGCAAGCAGAAAGCCATCCACCATGATCAGCGGATCCCAGGGATTCAGCCAGGGCAGCACGTTGATTTCGTTAATCGCGTTGAATGTCGGAACGGCCCGGATCATCCAAAGCGTATATGCCACCCCCGGCAATGCACCCAGGCCAAAGACCGACAGCGTAATAAAAAGCCTCCAGGGAAAGCGCCTCCAGACCAGCCAACTTACACCCAACAGACACAGGGCAATAATAAAGAGCGTCGGCAGGTTATAGGGATGAATCCACGCCGTCACAAAACCCGAGCCCAAAGAAAGAACCCACGCCCATGCATCGCTTCTCCGCTTTTGCATGGCCATGATCCAGGCAGCCATGGCCCCCAGAAAGGCAAGCAGCGCCAGAACAAAATGCGGCATGAAAAAAGTCGAATACAAGGTATGCGCCGCCAGCGTGGGCGCATAAAAACTCCAGCCTCCCGCAAAAAGAAAAAGGGCCAAAACCCCCAGACGCTCCCTAGGCCCCCACGGAAAAAGCCCCGTGAAAGCATAAAGCCCCAGGCAAAAGCCCAGCAAAAGCACCAGCCGGACCCCATGAAAGATCAGGGGAAAAGTCTGACTCACCGGTGGATCCCAAGGCGTCAGGCTTACCACGCCCAGACGATACCACCGCGCCATGTGCCCCAGAAAGGTGTAGAAAGGCTGCCACAAAACCGGCCGGTGCATTTCATGGGAAAAATGGTTGAGAGTCAGCCAGTCGCCCCGATAGCCCGTACGCATTTTCGCGAAATAGGTATTCTGGTCGCTCTGGTCATTGCACCACTGGTAAATGCAATCATCAGGCGTGCGCAAATAGCCCCACAGCATGGGGATGGAACTGACAAAAAGCGCCAGTACCACCAGCATGAGCAGAACCATTTTCCCGCTGAGATTTTTCTGAAGCCCTTCCATAGAATATGGTATCCGGCATTTCCCCGCCGCCTGTCAAGCCAAATAGGGGAGCACCGTGGACAGAATTATCCAAAAAATCCAACAAAGAATTTGGCAAAGGGCTTTATATTATATATAAAGTAAAGGTGCCTGCGATGGATGCATGCATCAGAGTCGTTCTCAAAAGTCTGTCGCTTAGACTCCGAATCGGATATGTGGCATTTTATCCGCAGATTACGCGAATGCGAAAGCCCCAAAGGCGCGCTCCATAATAGCCGGGGATTTCAATCCCGGAAAGATAAGGCCGGCTAGCAAAGCCGTATGGGGAACAATGCTTTAAGCGCCAAAGGCGCGGACCATAATAGCCTGGGGTTTTAACCCCAGGT
>CAYWYC010000081.1:0-15179 GCA_964462565.1 uncultured Candidatus Sumerlaeota bacterium | reverse complement strand
GACAGGATTAACAAGATTTACAGGATTATGGGAAGCGAATCCATCTTGTCCATATTGCAAAATCCTGGCGAAAAACCTTCAGTTGGGCGCTTTCTTTTTCGATAATAGATAGGAGTATAATAATGAATGTTCATGCATGCAGGGATTAGCTCCTGTTGATGATTGAGTTGCATCGGGATAAAGGAGATATGAAAATGGATCGGGTTTTGGCGAAAAGACAGGCTTGGATAATGCTGATATGCTGCATCGGCTTACTGATGCCGATGGGGCTTGCCCAGGCTGCTACAGTGGACCTGAAGGCTTTGCTGGATGAGAACAAGAATGTTACCCTTGATCCGGCGAATACCTATACGCTGGATGCGCGGTATATTTTCTATGAATCGGGATCGATTACGGGCAATGGCGCGACCCTGAACTGTACCGGCGGCGGCTTGCAGATTCGTGAGGGCAATACGCTTACGATCAGCGGCCTGACAATCAACCACAACGGCACGGGGCTGACAGCGATCACGTCGAGCACTTTGACAGGATCGGACCTGACGATCAATACTTCCGGTGAAAATCCGGGAGCCTATATTTCCGCATCGACCTTGAACCTGACCAATGTGACTATCAACAATGGAAATTATGGCATTCTGGGCGATCCCAACTCCACGATCAACCTGACAGACACGAGCATCAGCAACGCCGCTATCGATTTTCAAATCAGCCAGGGCAAGGTGGTCTGGGATGGCGGCACGGTGACCCAGACCGGTGGCAACGCCATCAGTGTGATCAACTCGGAGGCCCATCTTTCGAACCTGACGATGAACATTTCCGGATCGGGTGGCATCGGCATCAACTTCTACGAGACCGGCCACGGCCAGGTGCATGGCGTGACGATTACCGGGGCCGACTATGCGATCCAGATCGGCTCGGGCGATGTGATCGTGGACCAGAACAGTACCTTCAGTGACGGCGTTGGCAGCGGAATTGCCGTGAACACGGGCGGCAGCGTGACGGTGGACGGCTGCACCTTTACCGGCTTCCAGAATGCCGTGGATATCCAGCCATCAACCCCGCCGGGCACGGGTATTGTGCGGGATTGCAACTTTATCCGCCCGAACGTGAGCGCTGTGAATGCGGCCAATGCCGTGGATGTGCTCGTTTCCAATTGTATCGTGACCGATGCCCAGAAAGACGGCATCTTTTATTATCGGTCCACGGGCATCATCGAAAACTGTCAGGTGCTTCGCGCTTTGAACACGGGCATCACATTCTACGAATGTCCCTCCGGCACCGTGCGCAACTGTCTCGTTCAGGAAAGCGTGCATCAGGGCATTTTCGCGAATTATGGCGTGGATGTCATCGGCAATACCTGCGTGGGAAATATCGTTTGCAACATTCTGGTGCCTGACAGTTCTCCGGCCCGCGTGATGGGCAACATCTGCATCGACGCACCCGACACGGGCATGCGCTTCGATGCTTCTTCGTCGGATGCCTCCTTTATGGGCAACCTGATTTTTGAAAACCTGATCGGCGTGGAGATGAAGAACGGTAGCAACGCAAAGATGGCCCTGAGCGGTGTGCTGCAAAATCAGCGAACCGGCCTGCTGGCCTATGGCGCTTCGACGAACATGGAACTGCAAAACTGTTATATCGCCAACAATGGCGCCGATACTTCGACGCGCTATTACAGCATCTTCGTGAACGAGGGCGCCGGAGGATCGGGCCATGGATGCAGCATCGGCCTGCCCGGAGAATGGGCCATGTATAACGATTCCGATGGCGTGGCGATGGATTTCACCAACAACTTCTGGGGTGCCGCGGAAGGACCGAACCTGCAGGCGATCAGCGGCAGCAGTGGTTCGATTCTGGAATGGGATCCCCATACAGGATCGACCGTGAACTATTCGCCCTTCCTGGCGAACGAGCCGGTGACGGTGAAGGCAACGCGCGTGAGTGCGTCGCCCGCAAGCGCGATGAACTGGGATTCCACCATCGGCCTCGCGATGACGGTGAATATGGCCTCGGGCGGCTCTTCTGTTTCAAACGCGGCGGTGGGCGCATTGAAATGCACCGACGTTTCCAGCCTGAATCAAATCACGCCGCCCGCGGATATTCTGAACGGGCAGATTTATGTCAGTTGGGTGGATTATCACCTGCGGGCCAATGCCGATTCCGGTTCTCTCACTTTCAATGTCGCGGGGGCAAGTTCGGCTCCGGGCCTGAGTGTGTACCAGATCGACGGAACATGGAAGCCATTGGCCGCCAGCTGGGATTCGGGAAACCAGACGCTGACCTATAAGAGTAACGATCCCGACATGCTGAACGGCATCTTTGGCATTACCACGAACGGACCTTCGGAGGCGCGCTTTACGTCGAACCAGATTGTCCGGGCCACGTCGGACGCGCAACTGAGTTTGCAAGCCTGGAACTACACCAGCAGCCAATGGGTGGGTACGGCCACGGACTACCAGACGGCAGTGCTGGAATTCGAGGCAAGCGCCAACGACTGGATCGCCGTCCTGCTCTATGACGAGGCAAACGGCGCCTGGATCGGTGGCAATTATATTTTGAAGGAACAGTGGGTTGCGCCTTCGAACACCGTGCCAGCCATGGCCCATGAGCGGAAATATGTGAGTGGTGCGCCATCGGCGAGTCCGGTTTTTGCCGAGACCCAGAGCATCAGCGCCGGCGCGGCGGGGTCTTACGAAATCGGCGCGTGGAATTATGGCGTCGGAGACTGGGCGGCCCAGAAAAGCACCGCCGGAGCCGACAACCTGGACTTCACGCTGGCATCGGGACAATGGATGTCTTATCTGCTTTATGATCTCAGCAGTGGCCAGTGGACGGAAGGCATGCACAGCTATATGGAACTCTGGTAGGCTTGATGGTCCAACTGTATTATTCGAGCCCTTCTGCTTCCTCGTCTTCGCGGGGAAGCGGAAGGGTTTTGTTTTTCAGGAGTTTGTGCAATTGCCCGCGGCATTTGGAGCAGAGGGTGAAAAGGTAGGATTCAAAAACTTCGTCCTCGGCTTCTTTATGATCAAGAGCATCCATGCCTTCAACCAGTTCACGCAGTTCAGCCGAAAAATCACGATCCATGTCTTCAAGGGTGATTTCGGGAGGCGTGGGATCAGCAAACATGTCGATCTTCAGGCGAAAAGCGACTTCCGGCTTTTCGATAGTCTTGCCGCAGGACTCACAAATCTGCTTCATGGCTTTTCCCTGTTCTGCTTTTTGCACTCGAAGGCAAATCGCTGAAACCTGGTTTGTAGTAAGGCCCCTGAGGGCCGTCATCCGTATGAAGGATTCTTATTTGAATGGGGGGCCTCATTCAATCTGACGCTCCTCACGGAGCTTACTACGAACATGCAGGCCTTTTTCCTTCCACAAGCAAAAAAATCTCGAATGGCTCTGTTCCGACGCTATTGGCTCCTCAATCATGATTCACTTCGATTACCTGTCCATCGTACAGGAGCTGGGCATCGTCGGGCAACTCTTCGTTGGTCTCGAAGTGGTCCATGCGGCAGGCGATGTGGGTGAACCAGGTCTGGCGGGGCTGGATGCGGCGGCTGAAGTCGAGGGCTTCGCTCAGGCTGAAATGCGTGGAGTGCGGCGTCTTGCGGAGCGCGTCCACCACCAGCACCTCTACGCCCTCCAGAAGTTCAACGCTGGATTCGGGCACCTCGCTGCAGTCGGTCAGATAGGCGAATCTTTTCCCGATACGAAATCCGAAAATGTCCAGAATACCGTGCTTGATGGGGATGGCCTGAATGGCCGTGCTCTTGAGTTGGACCGTCTCACCCGGCAAAAGGGGACGCAGGTTCAGCTGCGGCACGCCGCCGCCGAGCTGGCGCGGATTGAAGCAGTATTCGTAGCGCCGTTTCACCGTTTCCACCACGTCTTCCCGGGCATAGAGGTCGATGGGATTGCGCTGGATAAAATTAAAAAGGCGCAGGTCGTCGATACCGTTGATGTGGTCGGCATGATCGTGGGTCAGAAAGACCGCGTCGATGCGCGGAAGTTTCGCCCGGAGCGCCTGCTGGCGAAAGTCACTGGAGCAGTCGATCAGGATTTTATCATCGCCATTTTCCACATAAATGCTCGAGCGCAGCCGCTTGTTTTCCGGGGCATCGGACCGGCACACGGGGCAGTCACATCCGATAACGGGAACGCCGGTGGAAGTGCCTGATCCGAGGATGGTGATTTTCATGACTTTGCTTTTCTAAGGGCCATGCCCGAAATCATGCCAGCAGCCGAATGGTGGCGGCATAGAGCAGGGGCATGAAAAACTCCAGCGGCAGGTTGAAATCGAAATATCGCCCGCCGTCCCAGACCGCCTTGGCCAGCGGGGCCTGGGTTTCTGGAACGGTTGCCGATTCTCCGGCACGGGCCGTTACGAAATTACTGATCTCATTCCCCAGGTTCCGCGCCATGTTCAGGCTGTTCAGAAAAACTTCCGACAAATTGCTGGACCGCGATATGTCCAGCACCACGCCGCCTTGATTCAGGTTGGTGATATAACCGGTGAGGGTCTGAAAGTCCTTGTAGGCGGCCTTTCCGAGCCAGGAGCCGTCGGTATGGGCGCTTTGCTGGATGACGTCGGCCCCGACACTCACGGCAACGGTGACCGGAACGCGCAGGGCGGAAGCGTGGGCCAGGATGCTGTATTCATCGTAGGCGGCGCGCCGGTCCAGGATGCCGCGCCCCAGCGAATGGCCGATGCCGAAGCCGCGACGGGAGCCGTCGTTGATCACGGTGTTCATCCATTCACCCGTTTCCCGGGCCATGCCGCGCATCCCTTCGCGCAGGTCCTGCCGTTCCGTTTCAGGCAGATGTCCGAAAAAGGCGGTTTCAAAATCCATGACGGCGCAGCGGCTGTTCATGACGATGTGGGTGAGCAGGTCGCGACGCATCAGTTCGATCAGCAGGGGCGCAAGGCCGCCTTCGACGGTGTGCTCGTCGATCAGGAAAATAATCTGCTTTCGATTCGATCCCGCGACAATGATATGTTCGGCCAGATCGTGAAGTTCGCCGGTCTTGCCGCTTTTGGGCAGGGTGGTGAAAAACTCGTCCAGCGACTTGCGCACATCGGGCACACGCGCCAAGCGGTTCGGATCGAAACGCCCGCCGCGTTCGCGCGCCGAAAAGGTGCGGATTTCCGATAGATCAAAGGGTTTCAGGGGCCTGCCACTACTCATGCTATATATCCAAGTCTGCCTGCTTTGCTTTATTATACGCTGCCCGTCGCGCGGTCGCGTTCGATTTCATTGAGCCTGCGCAAAAGGGCCTCGGGATCTTCCACGATCAGGTCGCGCGGCTTGCTGCCCTGGTAAGGGCCGACGATGCCGCGTTCTTCCATCAGGTCCATCAGGCGTCCGGCGCGGGCGAAGCCGATTTTCAGGCGACGCTGGATCATGGAGACGCTGGGCTTGCCGCTTTCCAGGATCATGCGCAGCGCTTTTTCGTAGAGTTCTTCGTCTTCGTCCACTTCATCATTCAGGACCAACTCCGGAAACTCGACCTGGCCGACGGGCTTGACGGGATCGACGGAAACCCTAGCACCTTCATCTCCGGCGCTGTCGCCGCTTTTCGCGTCTTCCGAATGACCACCCAACACAATACCATCATCGGCGGCCTGGTCTCCATTGGATTCCGGAATAACCATCGAAAAGTCGGTCTGTTCGATTTCCTCGGGCTTTTGTGCGCGAAGGTGGTCAGTGAGTTTTTCCACATCGGCATCGCTGAGAAAAGCGCCCTGGAGCCGCATGGGTTTGATGCCGCCGGGCGAGAAAAGCATATCGCCCCGGCCCAGCAGCGTTTCCGCGCCGTTCATGTCCAGGATCGTCCGCGAGTCCACCTTGGCCGACACGCGAAAGGCGATGCGCGAAGGAAAGTTTGCCTTGATCAGGCCGGTAAGAACGTTCACCGAAGGCCGTTGCGTGGCGATGACCATGTGGATGCCCGCGGCGCGGCTCATCTGGGCCAGGCGCACGATGAAGTCTTCCACTTCCTTGCGCGCGATCATCATGAGGTCGGCCAACTCGTCGATGACGATGACGATGTGGGGCAGGGCCTTATGTTCGGAAATGTCGATGCCCTTGGGCGTCTTGCGTTTTCCGGTGATGATTTCGTTGTAGCCGTCAATATTGCGGACGCGCATCTTGCTGAAAACCTTGAGGCGTTCTTCCATCTGCTGCACGGCCCACATCAGCGCCGACGCCGCCTGACGCGGTTCGTTGACCACCGGAGCCAGCAGGTGTGGAATATCGGAATAGACGTTCAACTCCACCCGCTTGGGATCGATCATGATGAACTTGACCTTGTCGGGCGGCATGCGAAAGAGGAATGACGAAATAATGCCGTTGACGCAGACACTCTTACCCGAGCCCGTGGTTCCGGCGATGAGCAGGTGCGGCATGGTGGCCAGGTCGCAGATAACGGGTTCGCCTGAAATATTTTTTCCGATGACAAAGGCCAGGGCTGACTTGTGACTCAGGAATTCGGGTGTCTCGATGAGCTCGCGGAAAAAGACCGAGGTCACCTTGCGGTTAGGCACCTCAATGCCGACGGCGGCCTTGCCGGGGATGGGCGCCTGGATGCGGACGCTCTTGGCGCGCAGGGCCATGGCGATTTCCTTCTCCAGATTTTCAATGGACTTCACCTTGACCCCGGCGGCGGGTTCGAGTTCGTACTGCGTAACCACGGGACCCTGGGTGACGCCGACGACCTTGGCGGAAATGCCGAAATCGCCGAGAGACTTTTCCAACTCGCCGCTGATCTGGATCACCTCTTCACGGTCCATGTGGTGGTCGCTTTCGGGAGGATGACTGAAGAGGTCGAGCGAGGGTTTTTCAAAGTCGTGGGCGCTGAAGTCCAGTTCCGTCTGCACCATGCCCATGGGTTCAGGCGGTGCCTCTTTCTTCTTTTTGGACGGGCCGATGTTCAGGAAAATATCCGGTTCCGATTTTTCTTCCGGCTTTTCTTCGGCTTCTTCTTTGGCCCTTTCCTTATCCGGTTCCGGCTCTATGTCTTGTTCTTTTTTGTCAAAGCGGATTGAATTAGGTCGTATGTCCAGGGACGGGCCTTCGAGCGCGGGGGCTTCGCGATTGCCGAATTTGGGGAAAACGCTCGAGCCGGCGCGGCGTTCGCGGTTGAACTTGAGGATGGCAACGGGCTTGTGCTGCTTCCAGACCTGGTACTGGCGCTTGATAAATTCGACCATGCGACTGATAAAGGCGGTGAAGAGAAACTCCGTGGAAAGCATGATCCCCAGCAGAAAAGCGGCTCCCAGCACGATCCAGGCTCCGGCAGGACCGAGATATTTTGATATTCCCAGACCTTCGCGGCTGATAAGAAAACCGCCGATGGCTCCACCCATGTCGTAGGCCGTGCCGCGTCCTTCCATGCCTGCCGAAAGAATCGCCGGCAGGGCAAACATGCCGCACAGGGAAAGCAGGATGAGCATTCCGGCGACAATCTTGCGCAGGGGATGAAAGGGAATGCGTCCCTGAAAGGCATGGATACCGGCGAGAATGAACAAGGCCGGCAAGACGTAAGCCACATAGCGTCCCACCAGGAAATGGCTGATCCCGGCAAGGCCATGACCGACCGCGCCGATCCAGGATTTTCCGGCGTCTTCGCTGATAAGGGCAAACAAAAGCAATACGGCCAGGGAAAGGAGGCAGAAGGCGGCTATTTCCCGCCACTTATCCACGGGCAATCCCCAGAAAAGGGCTTCCTTTTTGCTAGTGCGTTTGTTTTTGCTATTATTCTTGTTTCGCGCCACGGTCAGACTCCAGCCCGGCAATATGCGCAACAGGTTTTTCAGGGGGCAGGGCCTGCCGAAGGTCTGGCCATCCCGGTGGGAGCATCCAGTTCCAGGAAGGTGGCTTTCTCTTATGGCTCGTGAAAAGGATCGCGTTCTGGCGGTCCCGGCCCTGCGGCCTGCTGCATGTTAATGGTGGGTAAGCGCTTTAGCAGATTTTTTCGGATAAAAACGCATGACCCCTTTGCCACCCTTAAAATTTTAGAGGTCCCCGCGGCATACTGCAAGGAAATTTCTGCTTTTCAGGCATGCGGGGCGTTTCCTGTATTTGCATAGGATGGTTGTTGCCCGGATGTGGAGAACCTTTTTTGAGCAGCCTGGTCGATAATCTGGCTGCCTGGCTTCGAAGAAGCCAAACCATGGGTAGCCTCGGGTGACCGAAGGGAACCTGAGGACAGGCGTTGCCTTACAACACCCATCCTCGAAGAGGGCGAACAAAAACTATAGAACGATTCTCAAAAGCCTTTCTTGTATTCCGTATATGGGTCGGGCCTTCAGCCCTCGATCTTGTATGGCTTTATCTTCCTGGGGTTAAAACCCCAGGCTATGATGGGGCGCGCCTTTGGCGCTTTTACATCTGCGAACATCTGTGAAATCTGTGGATAAAACACCACATATTCGATTCTGGCTTAACGCGAAAGGCTTTCGAGAATCGCAATAAAAACTGAAAACACACCCGCTATGTGTGGGGCATCGGCTTAGTCGGACACAGGGTCTGAATAGGGTGCGACAAGTTCGCGCACCCTCTGCGCTTCCTGTTCACGGTCACGTTTCAGGCAGCCCTGGATGTAGATTTCGCTTTTGCGCTGCAGTTCGGCCAGGGTCAGGCGGCGTTTTTCCTCGGTCAGAATTCCCGACTCCAGCGTTTTGACTATGGCATGAATGCGATATTTGTCCAGCGTGGGTATGGTCGCGGAAAGTTGGTCTTCGTGTCCGCCGTATTTGGTCATGAGCAGATCAGGAACAAGGCCCACGGGATATCGGGCAGTGACGCGGAGCCACATCTCATAGTCTTCACAGGCGGGATAGGCTTCGTCGAAATCGCCGACTTCGCGGATAAGTTCTTTTCGGAACAGGACGGCCGAAGGACTGATGGCGCAGTGGTCAAGGCTCTGGGCATAAATGTCTCCCGATTTTTTCAGGAGGCGCTTGGGGGGATTGACCCGCTTGCCGCGACGAATCCAGGCCTCGCCGGTTTGGTTGATAATGAGCTTTTCGTCGATCAGGGCGCGCAATTGGCGGGATGTTTTTTCGGGCTGCCAGGTGTCGTCGGAGTCGAGCAGGGCGACATATTCGCCCCTGGCATGGCGCAGGCCCAGGTTGCGCGCGGCGCTGACGCCCCGGTTTTCCTGACGCAGGCATAGCACCTCAAGCCCTTCCCGGTCGCGGTTTTTGGCTTCGAATGCGGCAATAAATTCGCCCGTGTCGTCGGTGGAGCCGTCATCCACGATGATGAGTTGGATGGGGCGATAGTCCTGCGCCACCACCGATTCGGCGGCGCGCCGGATGCACCAGGGACGGTTATATACGGGGATAATGACAGAGACGGTGGGGGCTTTATCCATAGGCCGCTGGGCTTATTCCTGCGCCTGTTTCGAATCGGCATCGGCTTTTTTATTGGTCCCGGGAACGTCGCCATCCTCGCCAAGCCGTCGGATAAGGACTTCACCCATGGAATCGTGGCGTTCCTGCATCCGCATTTGCGACGTGATGAGGAACGTGTCGGGGGCTTCCTCGATCTGAAAGGTATAGTGATAGAAACGATCGTCTTTGGACTCGATGGGTATCTCGTCCTGTGCTCCGGACCAGGCTTTCAATCCGCGTATTTCCAGGCTCCCGTGGCCCTGCAACTGATGGAAGAACATTTCATATTTCCCCGCCTCGTTGACATATTCTCCGGCCTGCGCTGTCCAGGGCTTCCAGTACATTTCCACCTGGATGGGACTCCATTCGGCAAATTTGCGCCATCCGTATTTTTTGTCCTGCTGGACGCGCTTTTGCAGGTCCATCGAAAAGATGGCCCCTTGCTGGATGAGGACTTCATCGATAAGGCCTTCAAAGGGGCGGAAGGCCTTGTGGCTGCCCGTGCGCGGATAGGATGCTCCGATGCGCATGTCCACCTGGTTTTGATGCAACAGGGTGCCGTGCACGGTTTTTTCGGCAACAATCTCGCCATTGACGAGAAGGGTGAAGTGGGGGCCATAGCGGGTGACGGCCACATGGGTCCAGCGGTTGGTTTCGATCATTTCCTTGGGGCTTTCCACGAGCAGGCGGTCGCGGTTTTTTTCGTCGGACATGGCAAAACCCAGCAGGTTGCGGTCGCCCAGATAAAAGCGGAAGCGGTTTCGGTTGGTAAAGGCGCGTTCCTTGGCGATGATGATGCGATAATTTTCTTCGACGACGGCCCGGGGCTTGATCCAGGCGGCCAGGGTAAAGTCGTTTCCGGCAATATCGAGACAGCCCAGGTTGACAAAATCGTTGCGGCCATTGAGCAGGATGCCGGAATCGAGAAAACCCGTGGCGCGGCGGATGTTTTCGCCCATGAGATAGGCGTCCTGTCCGGAAAGGGTGTCCTGCGCGCGTTTGCCTTCGGTTTCGTCAAAGCTGTAATAATGCCTGGTAATGGGGATAATGGGCAGGACGTTGATCTTGGAATAGGTGGCCAGGCGGTCGTCGATCTTTGTGTGCGGAGTGGCCACGGCGTCGGGTTGGGCGGACTCGGTTTTTTCCTCCGTCATGTCGATGGGCCCCACGGAGATTTCGGGCAGGGCGGAAGATGTGGAGGTGGTGGGAGCGGAATTATGTTGAGCGGTGGAATGGATCGGTGCTGACAAGATGGCCGCCATTCCCATGGCGATGATTGCGAACTTGATGCATTTCAGGTCCATGTGTATCTGCTCCCCGTTTTGTTTGCCAGATCGTTTTGGCCGGCTCCAATGTCGAATTTGCCGCTTTTGCCCATTATTACTGGAAAGATTTTCAGCAATATGGCGGCTAAATGCTTTCTTTGCAACTATCATGCCTTTTTTTGATGATTGTCGAAAGGAAAAAATCTTGACAATATGGACCATTCCACCACAATAGCTGGGTTTCGTGTCCGTGCGGCAGCCCGGGGATAAATCTTTATGTGTGGCCTGAGAGTTCCCATTTGTGAAAATCCTGCAAAGATATGTTCTGCGCGAAGTGCTTATTCCGACCATCATGTCGATGATGACGCTGACCTTTGTGCTCCTCATCCAGATGTTGTTTCAAAGAGCGACGGACCTCGCCGGTGCGATCTCCTTTGATCTCCTGCTTCGATTTATCTGGTATATTCTCCCGACGCTTTTTGTGCTGACCGTGCCGATGTCGATCCTGACAGGTGTCCTTCTGGGGATCGGCCGCATGACAGTGGATAGCGAGGTGCGTGTTTTCCGGACACACGGGGTGAATCTGTTTCGGGTCTTCCTGCCCGTGCTGGTGCTTGGCTTTCTGATTGCCGGATTCAGCCTGTTTAACGGACTGTACTGGGCGCCGGGGCAGATGCAAAAGGGCCTGGCCCTGGTGGATGAGCTGAAATATCAGTTGGTGAACGCGCTTGAACCGGGCCGTTTTGAAGATCGCCTGAGCACGAAGGGTGCCGAAGTCGTTTTGTATTTTGAGGAAAAAGATCAGGAATCGGGGCGTTTGAAAAATGTGTATCTGAGCATCAAGGGCATGCCTTCGGCACGGGAGCGCGGCGGTCAAAACGCGCAACGTACCGAAGAAGATGAGCAGATGAAGACCCTTTTTCTGGCCTCATCGGGCCGGATTCGGCTGCCTTTTGATCCCAAGGCGGAATCAGAGGAAGACCACAAGGCGATCCTGGAACTGTACAATGGCTCCGTGCATTTTATGCGTGATCGCGAGGATGATCGCTACGGGATTCTGAAATTTGACAAGCTGAAACAGGAATTCAATCTGGATGAGGAAGGCCAGAGCCGGAGCAGCCTGGTTTCTCTATACAAGTTGAATGAATTGAATGAAGCCATCGAAAAGGAACTGGCCAAGGACCGTGAAGAGAATCGCCCTCTTTTTAACGAGGAGGGCCAGCGCCTTTATAACAAGGATGTGCAGTTTATGCGCGCGGAGATTTACCAGCGTTTTTCGATCTCCCTGGCCTGCATCTGCTTTGTGTTGATCGGACTGCCCCTGGCGATCTATATTCGTCCTTCCGGCAAGTCGGTTGGCGTTGCTATTGCTTTTTGCCTGCTTGCTGCATATTATGGCGTGATGCATTACGGGGTCATCCTGACCCGCCAAAAGGTGGGCCTGAGCCCCGAAATAGGCCCCTATCTTATTTTTGCTCCGAACGTGATCCTGGCGCTTGTCGGGGGCTTTATGTTTTATCGGACGGTGCATCGATGATGGGATTCTATCGCTTGATCGGCAGAATACGAGCCACGGGAGAATACGTCTTGGGAAACAGCCAGAATCGCATGGAAGTTTTTTCGCGCCCAATTGCCTGCCTGCTTTTTTTCGTGGTGATCGGCTTTTTGCTTACCTGTCCCCTTGGGGCGCAGGAAGGGGATCCTGAAACGGATGATTCCATCAGCAGCCCTTCCGCCCAGGGAAACGACTCGAAGTCGGTATTGAAACAGAT
Source organism: uncultured Candidatus Sumerlaeota bacterium (assembly GCA_964462565.1). GTDB lineage: Bacteria > Sumerlaeota > Sumerlaeia > UBA8349 > UBA8349 > CAYWYC01. Next base: position 2,745 of record CAYWYC010000081.1, on the reverse strand, counting down.
GCTGGGTGGTGAGGTATTTACATTGCCCCTGGAAGATGCCGAAGTGAAGAGCGGCGACGAAGGGGAACGCGTCCGGATTCGTTCGCTGAGCGGCTTTCTGAACCTGATCGAGGAAAACCGGCGCATCTTTGCCAGTGCGCGTACGGAAATCGAGTATCGCGGATACAAGGTGGCGGCCGACCAGATTATGATGGACCTGCGCTCCGGTCGTGTCGAGGCGGCGGGCAATGTCATCCTGCAGGGCGACGATGGAGCGGTGTACGCCGATTCGGTGTATTATAATTTTTTCGAACATGAAGGCAAAGCCTACAAGGCATCGGGCTCCTATGCGCCCCTTTATTTTTCTCACGACAAAAAAGAAACCCGGGAGAATCCCTCCTTTCAGGTGCTGAGCAAGGACGAGGTGCTTTTGCAGGGCGCTTCACTGACGACCTGTGACCTGGCCGTGCCCCATTATCGGCTGTCGGCCAAGGAAATCATCATCTTCATGAAAGAACGGGTTTTCATAAAAGGCGCGGTGCTGCGCATCTGGGAAGTGCCGGTTTTTTATCTGCCTGTTTATTCGCGATCCCTGCGCGAGCCCTCGCCCTGGTATTTCTGGATGGGCTTTCACAGCAAGTTGGGCATGTGGATTCGCCAGGGTTATACTTTCAAGCATGAAACGGAAACGCCCTCGGTAGAGAACGACAACAAATACCGAAACCAGTCCCAGGGCATCCTGACCGCCTATTATCACCACTATTTCCAACGCGGACCCGGCGGGGGTATGGAGTACCGCTACCAGTTTGACTATAACCGCCACGAAGGCGCCTTCGACTTGTTTTTTATGGATGACTATAAGCGGGATGTACATTCGAGGGAAAAATTTTCAAGCCATTATCGCCTCTATGACCGAGAGAGCGAACGCTATGTGAACGCGAAAAAGTACATGCAGGAAAGCCACGAATATGAGCCGCAGGAGGATCTGCGACGTTACAAGATCGGCCTGGATCATGTTTCCCGCATTACCGACCGCCTCAAATGGATGGCCAATGTTGATTATATCAGCGATGCCGACTTGTACCGGGAAATCCTGGACTCGGTTTCAGAAATTCAGCGCAAGCGCGTTACGGAACGACGCATCCGTTCGGCACTGACCTGGCGGCGCGATCATTTTATCGCGCGTTTGCTTTTTGACATGAAAGACCGCATCGGCCGGGACCGGATTACCGATTTCTCAAACCCGGGAGACCGTATGAGCGACTTTGATGAAGAACCGGATATACCGATTGACGACCGAAGCGATGAGGGACTGCATACGGACCGCTGGGGGCGGGTGAGCATGCGTCTGCCCCAGGGTACCCTTTCATCCAGTTGGATGCGGCTTTATCAATTCCCCGTTTATCTGCGAACAGAATTGAACCTGTATAATAACCTGGACAAGGGCCTGAATACGGTTTCGAGGGAAGACGATTCCTTCGTCCGCGGGGCGCAATGGTACAACGCGCTGATGTGGCGGTGGCGCTTGACCCGAAGTGTGACATGGACCCATCGCGCCGGAGGTGGAGTTGGACATGCAAGCCGGGCAAAAAATGATTATGATTTTTTTGACGAGTCGGATTTTGATCCGGTACAAGGCGATGACAGCCTCATTTTCGTCCCCTTCGGCGGCCCATCCGGTGGTTTGCGCTGGGTGGATGAAGAGACTTTTCTGGTGGGGGAAGAAACTTTTAACTATGGCGAAGACGTGATGGACGAATATGTGTGGGGTGATTATCAGAGTCATTTGCAGGCCCGCCTTACCGACGCGCTGATTGCCTCGCTCGATTATAATTACCGCAAGACCACCGAAAACCATATCGGTGACTGGTATGCCAGAATCGGAAGCCGACATACCCTGGGCGACCTCTTTTATTATCCCATCCGCGAAAACAACATGATCGCAAACCTGCGCTATAAGCTGGAGCGTCCGCGCTTAAACGCGAACACCTGGGCCTATCATAATTTTATCCAAAACGAAGAATTGTACCCCTACGAAAAGCTGGCGGAGTATGGCGCAAGTTCGAACTGGCAAAACCAGGCGCAAACGGTGACTCTGGCTGGCGGGGTGAGCTATACCAAGACCCAGATGTATCATCCCACCGATTCCCGCTCCTTTATCGACTCGACCCTGCAATACACGCTGAGTGGCTCTTACCGGCCGGCCAACCGGCTTTGGTGGTCGAGTTTGGGCTTTACCTATGATGAGGTGCATGACGAACCCCTGGGGGATGTGGCCCAAAGCCGCTATACGGAGACAGAAGATAAAATGCGGGTTCAGGGACGCCTCGGTGGCCACCTGGGACCGAAGTATGTGATGGAAGTGAGTGCAATCTATCGGAATAGCTACCAGACCCTTAGCGAGTTGAGTGTCAGTATTCAGCGCGACCTGCACGACGCCATGCTTTCCCTGCGGATCCTGATGGAGCAGGATCCCTATAACACGGAATATGATTCCGGTGAGCAGCGGGATGTTTTCAGTTTTATGGACGAGATCGATATCCAGATGGGCATTGCTCCGAAACTGCCCGGGAACCGCGGAACCGTTCCGGGTATTCCGAGCATCACAATTATCAAAGAAGGCGACGACGGCGATGACGAGGGCGAAGACAGTTCGGTGGGCGGAGTTGGGCTGAACTGATCTTGCGGGAAACGCTTCCCGCTCCTCTTGCGCACACCGCACCCGCAATCGTACTCGTCCCCTGATAATCCGGCACGGCTGGCGCG
>CAYWYC010000080.1:0-15405 GCA_964462565.1 uncultured Candidatus Sumerlaeota bacterium | reverse complement strand
ACCCTGATCAACCAGATCGCCGCCGGCGAGGTGATCGTGCGTCCGGCGTCGGTGGTGAAGGAACTGGTGGAAAACAGTTTCGACGCCGAGTCCACCCGCATCCGCGTGGAGATGAGCCAGGACGGGCGCAACATCACCGTGCGCGACGACGGCACGGGCATGGACGAGGCCAACGCCCGTCGCGCCGTGCTGCGGCATTCCACAAGCAAGATTCGCACTTTCGACGATCTGGAAAATCTGGCAACACGTGGTTTTCGCGGGGAAGCCCTGGCGTCGATCATCGCCGTATCGCGCTTCGAACTGCTCACGCGCCAGGCCGAAGAACTTTCCGGCATCCGCCTCATGGCCGCCGGCGGTAAAATCGAAAAATTCGAAGCCGTCGGAGCCGCGCCGGGCGCCACCATCCACGTGCGCGACCTTTTTTACAACACACCCGCCCGCCTCAAGTTTCTCAAGAGCCCCGCCGCCGAATTCAACGCAGCCGTTGAAATCCTTACCCAGCAGGCTCTCAGCCATCCCGAAGTCGGCCTCAGTTGCATTCGCGAAGGTAAGGTTCGCTTCGACCTTCCACCGGGACAGGACTTTAAAAGCCGCATCGAAGAACTCCTCGGCTCCACCGTCAAGGGCAAGCTGATCGAGGTCAAGTTCCAACGTGGCAATTTCGGTGTGCGCGGCTACATCGCCCATCCCGAAGCATCGCGCAAGGACCGTCGCTGGCAATATCTCATGGTCAACGGCCGGCCCATCAGCGCCAAGCAGTTGTCATTCCCCATCCAGGAAGCATACAAGGGCCTGCTCATGAAGCAGCGCTTCCCCGTGATCGTCCTCGACCTGCGGATCGATCCCACCGAGGTGGACGTGAACGTGCATCCCACCAAGGAAGAGGTGCGTTTTGAGGAAGAGCGCAAGATCGGCGGCCTGCTCTATCGGGCGATTACGGAAACGCTGGACCGGGCCAAGCTGATCCCGACCCTTGAAATGGACGCCGAAGAAGAACCGGACCGCCACAACGACTGGGAAGCGGCGCGCGAAATGGCGCGACAGGGCGGCAAGGTATCGGACCATTCCGCACCGCCATCATCCCGGGGCCCTTCGCGTCCGGCACAGTCGCCCCAGCCACCGCGTCATGCCTCGCGGGCAGTTGATCCATCCTTGCCCTTCGTCTTTTCGCCGCAAGGGGTGCAGGCTTATCGGCCGGGCCTGGAACGCCGTATTATGCCGCGCACATCGGGCGACACGCCGGACATGTTTCCGCCGTCGAAAATGCCCCGGCCGCCGCAGACAACTCCTGCTCCCGAAGCCCAGGGCCCGCCCACTCAGCGATCCCTGCGCGAAGGACCGCCGCCCGAACCGCTTGGTCAGGTGGGTCAGGCCTATATCATTGCCGAATGGGGCGAAGACTTGCTCCTGATCGACCAGCATGCCGCCCATGAACGCCTGAACTACACCCGCCTTAAAAATGCCCCGCGCGAAAAAGCCGGCGCACAGGCCCTGCTCATCCCCATCGACTTTGACGTGCCGCCGGCCGATGCAGATTCCATGGAACTGATCCTGCCCCTCCTGCGCGAAATGGGCATCGAGGTTGAGGATTCCGACAAGGGCCATTACAGCGTCACCGCGTTGCCTTCCGATTTTCACGATGTGGATGTGGCCGGTTTGGTCCAGGAAGTGCTCGAAGACGTCCGCACCGACAAACAGGGCGAAAGCGGCATTGACGAATTGCGCGATAAAATCACCATCAGCATGGCCTGTCACGCCTCCATCAAGGCCGGACAAAAACTCAGCCAGGCCGAGATGGTCAAACTCATCAATGAAATGGTCCGCGCCGACCTGCCCTTCACCTGCCCCCATGGCCGACCGACCATGATCCTCATGGAAAAGGACCGGCTCGACCGGCAGTTCAAGAGAAAATAGCCATGGCCCAACTGCCTTCCGCTATCCTCATCCCGACCCGGGAGCGATTTCTCAAGACGCCCCTGAGCCCGATACTCACGTCCGAACTTATCCAGATTCTCACCCAATATTCCATTGACCGCCGCAAATTCCTGGCCCACCGCAGGGACGAGGAAACCATCGATACCCTCCTGGTGAGTTACATCAACGCCCATTGCGCCAACCTGGCCCATCGTGATGCGGCCTATCGCGAGGCCCTGGCTGGATTTCATGTCGTCTATGCCGACGGCCAGAGCGTCGTATGGGCATCGCGCATGCTGGGCCTGGCCACGCCGGAACGTGTCAACGCGGGCGACTTTATCCTCGACTTCTGCCGGGAATGCGCCGGCAAGGATGTACGGCTTTTTCTGATCGGCTGCAAGGATGGCCTGGCAGACAAAGCCGCCGAAGCCTGGCACAAGGCGGTACCCGAGCTCAAGATTGCCGGAACGGCTCCGGGATATTTTTCCGAAAGGGAAGAAACAGCCATCGTCGAAAAGATTAACGCCTCTGGAGCCGACATCGTTATCGCCGGAATGAGCGCCCCGCGCCAGGAACTCTGGGCACTGCGCAATGCCGAACGCCTTGACGTGGCTGCCGTATGGTGCGTGGGAGCGCTCTTCGAGTATTTTTCCGGTCAGCGTTCGCGCGCGCCGGTCTGGATGCGCAAGACCGGCCTGGAATGGCTCTTCCGTCTTTGCCTGGAGCCGGGGCGACTCTGGAAGCGCTACCTCATCGGCAACATGGCCTTCGTCCTTCGCTTTCTGCGCGAGCGGTTTTTGCGGGGTTGACAGAAGGGGCCGATCCGTTTAAATTCAAGATGATTGACCGAAGCAGCCATAAGCCCCATGCCCCAAGGAGCCGCTACCAATGGACCAGACCGCCTCCGCCCCAGCCAACTGCCTGGATTTCGGGCCGAATGTGACCGTGGAAAATTACGAATGCCCCATTGACGTGGCGGATTTTGAAAATTTTGAAGCCCGTTTTTCGCCCTATGTACGAAACCGTGAGAAGATATATCGGACCATCCCAGGCGGCTCCACCTGGCCCGAATTCGAACCGCCCCGCGAAAAAGTCCTGGAATATTACCTGACGGTGCAGGCTCTGGACTTCGGCCCGCGCAAAGAGTATCTGGACATCGCCAGCTGCCTGAGTCTCTTCCCGAATTTCGTTGCCGAAAACTATCCCTGCCGCGTCAGCCGTCAGGATCTTTTCTATCCCGCCGGAAAGCATGCCGTTGCTTTTCCCCGCATCAAGGGCCTGGCCATTTTTCAACGCAAGACCCGCATCACCTGCCTCGGCAGCGACGCCTGTAATCTTCCTCTCGACGACACATCCATCGACCTCATGACCATGCATTGCTCCCTTGAGCATTTTGAGGGGCCCGGCGACACCAGTTTCATGCAGGAAGCCTTTCGCGTTTTGAAACCCGGCGGCAAGCTGATGGTGATTCCCTTTTATTGCGGGGACCAATATCAGGAAATTATCAAGGAAGAATTCGCCTCCGGCTGCCAGTTTCACCGATACTACGATCCTGAACAATTCGTCAAGCGGATCGTGGAGCCACTTACATATCCCTGCGTCCTGGAAATGCGCTATTATCGCAACAGTCGGGAGATCGACCCCGAATTCTATTGCGACTATTCTGTTTGCCTGCGAAAGGAGGACGACAAGTCCGCCTGAGATCCCCGGTGGGGCCTATGGAACGCCAGGATTGGCCTTTAGTCTTTGAAACCGCCGGAAAGTTCTGATTTTTCTGGCTTTTATGCGCACTTCCGTTAATGTAGTGGCATAGCAGATGACGATAGGAGTATGGTGGAGTTGTGGGTTTTGAAAAATCCGGCACGTTGTCTGTGCACATTGAAGCATAAGAATTCCTATTCCCGATGAGGTGATCACCAATGGCCGAAATAATTGTCAAACTCGATAAAAAAGAAGTCGATCGCTATACCTTTGACGGCGACGAAATAGAAATTGGACGCGGCGATGCCAACGATATCAAGTTGAAGAATCTCAGCGTTTCCCGCCGACACGCCCGGATCATCCGGGACCAGGGGCACTATTATGTTGAGGATCTGAACAGCGCCAACGGAACCTACGTGAACGGCAAACGGGTCGTCCGCGCCCAGGTTTTTCACGAGGACCAGGTGATCATCGGCAAGCATGTGCTGATCTTTCACGCTCCCGATTCCGAGTTCAAGTCGCAATACGATGATATTCAGGAAACGGTGATGCTGGGTCCCGATGAGCAAATGCCGAGCGCGCCACCCATGGACGAAACGGGTCCGCAGGAGGACTTTATGTTTTCCGAATCAGAAAGCGAAGAAGGCGCCCCCGCATCCCTGCGTGTGCGTTCTGCCGGAAACAAGGATTTTTATGCCGGCGTCCATCTCGGGGTCACGCGAATCGGCCGCTCTCCCGAAAGCAAGCTGCGCCTGCTCGATTGGTTTGTGGATCAGAACCAGGCCCAAATCATCGGAGACGAATCGGGCTTCCGCATTCGCAATCTGTCCGAGGTCAACCCCACCCTGCTGAACGGCGAACCCGTGCAGGAAGCGAAACTCCAAAGCGGCGATCAGATTCATCTGGGGATCAGCCGGATTCTTTTCGAATATTCGGAAATGCCCCTCACAGGCGAAGAAGTTCCCGAGGACCGCCCCGTGGGCGACGACATCGGCGGTATGGCTGCCGGAATGGGTGAGGAAGAGCCCTTCGTTATCCAGACGCCTTCCGAGTCTGTCATGGATGCCGAGCCGGAACAGCTAGGCGGTCCCGCACCGATACCCCTGAATGCCATGGAAGAAGAAAATATCGATGATACCGGTGAAGTACTTGTGGATATGGAGGCCATGGAAGACGCGCCCGTCGAAACCTTTGAGCCGGAAGAACAAATGGTCGGCGAAGATATCGAACGCGACCTGGCTCTGGAGCCGGATCTTGCCGAAGAGGGCGAAGAAGATGTCTTTGGCAACACGACCGACGTAATGGAAGCGGTGGAAGCCGACGAGGGACAGAGCCTGTCCGATGAGATTCTGGACGAAGGCGGACCCGCGGAAGCCGAGATGGAACTGGAAGAGTTGGAAGACGAAGATCTTGAAATGCCTGAATTGGAAGAGCCGTCTGACATCGAAGGCGAAATTCCCGCCGAAGAAGAACCGATCGAAGTGGAAGCCGAACCCGTCGAAGAGCCTGATCTTGCGGAATCCTATATGGACGAGATCGACATTGTTTCCGAACTCGGGTCGGAAGCCTCTGGAGAAGGGGAAGCGGGCTTTCCGGATGAAGAAATATCCTCGTCCAGTGAGGATATGGAGATGCCTGAAGAGGAAGAAGAAGCGCCAATGACCGGCGAAGCGGAAGACCTGAACGCCTCGCTTGATGAGGAACTCGGCTCGATGCAATTTGAAGAGCCGGCCAGCGAAGCAGAACCCGAAGTGGTGGATACGATGGGTGAGTCGGAACAGGAATTCGCGCCCGTCGATGAACTGGAAGACGATGCCGCTATCGACGAAGCATTTAACGATGTGGAAGCCCACCGCACGGACTCGGAAGAAGGCATCGAAGACGCTTTGTCTGAGGCGATGGAACCGGAAGACCTGTCGGAAGTTTCCGACGAACAGCCGGACGTGGAGATTGAGGGTGAGGACGTTGAGATAGAAGACGTGGAAGCCGACGAAACGGAAGAGCAAGATGTCTTGGCTGAAGCCCTGGAAGAAGAAGCCGCCGCTGCTGCCAGTTCTGAAGCAGTCCCGGAAGAAATCGCTGAACAAGCAGAGGAAGATTCCGGTGACCAGGAACTCAGTGAAGAAGAGCGGAAGCGGGTAAAGGTCCTGGAAAAATCGCTCAATAACCCCAGCGCCATTGTTCGCAAGCATGTGGCTGAGCAGCTGAAGAAATTGACAGGACGGGATTATGAGTATTGAGGTCAAGTCCCGCTTTGCGGTGTTTTCCGATGTTCACGCGAACCTGGCGGCGCTGCAAAAATTCCTGAAAGACGCCCAGGCACGGGGAATCGAACAATATTTCTGCCTCGGCGATATTGTGGGCTATGGTCCGCGGCCCAACGAGTGCTGTGAAATAGTCCGCGAGATGGATATTCCCGTCGTTTTGGGCAATCATGACTATGCCTGCCTCCATGAAGAAGACAGGTTGCATTTCAATGATATTGCCCGCCAGGCGATTGAATGGACGGCTGATCAACTGAACGCCGAAAATCGCGAGTGGCTTTCGTCCCTGCCTTGTCGGATTGATGCAGGCGACTACACCTTTGTCCATGCCAGCGCCTGTAAGCCGTCGGAATGGACTTACGTGATTTCCCGGAAGGACGTGGACGACTGTTTCGAAGCGTTCCAGAATTCCGTGTGCTTTATCGGCCATTCCCACCAGCCCTTTGTCGTGATTGAAGACGACAAGGGCCAGATGCAATTTCCTGAACAGCAAACGATCCAGAAAAAGGGCGTCTATCGCTATCTGGTCAATGTGGGCAGCATCGGACAGCCCCGCGACCAGGACGCGCGGCTCTGCTATTTCCTGGTGGACCAGACGGAAAGCCTCATGAGTTTCATCCGTGTCGATTATCCCATTGAAGAGACCCAGAAAGAGATCAACGCCGCCGGCCTGCCCATCCAACTGGCCAATCGCATAGAAAAGGGATGGTAATGTTCAAGACCCTGACCCTGAATCCTTGCATCGACCTGAACCTGGAGATCGAGGATTTTTCCTGGGAATCGCCCCGGCGCGCGCTGGCCGAACGCAAGCGTCCCGGTGGAAAGGGGGTGAACGTTTCGGTGGTGCTGGCCTTGCTGGGGACTTCCTCGCGCAGTCTGGCCGTACTGGGTGGTCCTGCGGGAATGGAATTTCGCCAGTTGGCCGAAGCCCTCCTTGATTCCGAAAAAATCGACCTTCGCGCCATTCCCATCGAAGGCAACAGCCGCACCAACACCGTCATTACCAGCCGCGCCGATAATCGCCAACTCAAAGTCAACCAGCAAGGGCCGCTCCTGGACGATGCCGCCTGGAAGCAATTGCGCGCCCGAATCGGCGGAGAAATGGACGCGGGCGATGCGGTGATTTTAGCGGGAAGCATGCCGCGGGGCTTGCCTGATGATGCCTATCGCTGCCTGGTGGAAGACGCGCGGAAGAAGGGCTGCCTGGTGGCGCTCGATGCCGATGGAGCCGCATTCCGCGAGGCCATCTCTGCCGGGCCCGACATCGTGAAGCCGAACCGGGAAGAGCTGGAGCGTTGCCTGGAAAAGCCGATCGAATCGGATGCAAGTTTGGTCAGTGCGGCAAGGGCTTTGCTCGAAAGCGGCGTCAGCGCGGCGCTGGTGACCGATGGAGCCCAAGCCGCCTGGTTTATCTCGCGCGGCCTGGTTTTAAGGGTCGCACCGCCTGCGGCAAGTGGCTCGCCCACAGGCGCGGGCGACGCCTTTCTGGCGGGATTTCTGGGCGCGCTTTTTCAGGACGAAAAAAGAAACGCTCAAGAAGTCGGCAAGATGCTCCGCGAAGAAAAACTGTCTTCCGGGGAAATAGAGATACTAAAGGAAGCCCTTAGCCTGGCAGCCGCCTGCGGAACCGCCACGGCATCCACGCCGGATACCCATTTTTTCGATCAGGGAATTTTGCGAAAAACCCGTGACCAGATTCCCCCGGTCGAAGTAATAGCATCGCAATGAAAGCCGCTCAGGCTTACGGCGCCGTGCGGATTCCGAGCGAATAGCCCACGTCGATCCATCCATTTTCCACGCGATAAAGAATCTTGTTCACGCCGGGCTTAAAGCTTACCTTACGGAAGCCTTCATTGACGCGCCAGCCCTTCAGGCGGTCGCTGCTGATCCAGATGGGCATGCCGTTGAGCCACACATTCGCCTTGTCATCGCTGCCTACGGCCACCCACAAGTCCATGGGGCGGTCGCACCAGATTTCCGTGTAGGCATACCAGATGGCGTATTCCGTCGGGTTGGCCGGGGTTACCTTGATCTCATTGCTCTGGATGAACTCCCACTTGATGCGGCGTCCATCCTTGCCGACATAAGTCGCGTCCAGGTCCACCACCGTTTCGGGCGGGAACTTTTTGTTCAGGTTCACGCGCATGGGGTTGGGGAAGGGCCCGATGGTGTACCAGCTGTTCACGAACATCCACTCCGCCGGTTCACCCCCAGCCTGCACCTTGCGCCCGAAATACTTATGGACGTTCGGATCGGTAATGCTCATGAGGGCCGATTCGTTGTTGGAACTGGAAAATAGTTCCAGTTGGATGCGTTCGTCCTCCTGCTGTTCCTGGGTCAGGTCCTCGATGTCGGGCATCAACTCGCGCATGAGTTGGGTCAGGTCCTTCATCGGCTCCGTCTCTTCTTCCTTGGCGGCTTCTTCCAACGCCTGCATCGTCGGATTCTGCGGACGAATTTCGGCAATGGTGATCACTTCGTCCGGGTCGTACTCTTCCTCGGCCACGATTTCTTCGAGCGTCATATCGGGCTCCGGTTCCGTCTCTTGAAGTTCGGCCAGAAAAACGACCTGGACCTGTTCGATTTCCTCGAGCAGTTTGGCCGTCAGGTCGATCATCATTTCGATTTCCTTTTCGACCATTTCCACTTCCTGCTTGTGCTTTTGGATATCCTTGGGATTGCGGATATTCTTTCGGAGGAGTTCCTTGTCGATGGGCTGGAGGATGGGCATGACGGAGGAAATATTTTCGTATGCCTCCTCAAAGGCAATGTCTCTTTCCTTGGCCAGTTGGAGGGCCTTGATGCGTCGATAGTCGTCGCAGATTTTCTCCAGATTGGCCACGGCCGTATCGTAAAATTCCACTATATCGCGGCCCACATGCTGGCTTTCGTCGGCATCGGCTTCGGTGGACGGTTTTTGCTGCGGAGCCTGCGCAGACAGACTTGCGGTCAACGCAAGGCAGCAAAGCAGGCAAAGCAGCAATCTGTATCTATAGGAAGGATTTTTAATGGTGAACCTTTTCATGACTGCTCCCCTTCCGCCTTGTTCGCATCCGGCATCAGGTTTTTCAGAAACTCGCGAATATTATCGATAATTTCTTTCTGCTGATAGTAAGCACCCGACTGGATATTGTGGGCGGAAACCTTGAACTTCTCGCGACGTTCTTTGGCTTTTTCCACATTTTCTTTGGCCTTGGCCAGACGCGTTTCTTCGTGCTCGACGCTTCTTTCCAGGTCGCGGATCTGGCCCTTGAACTGGCCCGCCGAGCGATTATGATTGCTTCTTTTCGTCTCCACCTCTTTCAGTTCCTGCTGCATTTTCTCCAGTTCGGCCTCGAGTGCCGCCTTCTCTTTTTCCAGTTTTTCAGGTTGCCCCGTATATTCCTTGATCTTTTCTTCCGCTTCCCGCTTCTGGCGCAGCCAGCGGTCAGCATCGGGGTTTCTCTCCAGTTGTTCTTCGGCTGCTTTCAACTTCCGCTTGCCATTCTGGATCTGATTATTGGCATTACGGATGCGACCGGGATATTTGCGGATTTCCGCTTCTTTCGATTTTATTTTTTCGCGCAGCTCATTGTGTGCGGTGTTGTATTTCGCCTGCTCTTTCTCGTGATAGGCCAGCATTTCGCGAGCTTGTTCCAGCTGTCCGCGTATGTCTTTCAGGATCGACTCCGACATCTCGATCTGCGCCAGGTTCTTTTCCAGCATCAATACCGCTTCATCCAGCCATCGGTGATGCTGGTTGGCATCGATCTGGGCGTCCAGGGCCTGATTCTGCAGGTCCTTCATTTCCTCCGTATTGATTTCAAGGAGTTGAATACCGCGCAAAATTTCTTCCTGGCCCTGCAAAATGCGTGACATTTCCTCTCGCGCCGCTTCCACCGCCGGCATCACCTCATCCTGCTTGGCGGCTTTTTCTGTCAAATCGACCAGCTGCTGCTGCCGCCTCAGTACATCCTGGATGTACTTCTCCAAACGAATGGCCGCGGTGGCCTTTTGCTGGTCCTCAAAGGGCTGAAAGTGCTCGTTCAGAATGCGGAAGTTCGTCGCCATGCGGCTTTGGCCCTCTTCCAACAGAGCCACGCGCTCCTTCAGCCGCTCGGCAGTCCGGTCGCGAATCGCGTCGATAATTTCCTCGAGTTCGTCGCCCCGGGTAATGATCTCGGGTTCCGTCGATTTCTCGCGCGTGAACACCACCTCACGCACGGGTGAGACGAATATCAGCAGCAAAAGCACGACCACATGCAACACGACCGAAGCGGTCCAAAACGGAAACTCTTTACGAGGCTCCTTAAAAGGGGACTTCCGGCTCGTACTTTTCTTGTCTTGTGTTGATTCCGACATTTTTTAATCCTTCGAACCTTAATATATCCAGAACCTGCATGGCTCTTTGAAAGGGAACCTCGTTATGAATATCGAGCCGCAGCTTGATATCCGGGTTCTCCTCGGCCTTCATGCGCAGGTTATTTTGCAGAAGGCTCAGCGATACGGGCGTTCCGTCGATGTAGAAGTTCTTGTTGCGATCTATGGAAATCACCGAATATTCATTGGGTTGCTGCACCTCGAGCGCGGCTGCCGAGTCGGGCAGTTGCAGGGGCAGTTCTTCGTCGATCTTTTTAAGCGTGGTGGCCACGAGGAAAAAGATGAGCAGCAGAAAGACGCAGTCGATCAACGGCGCCATCTGGACCTCGATGCCTTCGTCTTCGCGTAAATCTACTCGCATGGTCAGCCTTCCTTCCCCGTTTCGGCGGCGGCGGGATCGTCCATGAACCAGCTGGTCATCAGTTCGTTCACTTCACCCTCCAGCGCCATGGTCATCGTGTTGGTGCGGCTGCGGAAAAAGTGATAAGCCCCGAGAGCCGGTACCGCAATCACCAGGCCTGTCGCCGTAGTAACAAGCGCCTTGGAAATACCCCCGGCCAGCAGCGAAGCATCGCCCAGCGAACCCGCGATAGCCACGATTTCGAAAGACTCAATCATGCCGATCACCGTTCCCAGAAGCCCCAGCAGCGGCGACAGCGTGGCCACGATGGCGATGGGATAAGCTTTCTGCAAATGGCTGCGCATGTCCATGCCCGCCAGATCGCCGGCCAGCATGGAAAGTTCCATCGACGTGCAATGGCGATGGCGCACAAAGGCGGCAATGATGCGGGAAAGGGTGCTCGGGCGTTTCTTGCAGAGATCCAGCAGTTCCTCATATTTGCCCTGGCTCCAGAGTTCCTTGGCCTGGGCTGTGAGGCCGGAAGGATAAATCGCGTTTTGATTCAGCTTGAAAATCCGCTCCAGCGTAAAGGTCAGAGCCACCACCGAAAGCAGCAGCAGGAAAATCATTGTAATCCCGCCCTGTTTCAGGCGCTCCATAAAACTCACACTGCCGATGATTTCTTCCGTTGCGCCCGGAGAAGTCAGGCCATCCTCATTGGCCAAACTCGGAGTCGTGCGTTCTTCGCCCATCATCTCCAGCATATCATCGCTTTCGCCGGTGCTTTCTTCGTCCTGAGCCGGGGCCTGTGTCAGAAAAGCCCCCAGCGCCAGGAAAGCCGCCAGCATGAAAGCAAAATAATTCCTCCGCGTAAATATAGATCGCATCGCCATCAGATTCCTCCTGAATATAAAATGATTAAGTGAGCCCGAGCATCAGAATATGACTTTCCCGTCGGGAAGATTTCTTGCGGAATCCTCCTTCAGGTAAAGTGGATCTTTGTACCATATCACAAATGCTTATATTTGCACACTCATTAACACCGTTTGGGCTGTGGCGGAAAGGCGCTTCGGGCCATTCTAGCCACTAAAAACCATATTCCAACGTTTGCACAGGTTTTTATTCTCCGAGTAAAAAATATCACACGCCCCCTTGACCATGCAACATATTATTTCAATATTTTTTGATTGCTGGTATGATATGTTGCATATATCAATAAGCCAGAATGGTGATGGGGCAGATACTGGCTCCATACAAAACCGCAACCCCGATCGATCCCCGGGGTTGCGGTCGTGCATGTTCGAATCTGTCTGCTTCTTGTTTAAATCACGCGTCGTCAAGCGCCGCGATTCCGGGAAGGGTCTTGCCTTCGAGGAATTCCAGCGACGCGCCACCGCCGGTGGAGATGTGGCTCATCTTGTCTTCGAGACCGAACTTCTTGATGGCTGCCGCGCTGTCGCCGCCGCCAATGATGCTGATGCAGTCGCTTTCGGCGAGCGCGTCGGCCACGGCCTTGGTTCCGGCGGCGAATTTTTCCATCTCAAAGACGCCCATGGGGCCGTTCCAGACCACCGTGCCGGCCTTCATGATTTCCTGCTTCAGATTTTCAATGGACTTGGGACCGATGTCCATGCCCAGCCAGCCTTCCTTGATGCCGTCGATATCGACGACGTCGGTGTTGGCGTTGGCGTCGAACTCGTCGGCGATTACCGTGTCCACGGGCAGGACCAGTTTGTCTTCGTTGACCAGCTTCTTGGCAACCTCGAAACCGGGTTCGTCAAAGAGCGACTTGCCGATTTCGTGGCCCTGGGCCTTGGCAAAGGTAAACATCATGCCGCCGCCGATGCCCAGCTTATCCACCTTGGTCAGCAGGCTTTCGATCACGCCGACCTTGGTATCGACCTTGGCGCCGCCCAGAATCGCCAGGAAGGGACGCTTGGGATCTTCCACGGCATTGCCCAGGTAGTCGAGTTCCTTCTTGATCAAAAAACCCGCCGCGCAGGGATCGAGGTGCTTGGTCACGCCCTCGGTGGAGGCATGGGCGCGGTGGGCCGTGCCGAATGCGTCGTTCACATAGGCATCGGCCAGTTCGGCCAGTTTGGCGGCAAAGTCCGAGTCGTTCTTTTCTTCGCCCTTGTGGTAGCGCACGTTTTCCAGAAGAATCACGCCGCCCTCCGCCATGGCGTCCACCATGCCCTTGACTTCATCGCCGATGCAATCCGGGGCCATCTTGACTTCCTTGCCCAGCAGCTCTCCCAGGCGCTTGGCCACAGGCTTCAGGCTGAACTCGGGTTTGGCTTCGCCCTTGGGACGACCCAAATGCGAGGCCAGGATCACCTTGGCATTCTGCGAAACCAGGTGCTTGATCGTGGGCAGGGCCGAAGCAATGCGGATATCGTCCGTGATCGTATCGCCGTCGAGGGGCACGTTGAAGTCGCACCGCACGAAGACGCGTTTTCCTTTAACATCAATCTGATCGACAATCTTCTTGGCAAAACTCATTTTATTCCCTCCAGTTTTCGTATGATATATGAACCTGTCTTGCATCCTTTTCCGGGCATTATGCTGCACCCGCTTCTCTGCCGGTTAAACCGCAGTATTTGGAAGCCAATATAGGCAGCTTCTCACCTTTCGTCAACGATAATGTCGGATTCGACCGAGGCTCGGGGTGCATCTCGGATTTTTGCATGGGATAGTCAACACAGAATATCACACCTGCAAATGCGCTTGGGGACGAAATATGGAGTGCGTCGGCTTGCCGACGCCTTTTCTGTGCGTAAGAAATACGACGGGACCAAGGTCCCGCAAACCAAAGCGAGGGCAAGCCATCGCAATCCCAAAGCAGAAGCAAAACTTCATAGCTGAGCGACTTGGCGGTTTCCATTTCTTTGGAAAATCGATTGCGATTGCGCCTGCGATTGCGATTTATAAGCAAAATCGAGAATATATCTCCATCCAAAATGCACCGCACAGTCGCTACATACGCTCCAGCGGAACGATTCCCAGCGTCTTGAGCCCGTTGGCCAGGACCGTGCGCAATCCCGCCACCAGCGCCAGGCGTGCCGCCGTGGTTTCGGGCTTGTCGGGCAGTACGCAACGCAGCTCGGGCTGGTTGGTTCCGGCGGTAAACCAGCTGTGAAAAAGCTGGGCCAGATCGTGCAGGTATTGCGTCATGTACTGCGGCGCCAGATCGCGGGCGGCGGCGTCGGTCACTTCGGGCAGGCGCGCCAGTTCGCGCAGGATGGCCTGTTCGTCGGGCTGGTCCAGCAGGCTCAGGTCCGCCCCATCAAGCCCGGCATAGGGGCATCCCACTTCGTCGGCCTTCTTGAAGATCGAGCAGCAGCGCGCGTGGGCATATTGCACATAATAGACGGGGTTGTCCATGGACGTATCCTTGGCAAGGGCCCAGTCAAAGGCCATCTGGCTGTCGGGGCTCCGCATGGCAAAAAAGTAGCGCAGCACGTTCTGGCCCAGCTCCTCGATGGCTTCACGGATGGTGAGAAACTTGCCCGAGCGCGTAGAAATCTTGATTGTCTCGCCGTCTTTCAGCAGGCTCACCATCTGGATAATGACGCAGCGCAGGTCGTCCTTGTTATGTCCCAGACAGGCCACGCCAGCCTCCAGACGCGGGATGTATCCATGGTGATCCGCGCCCAGGACGTTGATCAGTTTTTCATAACCCCGCTCGAATTTGTCGCGATGGTAGGCGATGTCGGGGGTAATGTAGGTATAGTTGCCGTCGCTCTTCACGACAACGCGATCTTTTTCGTCGCCATATTCCGCGGTGCGGAGCCATTCCGCCCCTTCGTCCTTATAGACCTTGCCCTTCTCACGCAATTCGTTCAGGGTGGCTTCAACTTCGCCGTTGTTGTGGAGGGTGGTTTCGCTGAACCAGTTGTCAAAGGCAATGCCCATCTCGCGCAGGTCGGCGTCGATGGTCTTCAGAATTTCGCGCACGGCAAAGTCGGTGTAGAAGCGCGGAGGATGTTCCTTGCCGGCTTCTTCCGCGCCCAGTTCTTCGATAAAAATCTTCGCGATGTCGATCATGTATTCGCCCTTGTAGTATTGGGCATGTTCGTCACCGGTGACGGGATCTTTTTTCGGGGCCGGCCATTGCACTTCATGCCCCAGGGCCTCATCCACACGCAGGCGCAGCGTGTTGCCCAGCATGTCCATCTGCACGCCGGCATCGTTGAAATAATACTCCCGCGTCACGGCATAGCCCGCCGCTTCCAGCAGACGACCCAGCACATCGCCCACCACGGCATTGCGCGCGTGGCCGATATGGAGGGGACCCGTGGGGTTGGCGCTGACAAACTCGATAAGGACCTTGGTTCCGCCACCTGTATCAGTGCGACCGAACGCGCGGCCATGCTCGTCGATGCGCTGGAGCACTGCGGTAGCGGCATCGGTTTCGAGACGGAAATTGATGAATCCGGGCTTGGCGATATTGATCTCACGGATGAGTCCTTCGCGATCGATGCAAGCCGTAAAGGCTTCGGCGATCTGCATCGGATTGCGCCGCAGGATGCGCGTCATCTGCATGGCCATGTTCGTGGAAAAGTCGCCATGTTCGCGGTTTTTCGGCTGCTCCACCATCACTTCGACGGCGGAGAGGTCTGCCGCTTCGCCATTTACCTTGCCCGCCTCGGATTTTGAAAAATCCTCAACCGCCTTTTTCAGGCGTTGCATCAATTCCGTTTTCAGGTCCATATTCATCTCTTTCATAAATGCCGGATTCCACAGGGTCATGCCCTGCCGCGCAATATCAGACCACGCGAAAAAAGACAATAGCACGCTTCGATAAAAATGTCCTGCCTTTTCTGT
>CAYWYC010000079.1:0-15430 GCA_964462565.1 uncultured Candidatus Sumerlaeota bacterium | reverse complement strand
CATTCATCCGGCGGTCCTTTTCCGGATGCGACCACATCACGGGAATTTCCTTTCTACCCTTTCCCCTGGCGCTAAGTACCGCCGGCATCCTGCCGGCACGAACTTATTCTGACAATATCTTTCATCCGCGCAAAGTCTCTCTATCGCCTCACTTCTCCACTGCCACCAGGATGGTGGCGATACACGTACCGCCGGCATCCTGCCGGCACGACTTGCTTCAGACAGTATCTCTACCTTCGCGCAAAATCTCTCTATCGCCTTTCTTCCCCACTGCCACCCCGATGGTGGCGATACGCGAATCCGGTCAGAACATCATGGCCGGTCCCAGCATCATGGACATGGCAAAGCGTTCCTGAAATTCGGGCCGCGTCGCCAGTTCCACAAACTGCGAGCTTTCGGCGATCTTTTCGGCGCGATAGCGTTCGAAGCGGTTGAGCAAAATGCATCGCGCGCCTTCGAGCGAGCTGTTGCCGATGAAGAAAAAGCGCTCACGCGGCACATCGGGGAGAAGCCCCAAGGTAATGGCATCCTCGGGATTCAGGTGATTGCCAAAGGCCCCGGCCACGAGAAAACTGTCGATCTGGTCGATGGCAATGCCTACCTCTTCCAGCACCATGAGGATAGCCGTCTGCACCGCACCCTTCCCCAGCTGAAATTCACGCACGTCAGTCTGCGAGATGAAGACCTCGCTCAGGCCGTGCTGGCCGGGGGTGAGGAGGATGCGCGCTTCCTTGCCGTTGTCGCTGGTCAAACGGGCAGCCAGTTTGTCCGGCAGGCTGTCGGCGGCATCGGGCAGGGTGATGCGACCGTTCATCTGGATCAGCCCCGTTTCCACACCCCGGGCAAAGACCTCGATCAGGCCGCTTCCGCACACGCCGCGCGGAGCCTTGCCATTGAGCGTTTCCACGGTCAGGTCGTCACCGTCAAAACCGATCTTGTTGATCGCCCCGGCGCTGGCCATCATGCCGCAGTGAATCTTGCCGCCCTCGAAGGAAGGCCCGGCAGCGCTCGATGTGGTGTAAATCTTGCCGTTGTTGGCCACGACGACTTCTCCATTGGTGCCGATATCCACGAGCACATGAATGCCCTTTTGCTGGTCGAGCCGGGCCATCAGAATGCCCGCCACAATGTCCCCGCCTACGAAGCCACCCATGCAGGGCAGTACATAAACAGGCGCGTGGGGATGGATGGGCAGCGCCAGGTCGCGTCCTTCGAGACGCACACCGGCCCGCAAGGCTCCCGCGAAGGGCGCCTGGCCCAGTCCGGCCGGATCGATCTTCAAAAAGAGATGCGACATGGCCGTATTTCCGGCCAGCGACATGGCAACGATTTCCGTGGTCGGAATGTTCTTTTCCTCACACATTTCGCGGATCAGTCCGCCAATGGCCTCGACCACCTTTTCATGCATGACCGTCAGGTTTTTCGGATCGGACTGAACGGCATGGATGCGCGAGATCAGGTCGTAGCCAAAGGCGCGCTGGGGATTCATGCATCCCGCCGCGGCAAGCTCCGCGCCCGACGTCATGTCCACAAGCACCGCCGCCAGGGTAGTCGTGCCCAGGTCCACGGCTACGCCGAAATGACGATCCGTGCGATCGCCGCATTCCACCTCGAAGACGCGGTCGCCGCGCATCGTCAGGGTCACGCAATTTTCCCGCTCCACGGCACAGGCAACGGTTTCGGGTAATTTCTGCAGAACGCCGATCGTGGGACGCGCCATTTCGCGGCGCTTTTCGGGAAGCGCCTGGATAATCCGCGACCAGTCACTCAGCGGCTTTTCCAGGGTCGATTCCGGCAGGGTGCAGCAGAAGCGCTGGACCTCCGGCTCGATCACCACGTCGCTCCGCACACCCGAGTTCAGGATGTTTTCCGTGCGAACTTCTTCCTCCGATAGCCGTACCGTGGCGTCGGCATCGAGCACGGTGCAACAGGCCAGGCGTATTCCAGCCTGGATTTCGGTATGGTGGAGCAACTTGTTCTCGTCGGGCGTCGGCTCGGGAGCGCCCGATTCAAACTGGACCTTGCACTGGCCGCAAAGATGCGCGCCGGCACAGGGATAGGCAAAGTCAATGCCCGCTTCCTCAAAGGCAGCAGACAGTTTGGTCCCGGCAGGCGCCTGCACCGACGTGCTGCCGGGTTCCACGCTCAGGCTTATCATTTTGTTTTCCGACATGCTACTAAACCTTTTCTAAATCGACCCGCTTCTGAATCGAGTCGATGGCCCCCCACATGGCCGATAATCCTGCTTCATTTTACAACATGTTGGGCCCGCTGGGCTGGGCCGGTTGCATAATGGCCATCGCCTCGATCTCGACCAAGGCACCCTTGGGCAGGCTCGATACCTCGACCGTTGAACGCGCCGGCGGGCAGAAGGGAAAAAATTCCGCGTACACCTCATTCATCATCTCGAAATCCACGAGACTCGTCAGGAAGACCGTAGTCTTGACCACGGCCGCCGTACCCGTCCCCAGGCTTTCCAGGATGGCGTTGATATTATCCAGCACGCGCCGCGTCTGACCCGTAATATCAGGATCCGACAGTTCGCCGGTCTTTGGATCCAGGGGCAACTGTCCGGAAATAAACACCATGTCTCCCTGGCGAATAGCCTGGGAATAAGGGCCGATGGCGGCAGGCGCCGTCGGGCATACAACATCTACTTTTTCGGGCATGATTCTCCTCCTGCAATATTTTTTAGATTCCGCGAAAACGTTTGATACAATCCCCTTGCAACAACACATCTCTGCCAGCATGACAAAAAGCGCCGCAGGCGACAAGCAAAAAAGGGATATCGGCAGTGAAATCCCTCTGCGTTGTCTGCATGAATAAAGGCGCGGGTTTGTAGTCAGCCACGTCAGTGGCGTCCCCTTGCCAGAGACAAAAGACGAACACCACCATCTGTATCCTGCCCCTTGTTTTTTTTCGTGTGTTTCGTGTATTTCGTGGTTAGAAAAATGATGCTTGTTTTATCGATTGCGATTGGGGAACCCCGAACCACACGAAAATTCCACAGCATTGCCTGCATAAACCGATGCACGGGTTCGTATTCAAGGACTCATATCATGAAGGTGCTGCGGGGCAGGGCAGGATCAACCACCCATGTATTTGCCAAACCAGGCCAGGCCGATTCCCACAAGCATGACAAAAAAAGGTTTCGCCGCGAACTCCCACTTCATAAAAGTCCAGACCAGCGTCCCGATCGGGAATAACAGGCAAACAATGCCCCATACCAGTTTGCGATTAAATGCCGCAATCACCGACCACGCAAAACCCAAAACCATCACGGCTGCGCCCACCATGGGCAGAATTCCATATAATTCCTGCATAAGGCATTCCTCCCGAAAACAGGATGTTCCCCTCATAGATTATGCGACCACCCGAGCAGGTGCTTCAAGCATATTCTGTAAGCGGACAAATTCAGACAGTTTTCACGAGTCGCCTTGAAGAAACGATTCGATCGCGATGGACTCCGTTCTTTCGTCAGTCCCACTTGCGGGCGATGGGTGGGGGCCATTGGATGCCTCGTTGGCCCGATGCCCAGCCGTCGTAGTGGGGGCCGGTGCTTGCTTCGGGCTTCCAACCGCTGAGTTTACCGTCTGTCAGCCATTCGGCTTTTTCGTCATCCTTCAGGCTGTCGATCAACACACCCGTCATGCGCTCCATGATCTCCGCGCTTTCGGCGGCGTCGGAAACGTCGTGCAGTTCCTGGGGATCGTTCTCCATGTCAAAGAGTTGCAGGGCGTTGCCGTAGGGGTAATAAATCAGCTTATAGCGCGGCTCACGCACCATGCGGTTCACCATGTGCCGCGGCCCACGATCCACATGTCCATACATGCCGAAGCAGTAGTCGTTCTTCGCGTCACCTACCATAGACTTGCCCATGCAGTGTTCAGGTACATCCAGCCCGGCCAGTTCCAGCAGCGTGGGCATCACGTCGATATGACCGACCAGGCGGTCGTCCACGCGTCCGCAACCCACGCCGCCTCCCGTGGCCTGTTCGCCCGTGCCTTTCAGGATCATGGGAACATTGGCCGAATCCTCGTACATCCAATGCTTGGCCCAGAAGCCGTGGTTGCCCAGCATGTCGCCATGGTCCGAGGTGAAGCAGATGATCGTATCGTTGAGCAGGCCCTCCTGACGCAGGGTGCCGATGACGACGCGCATCTGATGATCGATGTGGGTGCACATGGCATAGAAGGCGCGCCGGATGCCACGGATTTCGTCGGGGGAAAAGGAACGCCCTCCCGCCTTGAAGCCCTCCAGGTCGCGCTTGACCGACGGAGCCACGTCGTCACCCTGGGCCCAGTCGCCACAGTAGGCCTCGGGGATTTCGAGATCGCGATATACCTCCAGATAGTCTTGCAGCGGCTCCATGGGCGGATGAGGATGAGAAAAGCCCATGTACCAGAACGAAGGCCGCAAAGGATCGCGCCGGATGATATAGCGGGCCATCTGCTGGGCAGTCCAGTTGGTGCAGTGGAGGTGTTCCGGCAAATGCCAGGGTCGCCACAAATAGGTGTTGTTGCACATGCCCCCGGCAAAGCGCTGTCCCGCATAGCCCATGTCGCCCAGGAAGAGCTCATAGTCATCCTGCCGGCAACCCTCGGAACCGCGTCCTTCTTCGTCGATGAGGATGTCATCAAAGCCCAGACGCTGGCGCTGGGGCTGCACATGGAGTTTGCCCACGCCATAGGCCTGATAGCCCCGGTCGCGAAAGGCCTGGGCCAGAGTCGGCACGTCGGGCATGGGCTGCGCGCCGTTAGTCAGCATTTTGTGGTCGTGGGGCATGAGGCTGGTCATGAGCGAGCGCCGCGCCGGAACGCAGACGGGGCATTCGGCATAGGCGTTTGAAAATCGCACACCGTTATTCGCCAGCCAGTCCAGGGTGGGTGTCTGGATAGATGGATGTCCGGCACAGCGCAAAAGCGATGCAGGCCAGTGGTCACAGCAAATCAGCAATACATTGGGTTTCTTCTTCGTTTCAGCCATAGTCTATTCCTTTCAATCTATCGGTCCGGCAAGGCACAACTGCTATCTATCAGGGTCTTCTTCGATTATGATGTGCGGGCTGTATGAAAGCGTTGGAACCGATGAAATACGAAAATATATCAACTCCAGAGGCTTTTCAAGGAATTATAGCGAAGTTCGAAAGTAATTCGCGTTTTCAGAATTTATGAAATAATAATCGCCCAAAGCAATTTAGAATTCGTAAAAGGATTACATGTTCGTAGTCAGCCCCGTGAGGGGCGTCGCTGAGGATGGAATATTCCAATGCAGGTGGGGGATTTCACTCCGGACGACGGCCCTTACGGGCCTTACTACAAACAAGACTTCCCCACTTATACAAAATTCGTTTCCATATTCCGACGGTCGAGGGAATACCCGATCCATATTCGGATTAGCCGAATAACTTTCGAGAAGAACTATACGAAAACAATAATAGAGGCAATTGAGGCAAGAGGCACGGGGACGCGCCAGGCACGTCCCCATGCGGGAATATTATTTGAAGTAATCGATCAACTGCTTGAGCGTGACCACGCCCTGGGCGTCGAGATCGCCCTTGCGGACCTCGGCCTTTTCGCCGTCGGAATCGCCCAGGCAATTCACGATCACGTCGGCCTGGCTCAGGTCTTCGCGTTCCGTGTAGGGATTGGTCGTGGCAACGACGTTCATGCCGGCAGCCTTGGCCGCGCTAACGCCGTTGTGGGAATCTTCGAAGACGACGCATTCTTCCGGATTATGGCCGCTCTTCTCCATGGCCAGCAGATAGATCTCCGGGTTGGGTTTCTTCTTCTGCACCACGTCGCCGGCCAGCACGAAGTCAAACTTGATGTCGTTGAGCATGCCCTGGGTCACGGCCTTGGCGGCGCGTTCGTTCGAGGTCGTGCAAACGCCCAGTGTCAGGCCGAGATCATTGGCCTCTTTCATAATGCGGTGCACACCCGGACGCAGCGGCAACGACCGCGATTCAATCAGATTGATGAAGGCGTCGGTCTTGATCTTGTGCATCTTCTTGATGAGTTCATCCTCTTCTTCAGGCGCGATCTCCTGGCCAAAGCCCTTCGTGTGGAGGTAATGGCGCATGCGCTCTTTGCCACCAGCCACCTGAAGCAGCTCGTGATATTCCTCCACGCTCCACTCAAAGTCGTAGCCCATTTCCTTGAAGGTCTGGTTGAAGGCCACGCGGTGTCCGTCGCGTTCGGTATCGATAATCACCCCATCCTGGTCAAAAAACACGGCTTTAATCTCAGTCATTGTCTTCTCCTGTATAGATTTGGTCCACTGATGCTTGCTGCATTACAGGAAAGTATCCTGCTAGAGCATCAGAAGTGTCTTACATAATAATCTGTTAGCAATGCCCCCTGTATGTTATCCGCCATAAAATACGCTTCACGCTACAAGTAAAAAGGCCAAACACCAGAGCACCAAAGGTGCGTACCATAATAGCCAGGGGTTTTAACCCCTGGGGTGATCGCCATAAAAATGAAGAGAGGGCGACTTTGGCGCTTTTCTATGCTTTGCCTTCACAGCCCAGCAGGTCGATCCAGGTCCACACCCGTTCCATGATCGCCTTGCGCACGGCCTTGTCGATGCGTCCGGGATTATACTCTTCGCGGTTGGCCGAGAGGTAGTCCCAGGTGGAATCGATGAGGGCATGCTTGAGGTCGGTGGAGACGTTGAACTTGGAACCACCCAGGGCCACCAGGCGCTTCACCACGTCAGGCTTCAGGCCCGTGCCGCCATGCACGATGAGGGGCGTCTTGATACCATTGCCGTTGAGAATCTCCTGAATTTTTTCGAAGCGATCGAAGTCCAGCTTCGGGTTTTCCGTCTTGTAAACGCCGTGGGCCGTGCCGATAGCCGGGGCAAAAAGATCGACCCCCGTCTTCTCGACAAATTCCAGTGTCTTTTCGGGATCGCACAACTGCGCCTCATCTTCAGCCACGACCACCTGGTCTTCCACGCCACCAACCGTGCCCAGTTCGCCTTCCACTGTGATGTCGCCCAGACCATGGCAGTAATCGACGATTTCCTTGGACACGCGCACGTTCTCGTCAAAGTCATGCTTCGATCCGTCGATCATGATATTCGTATATCCGGCATCGGCGCAGGTCTTGCAGTAGTCCACCTCGGTGCAATGGTCCAGGTGCAGGCAAATGGGGATGGGAGCCTTTTCAGCCAGGGCGCGAAAGATCGCCACGATCACTTCCGGCTTCAGAAACTGCGACGGCGTGACCGAGGTCTGCACGATGAGCGGCGCCTTCTTCTCAATAGCCGCGTCAATGACGGCCTCCATCTGGATCAGGTTGGTGATGTTGAAAGCGCCAACCGAGTATTTTCCTTCTGCCGCGCGGATGAGAATTTCTTTGGCGGATACGATAGACATTTTGCGTTCCTTTCAGGTTCAGTCTTGTTTGATTATGACATCAGCCAGGCTGCGATGCTTTTCAAAATAGGGCGAATAGCAGTGGTGATATATCCGTTCTTTCTTCTGCCAGGTGGCTTCGTCGATGTTGCGCTCGACGCGATCCCGCAGACGCGCTCTTTCCAGCGCCACCAGCCGGTCCACATCGATATACACTTTCAGGTCCGTCTCATGAAGCAGGCTTTCATGCAGGGCAAAGAGCCCTTCCAGAATGATGATGCGGGCGTCGGTCGTGTCATGATCGACCGTCAGGTTATGCTGGCCGCAGCTGAGGTTGTAAAGTCCCTCGATGGAAAACTTCTTGCGCTGGCGGGCCTGCTGGAGCGTGTAGCGAACTTTGTCCAGATCATACCATTCATGGAGCCGCAGATCGTCGGTCTTATCCATGAATTCATCCCAGCGATGTCGCGTGACAAGAATATAGAGGTCCGTGGAAAGGACCATGGTCTGCTTTTCGCCTACATAATCGCGAATGGCATAGGCAGTGCTGGTTTTGCCGCCTCCGATAGGGCCCTCCACGGCAATCACGGCGGCTTCTTTGGAGCCGTTCGTAAGAAGTTTATCGATTTCTGTTTTCAGATTTGCGTCGAGTTCCATCGATCAATCCTCTCTGCTGGGATTTAATCCCCCATAGCCTTATCGAATTTCCCCGAAAAACGCAAGCGCGCTCTGGAAATTCTGGTGCAGAATTTTGCCTTGGACGAACTATAGCAGCCTCCTGCCGGCATTCGGCAAGAGATGTAACCTTATAGCGAATTGCCCGAATTATGAAAAGCCGAAAGAGTGCTCAAATATGAACCGGCTAAGGATGGGGATGCGTATTTTTCATACTTTCCGATCTCATTTGCCCGTTGAATTCTTTCAGGAATCGCATTAATCTTCTTGCGACGGGAAAGGATTTTTATTGGGAAGGAATGGGATGATGCATAATTTTGTGATTATAAATCCGGATGAGTGGCGCGGAGATTACGCGGGGTGCTATGGGCATCCGCTGGTGAAGACGCCGCATCTGGACCGCCTGGCGGCGGAAGGAACGCGTTTTGAAAATGCCTTTGTGCAGCACACGGTGTGTACGCCGTCGCGCTGTAGCTTTATGACGGGCTGGTATCCTCATGTGACGGGGCATCGTTCGCTATGGCACAGCCTGCGGCCCCATGAGCCGAACCTGCTCAAGTACCTGAAGCAGGCGGGCTATGAGGTGGCCTGGTTCGGAAAGAATGACCTGCTGGCCGCGGAGAGTTTTAACGACAGCGTGGATTACTACGATGACTTCCCGGGCTTTTTGCCGAATGATATCGAGAACGCCTTTGAGTATGGGGAACCGGGTTATTTCAGCTTTCTCTATAAGCCGACGCCCCGCACAATCCATGAGCATGTGGATGCGCTGAAGGTGAAGGCGGGGATTGACTTCCTGAACCGCCCCCACGAAAAACCCTTCTGCCTCTACCTGCCGCTTTCCACGCCCCATTGCCCCTACACGGCTCCCCAGCCCTATCATGATATGTATGATCCCGAAGACGTGCCGCCTCTGGTGCAGCCGGAGGAATGCAGCGACAAGCCGCGCTATTACAAGCGCATTCGCGAAACGCGCGACATGGATGAGACGCCGGAATGGGTCTTCAAAAAGTTGAATGCTGTTTATCTCGGCACGATCACCATGATCGACGAGATGATCGGCTGGCTGTTGGATGCACTGGACAAAAACGGTCTGGCGGAAAATACGACGGTTCTTTTCTTCACGGACCATGGCGATTACGCGGGGGATTATCGGATGGTGGAAAAGTGGACGGCGGGCTTGGAGGATTGCCTGATCCGGACGCCCTTTGTCATTCGCACACCCGGCGGCAAGGCAGGGCATGTGGTTAAGGAGCCAGTGGAGGTATTTGACCAGATGGCGACCATCCTCGACCTGGCCGGTATCGAGGCGCAGCATAATCATTTCGCGCGGTCTCTGGCGCCGCAGTTGCATGGTGAGGCGGGGGATCCGAACCGCGCGGCTTTTGCCGAGGGCGGATATGCCCTCTATGAGCCGCACTGTTTTGAAGCGCCACCGGTGGAACTCGACCCCGACTGGGAAGGCGATCCGAAGAATTCCTATTATCCCAAGATCAACCTGAACCGGACCGACCCCGATGCGGTAGGGCGCTGCTCGATGATTCGCACATTGGGCCACAAACTGATCCGACGTCCCGGAACGGGCGAGCATGAATTATACGACTTGGAAAAGGACCCGCAGGAACGCCGGAATGTGTATGCCGATCCGGCCTATGCCGACGTGCGCGCCGACCTGGAAAAGCGCCTGCTGGACTGGTATATCGAGACATCGGACGTGACGCCTTTTGACCGTGACAACCGCGGTATGCCCCCCAATTCGGTTTACTGGCGACGCCTGACGATTAAATGATTCAGCCTTCGAGAACCTCGACGCGCTTCATTTCTACCTTACTCGAATCAGGGCCGATGCCGACGTCGAAAAAGCCCGGTTCAAAGACGTATTCGCTTTCGGCATTCCAGAAGGAGAGGGCTTCCCGCGTGACGGCAAACCGGACTTCCTTCTCTTCGCCGGCCTCGAGGTGGATTTTCTCGAAGCCCTTCAGGTCTTTCAGGGGCCGGGCGATGCTGGCGCTGATGTCGCGGATATAGAACTGCACGACTTCCTTTCCGGCGCGCTTGCCGGTGTTTTTCACCGTGCAGGATACTTCCAGGCCTTCCGAGACCTTGGTCTGCTCTTTGCTCACCGAAACAGGGCCGTATTCAAAAGTCGTATAGCTGAGGCCATAACCAAAGGGATAAAGCGGCGCGTTATAGCAGTCCCGCCAGCGTGAGACGGGCCCGGTTGCTTCTTCCGTGGGCTTGGGGCGACCCGTGTTCATCTGGTTGTAATAGATGGGCGCCTGTCCGACCATGCGGGGAAAGGTCATCGTCGTCTTGGCCGAAGGATTGGCCTTGCCGAAAAGAATATCCGCGATGGCATGGCCCGCCATGGTCCCGGGTTGCCAGGCCATGAGGACTGCGGGCACATTATCTTCGAGCCACTGGATCGCCAGCGGACGACCCGCGACAATCACGCAGACCACATTCGGGTTCACGGCATGGACCGCCTTGACGAGTTCGAGTTGGTTGCAGGGCAGTCCGATATCGGCGCGGCTGTTTCCTTCGCCCGACATCCAACCATGTTCACCGAGAGCGAGTATGGCAATGTCGGCCTTCTTCGCCGCCTCCACGGCCTGGGCCATTTCTTCCGGCGTGATGTCTTCTTCAAAATGATCGATATGCGAAAGGTGAATTTCGGTATCGGGCAGCGCGGCGCGGAGGCCCTGATGGATCGTGACCGTATCTTCCTCGCGACCCCAGGCCGACCATGCGCCGTAGAGGGCGCTGCTCTTGGCAGTATCGGCCAGGGGACCGATAAGGGCGATGGACTTTCCGGCATCGGTCTTGAGCGGCAGAAAATTTTCATCGTTTTTCAGCAGGACCATACATTCTGTGGCAAACACCCTGGAAAAGTCCAGGTGTTCCTTTTTGAGGAGTGTGGTCTTGAAGCGTTCTTCGTTGAAATAGCGATAGGGATCGTCAAAGAGCCCGAGATTGAACTTGATGCGCAGGATAGTCCGGACGGACTCGTCGATGAGTTTCTCCTCGACTTCTCCGGTTTCAACCAGTGCCTGGAGTTCATCGATATAGACGCGACCCATCATGTCCACATCGCATCCGGCCTGGAGGCACTTGCGCGCGGCTTCACTTGCATCGGCTGCGGCGCCGTGATTGATGACTTCGCGGATGGAATTATAATCGGAAACGACAAAGCCTTGAAAACCCCATTCGTCGCGTAGAATCTGGCGCATAAGATATCTGTTGCAGCTGGCTGGTACGCGATTCAGCAGGTTGAAGGCGCACATGAAGGTGGCGACTCCTGCCTTCACGCAAGCCTCGAAGGGCGGCAGATAAACTTCCCGCAAATCCGTGTCGCTCATGCTGACGGTATTGTATTCGCGTCCGCCTTCGGGAGCCCCATAGGCGGCAAAGTGTTTGGCGCAGGCCAGGATGGTGTCGTGTTTGGAAAGGTCATCGCCCTGAAGCCCGCGCACACGCGCCTCGGCCACTTTCGCGCCCAGCCAGGGATCCTCACCGGCGCCTTCCATCACGCGTCCCCATCGAGGCTCACGCGAAACATCCACCATGGGCGTAAAGGTCCAGTGATATCCGGCGGCGGAGGCCTCGATGGCGGCAATGCGTTCGGAACGTTCAATGGCTTCCAGGTTCCAACTGGATGCCTGGGCCAGGGGGATGGGAAAGATGGTCTGAAAGCCGTGGATCACGTCCATCGCAAAAACAATGGGAATACCGAGGCGCGTATCATTGACAGCGATTTCCTGGATGCGCCGTTTTTCCTCGAGCTTGTTCAGGTTCAGCACCGTGCCCACATGGCTCGCGCGAACTTCCGATTCCAGGTTGATCTTGCGACCGTCTTCGAGCCCGGTGCTGAAGTTTCCACGCAGCTGGTTCAACTGACCGATTTTCTCCTCAAGCGTCATGCGCCCCAGGATTTCTTCGATTTTTGTTTCGTATTCTTCGCGAATTTGCAGCACGATTCCCGCCTCGTCTTTCTGTTATTTCATGCCCCCTTGCCGGACAATCCGAAGATCATAGACCAGCCGAAAATGATGCTCAATGAAAAAAGGCAAAGAAAACGTTTCGAGATTGGACTTACGTACCGCCACCATCCTGGTGGCAAGCGGAGTTCCGTTGATGCGCAATAACACTTTCCGATATTATTGGTAATGTAGCCGGAATCATCTTTGCCGGCAGGATGCCGGCGGTACGAAGTGTTTCAGCAGCAAACATTACTCCCGAAATCCGCGCCATCCGCGGTTCATGGCATGACACAAAAATGAAAAAAGACAAATCGGACGCTGCCAAACCCGTGCGCATCCAGAATATCATCTTGAAAATTGTGCATGTTCCCGTCAGAATAGATAAATTGGATGCGGGCTGGAAATTTGCCGGTAATGTCTGGATGAAGCCGCAGCTTATCCCGAAGTCCAATAATTGTTGGTGAAAGGAGATGGTATGCGTAATCTCAAGAATATTGCATCCCTGTTATGCATTTACATATTGCTCGCAAGCGGCCTGGCCTATTCCCAGGAAGAGGCGGTCTCAGACAAGTCGCCCGACACCCTTGCCCTGTCCAAGGAACTCCATACATCCCGCCAGACGGCGCTTGTGACCGCCGCGGAGAAGGCGGGCGATTCGGTAGTCAGTATCGGCGCGGAGCGAACCGCCTACATCCGCCGCAGCCCCTTTATGGACGAAGGCTTTCCTTTCTTTTATCAGCCCGGACCGACCGTCGAGAAATACCGCCAGAAGACGCCATACCTGGGATCAGGCGTCGTCGTCGATGACAAGGGCCACGTTGTCACCAATCATCACGTTATCGAAGGGGCGGACAAGGTTTTTGTCACGCTGGCCAGTGGCACGGAATACGAAGCGGAGATCGTCGAATTCGATCCCATATCGGATCTTTGCCTTTTGAAGATCGATGCCGAGAATCTCAAGCCCGCCGTGCTGGGAGATTCCGACGACCTGCGCATGGGCGAATGGGTCCTGGCTATCGGCAATCCCTATGGCGCACTGCTGGGCGATCCCTGCCCGACCATAACGGCCGGCGTCGTCAGCGCCACCAATCGCTTTTTTCGCACCACCGGCAAAAAGCCCCACCTTTATGAAAACATGATCCAGACCGACGCCGCCATCAATCCGGGCAACAGTGGAGGCGCGCTCGTGAATGCTGCCGGCGAAGTCGTCGGCGTGAATACTTTTATTTTCAGTGGCTCAGGCGGCTCCATCGGCATCGGATTCGCCATCCCTATCAACCGCGTCAAGCGCATGCTCGATGAGGTTACGCAATACGGCCGCCTGCGTGAGATCAAACTCGACTTCGAAGTCATCGACATCACACGCTATGTGCAGCAGGCCATGGAACTGGACAGCGCCCAGGGTGTGCTGGTCTATCGCATCGCCGCCAAGAGTTCCGCTCATGAAGCCGGGCTCGAACCCGGCGACATCATTCTGAAAGTCAATGAGCATGATGTGACCAGCCGCCGCGAATTTCTGATCCATGTACTGGGCGCACCCCTTGACGAGAAAATTCGCTTTGAACTTAAGCGCGGCGATAAAACGCTCGAACTCGATTACCAACCCCAGGCAGAATAGGAACCCACTCAATGTCCGACGCACCCCTCAACCTGATCATCATCACCTCCGACCAGATGCGTGGTGACGCACCCGCCTTCATGGGCAACCCCGATTGCAAAACCCCGAACCTGGACCGCTTCGCAAAAAAAGGCATCGTCTTTTCAAAGCACTTCACCGTGCACGGCAAGTGCGTCCCCAGCCGCATCGCCATCGACACGGGACGCTATTCCCACACCGATGGTTTTCGCTGCATCTTTGAGGACAACCACCTGCCGCCGGGCAGCCCCGACCTCCTCGAATCCCTCAAGAATGCCGGCTACGAAAGCGCCTACTTCGGCCACAACCACATCTGGCAGGAATTCTGGGGCGACAATATCAAGGGACAGGGCAAGGTGGATTATCACTCCTTCACCAAAGATTATTTCCAGCACATGCTCGAAAAGGAATGGCCCGTGGAGCAGCCGGGCCTGGATTCCGTAAAGCCCATGGAGATGAACGACGGCTTTGATTATGAAGGCCGGACGGAAGGGCCCCTTACCGGATTTCGCGATGACAATCGCACCGCGCAAGCCATCCACTATCTGACGAAGGTGCGTGATCGGTCCCGACCCTTCTACATGCAGCTCAATTTCGGCAAACCCCATACGCCCTACACCGTGGAGGAACCCTATTTCTCCATGTACGACCGCCAGGCGCTTCAGGCCCTTCCCCACGATCTGCCCGAAAACGCCCCGCTACCCATCCAGAAAATGCGCGAGGTGCGCACGGGACTCGACGCCACCGATGCCGAACTGCGCGAAATCCAGGCGGTCTATTACGGCATGGTCACCAAGGTGGATGTGCTGTTCGGCAAACTCCTGGACGTCATCGAAAGCGAAGCACTCTTCGAAAACACCGTCATCCTCTTCACCACCGACCACGGCGATTTTGCCGGACAATACGGTCTCAGCGAAAAGTGGGATACCGCCATGCAGGACTGCATCATGCATGTCCCCTTCGTCCTTTGGGCCCCGGGCTTGTCCGGCGGGCGACGCATCGAAGACAGCATGAGCGAACATGTGGACATCGCCCCGACAATCATCGATCTGCTCGGCCTGAAAAAGAATCCAAAGTGGGGCATCCACGGCGAGTCGCTCGTACCGGTTATTCGCGGCGAAAAGACGAAGGATATCGTCTTTGCCGATGGCGGCCATGAGCAGGAAATGATTGAACGCTTCAATGCCAAACTCCATCGCGAACGCAAAGGCAGGACCATCCGCGCCACCGCCGGCAAACAGCAGACCTATCACGACTTCCCCGAAACCATGGCCCGCACCTGCATGGCCCGCACGGACCGCTGGAAACTGGTCGTGCGCCTCAAGGGCGGCAACGAACTCTACGACATGCAAAACGATCCCCACGAGATGCAAAACCTCTGGGGCCGTCATGAACAAGATGCCGATCTGAAAAACGTGGTGGCCGAGCTGATGATGAAAATTATCGAATGGCGACTGCGCACCGACACCGACCGCCCCTGGCAGGAAAACGTGGGCGCGTGAGATTTCATCAATGGGGTGTTAGAGCCGTTCTCACCCCTTGGTCCTTCCTGCTGCTATCTGTCTTGGGTTTTGCGCGCAAGAATGCGTTGAACCAACGCCGGGTGCATTTCAAATTTTCGCAGCCAATAACGAATGTACCCCCGCAAATGCGACTGGGACGAAATTTGAAGTGCGCCGGCTTGCCGACGCCTTGGAACAAGGCCGTAAATAAAAACCGGCTACATATAAAAAACGCCTCCTCCCGGGCAGGAAGAAGGCGTTTCTCCAAGACTTT
>CAYWYC010000078.1:4646-15522 GCA_964462565.1 uncultured Candidatus Sumerlaeota bacterium | reverse complement strand
TACGATCACAAAAAAGCGCGACACCAGTGAGTCATCCGGTGTCGCGTGTTTTTTAGAGCACGTATTCAAGTAATATCGCTCCAGACCGGCAAAAGTCAATTGCCGATCTGGAGCGCGTAATCAGTGGGGAATTGATTGGTATTGATCCTTAGAGAACCTTGGAGATGGCGTCGGTGAGATAGTCCATATTTCCCGGTGTCATTCCGGCGACATTGATGCGTCCGGAGCCGACGATGTAAATGGCGAAATCTTCTTTCAGCTTGGCCACCTGCTCTTTATTCAGGCCGCTGAAAGAGAACATGCCGTTCTGTTTGGTGATAAAGGAGAAGTCATTACCCGGAGCCTTTTCCTGCATTTTTTCGACGAAGAGGCGACGCATTTCATTGATGCGATCCCGGATTTCGGCGACTTCTTCTTTCCATTCCTGGCGCAATTCGGGATTGCTGATAATGGTGCTGACGATGGCGGAGCCATGGGCCGGCGGGTTGGAGTAATTGCTGCGAATGGCCAGTTTGAGATGGCTCATTGCCCTTTTAGCGGCATCCGCATTCGAGGCCACAAGGGTCAGCGCGCCGACACGGTCCCGGTAAAGACCGAAGTTCTTGGAGTAGGAACTGGCGATCAGCATGTCGCAGCCGGAGTCGGTCAGGATGCGCAGACCTTCCACGTCTTCTTCGAGTCCCTCGGAAAAACCCTGATAGGCCAGGTCCACAAGCAGGATGAGATCCCGTTCGCGTGCTACCTGCGCAATCTGCTTCCACTGGTCGGCATGGGGATCAACACCCGTGGGGTTGTGGCAGCAGCCATGGAGAAGCAGTATGTCGCCCTCGGGAATTTCCTTGAGAATGGAAAGCATGGCTTCAAAACTGATCGCCTTGGTTTCCGCATTGTAATAAGGATAAGAAGCGACACTCAATCCGGCGGCGGCAAAAATCTGGTTATGGTTGGCCCAGGTGGGGTCGCTTACCCAAATCTGCTGTTTGCCGCATTTTTGCTTGAGGAAGTCTCCGGCCACGCGCAGGGCTCCGGTTCCGCCGGGCGTCTGAGCGGTGGCTGCGCGTTTTTCCGCTACGGTTGCATGGTCCTTACCAAAGAGCAGTTCCTGAACGGCGGCGCTGTATTCCGGGGCCCCGGAAATGGGCAGGTAAGACTTGGTTTTTTCGTCATCCAGAATGATGGCTTCGGCCTTTTTGACGGCTCTAAAGATCGGCGTCTTGCCGCTGCCATCCTTGTAAACCCCAACGCCCAAATTGACCTTGTTCGGATTTGTATCTTCGTTGAACGCTTCTGTCAGTCCCAAAATGGGATCCGGCGGAGCCATTTCCATTTTCTCAAACACTTTTCCGCTCCTTTATGGGCAGGGGCTGGATTTGAGGGGATTTGATATGAGATTATCCTGCTGCCACCAGTGGATAATTAAATCGTTGCTCTGGTGCAGGGCAGTTTTTGGCCGTCTCTTTCCCCTGTTGTTTCCCTGCCTTATTGAAGTTCATCTTCCCTGGGAAGGATTTTTGTCATCTGCATCTTATCCCACAACCATTCGTTCAGGATGCCCGTTTGCTGGGATATCATAATGCTTCGTTGGATTTGGGGCAAGTCTTCAATGAACTTTTCGCGCGTCGGCGTTTGCAGGCTGTTGATGTGCCAGACGACATAAGCGCGGACTTCGTCTTCCGTGCCGCCTTCGCTCATGCCAATGGTTCCCGTGGTAACTTCGTAAGTATCCAGGGTCAGATCATACAAAGGGGCGGGGAATGTATCCGGCGGTTCGTTTCGGTTAAAGAAATCGGTCTGTTGCACTCCGAGTTTTTGCGCGGTGGCGGTTGTCTTAAAGTCGCTTGCCGTGACGGTGCTCATAAAATCTTCCGCCGCGGTTTTTGCCAGTTCGAGTGATTTCTGGTCCGTGTAGGCCTCCACGACGCGCTCCCGCACCTGCTTGTAGGGAGGCACATGGGGAGGTCGTTCTTCTTTCAGGAAAAGGATGAAGATCGTATTGCGCGAAATGAAAAGCGGAGACAACTGATTTTCCAGCAAGTTTTCGTTGACGTATTCCAGGTCCTCGGGTTCCATAAAGATTTCTTCGGAGATGACGGGGTTGGAAGTCAGAACCCAGGTGCTCGTGCCATCTTTCATGTTGAGTTCTTTGGCCAGGCTTTCCAGGGTCGTGAATTCGGCCACCTTCATGTTAAGTTCATTGTACTTTTCATCAAAGATCTCTTCCAGTCGGCTGTTTCGCCAATCGCGGACTACCCGTTCTTTCGCTTCTTCCAGAGACAGGATGCCGGGTTCCCGGACATCGGTGGCCTTGATAATCGCGAAGTGGCTGCCGCTGCGGGTCTGGTTGCGGACCGGATTGCTGACCTGGCCTTCTTCCAGTTTAACGGCCGTATTCGTGAAGGCCCAGCCCAGTTCCATCCAGCGTTCCTGGCTGACCCATCCGGAGACGAGCCCACCGTTCTGGGTGGGGGTGGTGTTGGCGTCTTCCCGGCTGTGTTTGTTGGCGAGCTCGGCAAAGTCCGTATCTTTCTCGCGCGCCAGTTCTGCCAGGTTCTGCGCCAGTTCCAGCGATTTGCTTGTGGCTGCTTCACGCTGCTGGGGCGTCATGTCGTCGGAAAGTTCGATGGGAATCCTGATGGCCCGCACCTTCACCATGCGGTCATGTTGATATTTATCCTGGTTGCGTTCGTAGTAGTTTTCGATTTGTTCTTCCGTGGGCTCATCCACCTGGTCGCGAAGATCGCTACGCATCATGTAGGCATATTCATAAATACGCTGCGTGCCGACTTCAAACATTTCGCGGTTATTGGCAAAAAAGTCCGCCAGTTCTTCTTCCGTCGGTTCCACTTGGTCGCGGAAGTCCGCCGGCTGCATGGACACAAAGTCCATCTGGAGTTCTTCATTGTTCAGGCGATAGGCATCCCAGAGTTCATAGTAGGAGGCCTTGGCCTGGCTGGTGTAGGCATAGGTGGCGCGTTCGAGACGCTGCGACTGGCGCAGGCTTTCGAGATAAGAATTAATGTCGCTGTAGCCCATGGATCGGAGGAAGTCATTGATTTCGGCCTTGGCGTAACCCGCGAAGAGTTCTTGCAGGATGCCGAGAAGTTCATTGTCTGTGACGACGATATCCATCTTATCGGCCTGTTGCTGCAGGTACCAGCGCTGGATGGCTCGGCGTTCGATATCTTCCATGGGGAACACCTGCTCGTCGTTCAGTTCGCGCAGCAGCCCTTGCGCCTCAGTGGGTCCACCGAAGAGATTGCCCATCTCGTTGACCATTTGCGTCCGTGTCATTGCCAACTCGTTGTGCGTCAAAGCTACAGTATCATTGGAACCGGACGGTATGAAATGCGCAATTTCTCTTGCTTCCTGGGCGCGCCTGCTCTGGATGCTTCCCCATCCATAAAAAAAGACAAAGGAAGGGATGACCAGAATCAGTGTTCCAAGCATAACCTTGCGGGTTTTGGTACGTAACGTTTTCAGCATTTTGGAATCCTCTCAGCCTTGTACCGGAGTATGCTCCGGATGTTTCATTCGATAGAAACCGACACGGCATTGCAAGCCGTTGGAGTTATTTACTTTAAGACTACTTTCCTGAAGTTTCGCTTTCCTGATTGCAGGACAAATTCACCAGGTTTTATGCGGGCGCTTTCGTCTGTTACTTTTTCGCCGTCAATACGGATACTGCCTTCCTTCAGGGCCTTGCGGGCCTTGCTGTTGGAAGGCGCGAGGCCTGCCTGAACCAGCAGTGGCGCGATCCAGATATCTCCTTCGCCGTTTTCTGTGCTTGCTTCGACGACTTCCATGTCCTCGGGAGCATCATGATCGCGGAAAACCCGGTCAAAATGTTCAGCGGCGGCTTTGGCGGCGTCGGCGTTGTGAAAAGTGTTGACCAGTTCACGGGCGATGCGCGATTTCAGGTCGCGGGGGTGCAGGTCGCCCGATTGCATTTGGCGGATCAGTTCTGTCGCTTCGCCTTTGCCATAGCCCAGGACCAGTTCCAGATAGGTCTGCATGAGTTCATCGGGGATGCTCATGGTCTTGCCGAAGATCTCTTCGGGGGCTTCGGTGATGCCGATATAGTTGCCGAGGCTCTTGCTCATCTTTTTTACGCCATCCGTGCCAACCAGAAGCGGCATAGTCAGGATTGCCTGGGGCGCCTGTCCCATCTCACGCTGGATTTCGCGTCCTAGCAGGAAATTAAATTTCTGGTCGGTTCCGCCGATTTCCACGTCCGAGCGGATCGCGTAGGAATCGTAGGCCTGGGCGAGGGGATACATGAATTCATGGATATATATAGGGACTTCGCCTTTGAATCGCTTGGTAAAGTCATCACGTTCAAGCATCCGCGCCACCGTGTACTTGGCGGCGAGTTCAATGACGTCAGCCATGTTCAGTTTGTTCAGCCATTCCGAATTGCGCACCACTTCGGTTTTGCTCTGGTCGAGCAGCATGAAAACCTGGTCAAAATAGGTGGCGGCGTTTTCATCCACCTGCTCCGGGCTCAGACGCTTGCGAGTTTCGCTGCGGCCCGAGGGATCGCCGATCATCGCCGTAAAGTCGCCAATGATAAAGACGACCTGATGCCCCAGGTCCTGAAACTGGCGCAATTTGCGGATGGGAACGGTATGCCCCACATGCAGGTCGGGGGCCGAGGGGTCCGCGCCATATTTGACGCGCAGGGGCGTATTCGTATCCAGGCTTTTCTGGATGCGCACGGCCAGTTCATCTTCCGGCAGAATCTCCACCGCGCCCGTTTTCAGAATTTCCATCTGGCGCAGGGCTTCGGGACCCGGTTGGATTTTTTCTTCCCTTGCTTCCGTCATAATTGCCCTTACCTTTTTGTCGATTCCATCCAGCAATTTGCCATCGGCGTCCGGCGTAATACAAGCAGGAGCGCTGGCAGGCAAATCACCAGACTCGGAATTCTGGAAAATACCCCATGATGCTCTTATATGCCAGAGAAATCTTGCTTTGAGCCTATATTTTTCACCCTTTCGTCTGATTCTACGTAAATTCCCAACCGAGAGGCTTTTCCCCTGCACAAATGCCAATTCCCTTTCCTTTCTTCGATGAATCCTCATTTTCGCGGACTATGATGCCGATAAGCCAAGGGAAATCCCTTTGGCCTTTTGCCATCTCAGGTCGAAGCGAAGGATGGCCCCATGCAAAGACTGCCCGTAAAACTCCTCGAATCAGGCATGATCGTTGCCCGCGAGGTCACGAACAATAATGGCATCGTCCTGGTAAACCTAGGGACGGAACTGGATGATAAGCTGATCTTCCGCCTCGAAAACATGAATATCAAGAAGGTCATGGTCAAGGGCTGTCCGGTCCAACTGGCCGACTATATGCCCAAGACTCTGGACCAGAAGCTGGAGCACATGGAAATCGGCTTCAGCCGCTGCAAGGATGATCCCCTGATGCAGAAGTTTCGGGTTCTCGTCAAGAACCACCTGATCCAGCGGGATCATGAATTGAACGGCGAGGCATCGGTGGACGTACCGGGTGCTTTGGAAGAGACTCCCGTGGACATGGATGGGCCTACAGAAAGATATGATTCCGGGCCGGAAGGGGAGAAAGCATAATGGAATCCCCAGGCGCCAACACTGAAAAAGCGCAGGAAATCCGCGAGCGGGTGAAGCATATCAAGACGCTGCCGACCCTTTCCGGCGTGGTCAAAAAACTTTGCAAAGTGATGGAATCGGAGACCGTTTCGACTCAGGAAATCGCCGAGATCATCGGTACCGACCAGGTGCTGACGGCGCGAGTGTTGAAGATCGTGAATTCTCCCTTCTATGGCTTTCCCGGTCGCATCAGCACGATTAACCATGCCTTGGTATTGCTTGGCCTGAACGTGATCAAGGGTATCGTGCTTTCTGCGGCGGTGATTGACAATATGGAAAAGTCCATCGGCGGCTTGTGGGAACACAGTCTGGGCGTGGCCACGGCTACCAACCGCATCGCCCAGAGCATCGGCCTGCCCGAACCGGAGGAAATCTCGACCGCCGGACTTCTCCATGACCTGGGCAAGGTGATCCTGAGCTCGGAAATGCCCGCGGAATGTGAGCAGGTTTTGCGGGAGGTGGAGGAATCGGGCATTTCCTTTATGGAAGCGGAAAAGAAGCTGCTCGAAGGGATCACCCATCCCAAGATCGCCGGATGGCTGGCGGCGGACTGGAACCTGCCCCCGCGCCTGAAGGACCCCATGGTTTTTCACCATCATCCGGGTATGTCCAAACTGGCCCCCAAGCCCACGGCGGTGGTCCATCTGGCCAATATCCTCACCCGGTCCCTCCAGTTCGGCGACGGTGGAGACCCCTATATCCCCAAAATCAGCCCCGTCGCCTTGAAAACCCTCGATTTGCGTCTGGCTGATCTGGCGGGATATCTGGACATGATCGCCGATGAACTGGAGGGGATCGATACCAGTGACTTCAATTGACCCAGCCCCCTATAGCCCGATCCTGATTTTTCATCCCGACGCCTCCAGGGCGGAGCAGATTGCCCATGCTCTGATGCAGAGCGGTCTGCCCTCGCGCGTCTGCGAGGATGAAGACCAGGCTCTGGCGCATATATATAATGAACCGCCCGAGATGATGGTGATTCATTACAACATGGGGAGCAGGGGAGGGGAGCAACTCGCGGCTCAGATAAAGGCGGATAATATTTTCGCCCATTTACCGATTTTGTTCCTCACTCCGGCAGGCAAAACGCCGCGTTTCTCCTACAAGGAAGAGTTGCCCTTTGATGATTATATTGAAGAAGAAGCGGAGGCAGCCGATCTGCAGATTCGGGCGCATCTCTGCATCCAACGCGCCAAAAGCCAACTCGACGCCAACCCCCTGACCCGCCTGCCGGGCAATAACTCTATTACCCGGTGTATTGAAGGGCGGCTTGAGAAGGGGGAAGAGTTCGCGACCTGCTATATCGATATTGATCATTTCAAGGCATTCAATGACCGCTACGGCTTCGCGCGGGGCGATCAGGCGCTGAAACTGACGGCCCGGCTGCTGGTGAATTGCGTCAACAATTGCGCGCGGGGCGACTATTTTATCGGCCATGTGGGCGGGGATGATTTTCTCTTCATTGTTCAAGCTGATAAGGCCGCTGAATCCTGCGAACTTTTTATTCACAATTTCGACGCCATTATTCTGTCCCTCTATGATGATGAAGACCGAAACCGCCGGGAGATTCATTCGGTGAACCGCAAAGGCGAGAAAGAAGTCTTTCCGATTATGAGCGTCAGCCTTTCCGTGGTGATCAATCACGATTCCCGCTTTTCCCATCCCGGCGAAATCAGCACGATCGCCGCCGAACTCAAGAAGGAGTTGAAGAAGTTACCGGCTTCGAATTACCTCATCGACCGCCGACGCCCTTCATCCAGTCACCCGCACTGAATTCACGCGGTCGGGATTTCCTGAAATTTGTTGTGACATTTTCCCCGGAATCGTTATACATTATTCGGGCGGGATTCCATTGAGATTCTTTTCTCAGCCAGGCTTTTGCAAAGTGATTGGCCTGTGAGAATGCCGTCGTCGTATGTGTACTAATATTTATCATTCCATATAGAATAAGGGGAAAATTCCATGACCCGCTCTCTTACTCCGCTTGTCTATCGCCTGATTGCTCCCGTTCTCTTTCTTTGCTTCATGATTCCGGCATTGGCCCAGCAGGTCGATGCAGATAATGCCACGACTAACGCCCAAGGCACCGCATCACTTCCCGCGCCCGAACCGGACCCCCTTTTTGTAAGCGGCACCGTTCCGGCGGCAGGTTCCATGCTTACGGAACAAGGCGTGGCCTTTATCTTCAGCGATATTATCGATCTGCCTGTTCCGTCGGAAGCCGTGCAGGTTAGCCCGGCCTTGCCGAACATGGAATATGACCAGGGCCCCAACTTTTTTGTGTGCAAGCCGGGAGAGCTCCGCGCGAACACTATTTACAAGTTTGAGATATCCCCCGACCTGCATTCTGTCTCCGATGCCCGCCTGGGCGATTCGGCGCGTCCCTTTTATTTCAGCAGTTTTCCTTTTGAAGCGAGCAGCATCTGGACGCTTTCAAGCAATGCGGACGAAACGGTGCTGGGGATTGGCTTTCCGGCTGAAGTGGCGGCGGAGTCGTTGAAAAAGCACCTGACCATGCGGCGTGAATCGGGTGAGATGGTTGATTTTGAGGTGTCGGAAGGCACCGGCAAGAATCTGCGCGTCACATTCAGCAGCAAGATCGAGCCGCCCATTTTTATCGAACTCATCCCCGGCTTACCCGACGCCCAGAAGCGCCTCGTCAGCCATAAGCGCCAGGCCTGGACCTTTCCCTTTGGCAAGCCCCTGAAAATCGACAGCATCGGCTGGAACAAACTAGGGGCCAAAGGCCAGGCGATCTATATCGATTTTTCCGACAAGGTGGATCCCCAGGTAGTGGCCAGGCATCTTATCATTGAGGACATCTCGACGACCGAGCCCAAAGAAATGAAAGTGAAGGTTTCGCGTCAATCAAGCGACAGGGTGGCCGCTTCCTTTGAGGCTCCCGATCCTTACGAAGTCAAGATTCGCGTCAAGATTGACAAAGAACTCGAAGGCATGGGCCGGACCAGCATGCGGGTCGATTACACCAATACCTTCGTCGCCAACAACCGCCTGACCGTGGACAACCGCTGGTTTCGTCAGTATGGAGATCGTGGTCCGTCCCTGATTCTGGACCTCAGTTCGGGCAATCTGAAAAGCGATGAATTGCTCGAACATCTCGTGATCGAACCGGACATCGGCAAGATTCGGGTGCAGGAGCCGTGGTCGAGCCGCTATGAAATATATGGTAACTGGATGCCCGACCGGCAGTATATGATCACGATCCGGTCGGGACTTTCCTATAACGGATGGGCCAAACTTGACAAGCCGATTCATGTCTCCGTTGATACGCCCAAGCGCATTCCCGCGTGGGTTAATTTTCAGAATGATGAGCAGTTCTATTTCCCTCGCGATCCAGACATGAAACTCTCGATGCAGACGCGCTATGCCGATCGGGTGACGTTGAATCTGCACCGTTTGTTTTCGTCGAATGTGGCGGTGGCGCTCGATGACCTGAACAACGGGCGCGGCAACCATCGCTTCATTCATAAGTGGAGCGAGAAACTGGCTTCTGTTGAAATCGAGTTGCAGAACAAGGGCTCCGAACTGACGGAAACTTCTGTGAAACTTCGCGAGATGATGCCCGATTATTCGCGGGGGATTTTTTGCGTGGAAGCCGTGGCGGAAGATGGGAATTCCGATACCCAGATCGTGATCATGACCGATATCGGCGCGCTGTCCCATTGGCAGGATGACGAACTCGTCGTCTTCGCGCATGATCTTTACAGCCTGGAACCGCTTTCACGGGCTCGAATCCAGGTTTTTTCGAAGAAGAATCAGTTTCTGGCAAAGGCTTCGACCGATGGAAACGGCATCGCCCATCTCAAGGGTTTTGACGAGGCCCTGGGCGTGCCCCATGTGGCCCTGATTGAACGTGGGCAAGACTATACCGTTCTTGAATTGCAGCCGCGCGGCCTGCGCCGGACTCCGATTGATGCGGG
Organism: uncultured Candidatus Sumerlaeota bacterium; assembly: GCA_964462565.1. Taxonomy (GTDB): domain Bacteria; phylum Sumerlaeota; class Sumerlaeia; order UBA8349; family UBA8349; genus CAYWYC01. Next base: position 5,957 of record CAYWYC010000078.1, on the reverse strand, counting down.
TATGCCGTCTTACGATTCCGATCGCTATGAGGGGTTCATCTATGGCGACCGCAATCTCTATCGTCCTGGCGAAACGGTGCATCTGCAATGGATCGTCCGGCAAAACTACGGCGATGCCGCGCCTGGCATGCCGCTGAGTCTGGAAGTGACCAAGCCCAACGGCAAGCCCCTATTGAAGCGGGTCGTTCATCTTTCGGACTGGGGAGCCGGAAGCACCGATGTGCCGACGGAAAAAGTCTATCCCACGGGAAATTACACGGTCAGCCTCAGCGTTCCCGGCAGCCGGGAAAATGTGGGCTCCTACAGTTTTCAACTCGAGGAATTTGTGCCGAATCGCGTCAAGCTGTCCATGGATGTACCTGATGCGTATTGGGTGAAGAGCCAGAACCGGAAATACACCGTGGACCTGCTGGCGGAGCAGATGTTCGGTGGGCCGGCCCCGGATCGCAAGGCGGAACTCCAGATGAATTTGAGCGGCTCCGCCGGATTTCCCGAGTGGCCCGGTTATAGATTTTCTCATCCCGACACGAACATGAACCAGCGCTTTATTTTTCCCGGCAAGACTGACGCCCAGGGCAAGGCGCGGTTTGAATTCAATCCGGCTCAGCTCTCTCAACTCTATCATCCTGTCCGGCTGAGCCTTTATGGCAAGGTCTTTGAAATGGGGGGACGTACCGTCCACAGTCGCGGGAGCGTGACGGTTTATCCCTCGGACATCTGCCTGGGCCTGAAACTGGAAGAAGGCGACGCGGAAGGCGCTGTCAAGATCAGCGTGGCCGCCGTAACGCCCGATGGCAAGCCCGCCGACCTGGCCGAAGCGAAAGTTCAGGTCGAGCGTCGCGCCTGGAATTATTACGTGCGCCGCTATTACAGTCACAACCAGGCAAACTTCACGACAAAATACGAAACCATCGAGTCTCAAACCATCACCCTCGAAAACGGCATGGGAGATATGACCCTGGACGCGACAGACTACGGCTATTATCGCGTCAGCCTCACCTCGCAAAAGACGCCCCAACGCAGCCAACAGAATTTTTCCTCCTATGGCGGCCATGTTTATATGGGGGATTCCGACGATCCCCAACTGATCCAGGTAAAGACGGACAAGCCCGGTTATGAAGTCGGTGAAACGGCTGTAATCCGCCTGGAAACCGCCTTCGACGGCAAAGGCCTGGTGGTCTTGCAGGGCGGCGATATCAAGAAAATGATTCCGGTCGAAATCAAGGATCAGCTGGGCGAAGTTAAAATCGAAATCGAAGAAGATTTCTATCCGAACATCTGGGTCGAGGCCACCGTAATCCATCCGATCGA
>CAYWYC010000078.1:0-4546 GCA_964462565.1 uncultured Candidatus Sumerlaeota bacterium | reverse complement strand
CGGCCCCGACGTCCCGACCTGCGACGCGCCCACTACTATGATAAAATCTCCTACGACTTTGACGAACCGGCTGCGGGTGGCGACGGCATGGGCGAGATGGCCAAGCGCCTCGGACGTCCGTCGGCAAACTGGATCAAGACCGTGGCCCTCTGGAGCGGCCCCATTCGCACCGACGAAAACGGTCGCGCCGAAATCGAAATGAACATCCCCGAATATACCGGACGCCTGCGTTTGGTAGCGGTGGGCTGGAATGGCAACGCCACGGGTTCGACGAGCGACTTTCTCTTTGTGCGTCGTCCCTATATGCTGCGCACGAGCATGCCGCGTTTCATGCTTCCCGGAGATAAGGTGCTCTGCCGCGCGTTGGTTTTCAACACGACCGATGCGCCTTGCACCGCCCGTCTGTCGTGGAACACGCAAGGGACTTTGAACGAAACTTCGGGCGACCATGAAATGTCCATCCCTGCCGGTGGCGAAGCGGACCATCTGGTTGAAATCACCGCCGGCGACATGGTGGGGCAGGGACAGATCAACTGGAAGATTGATATCAGCGACGCCAATGGCAATCTCATTGAAAGTCTCACCGAAAACGCGCCGATCCCCGTGGCGGAGCCGGCGGCTTATCAGATGCAGCACGATTTTTATTCCATCCAGCCAGGTGAAACGCGTGAGTTTACGAACCTTGATTTTATGCAAAACGACCTGGCCGAAATGGAAATCAAGGTATCGGCTCATCCGCTCTTGCAGTTGAACAAGGCGCTTCGTTTTGTCGTGCGGTATCCTTACGGCTGTGTGGAGCAAACGACTTCGCGACTCATGCCGCTTTACCTGCTTCGGAAGAACCAGTACCTCTGGCAGGATATGCTGCCGGAGACCGAAACGGTGGATACCTACGTGAATGCCGGTGTGCGTCGCCTCTTTTCCATGCAGACGGCCAGCGGCGGCCTGGCTTTCTGGCCTGGAGGGCAGCAGCCTTATCCCTATGGTTCCATATATGCCTTGCACTGTCTGACCATGATGGAAAACGGTCGGGACGTTACGCTGCCCGAAACGAACATGGCCCTGCTGAAGGAATACGTAAAGAACGTGGCGCGGGATTGGTCCGACGATTCGGAGTCGGCCCTGTATCGTCGCGCATACTCCGTTTACGTTCTGGCGCTGGGCGGTGACCAGGAAGCCATCGACATGATTTCGCGCTTCGACAGCATCCTTATTCAGCCGGCGGGACGCTACCTGCTGGCGGCGGCCCTGGCGCGGAACACGGCAGACAGCGACCGTGTGCGGCTCTATCTCAACGAAACGCCCAAGGCTCCTTATCTGGTGCGTGAGATTTCGGGAACGCTCAATTCTGATATCCGCAACGTGGCTGTTGAGTTGCTCGCGAAGATTCAGATGAACGCGCCTGCCGAAGAGACCGATCCCCTGGCCCGTAATCTGATGAACTATCTCCAGGGCCAGCGTTACGGCCATACGCACGAGTACGCGCTGACCATTGCGGCGCTTAGCGATTATCTGGACGCGGCGGCAGCCAATATGGATCAGGCCAGGGCCGTCATTAAGTCCGGCGATGAAGAAGCCTCCGTCGAAAAGCAGGAAGTCTATCAGAGCGAACACGAAGGCCCCGGCGGGAAGTTCACCGTCAGCAACACGGGGGATGCCGTCATCTACGCCGATATCGTAAGCAAGGGCATTCCGCTTAAGCCGCAGACAGAAGCCGTTGTCGAAGGTGTGCGGATTTCGCGGAACATCTACAACTCCAGGGGCAAGCGCCTGAAGGGCGACACCTTTACCCACGGCGAAACCTATATCGTTGAGGTGGAAATATATTGCGAGCGCATGGTGGAAAACCTGGTCGTTGCCGATCTGCTTCCCGCCGGATTCGAAGTGGAAAATCCGCGCCTGGTGCAGACTGGCGAGGGAACCTTGGACCTGAATGCGCCGACCCGACCCAGCCATCTCGAAATTCGGGACGAACGGGTCATTCTGGCTTATGATAAGTTGAACCGTTCGCGGCCCGGCAGGGCTTATTATTATCAGTACGTGGTCAACGCCGTGACGCCGGGCGAATTCCAGTACCCCCCGGTCACAGCCGAATGCATGTACGACGCCAGCATCCGCGGCTCCTCGGCGGCAGGCACCATCACCATCCAAACCATGGATGCGGACCAGGCGCGAAAATAAGATCGGAGAAAAGCAGCATGGCGGAATTGAAAATTGAAAAAGTGCAGTGCTTCCTGACCCAGCCCGGAAGAAGCCGGCATGTGATTGTGAAGGTTCAGACCAGCGAGGATGGCTTGTACGGGATCGGTTGCGGTACTTTTACCCAGCGTCATCGTGCCGTCGAGGCGGCCATCAAGCATCACATCGGCCCCTATGTCATCGGACGCGACCCGCGCAACATCGAAGACATCTGGCAGGGGCTGATGGTGAACGGCTATTGGCGGAACGGTCCGGTCCTGAATAACGCCATCAGCGGGATAGACATGGCGCTCTGGGACATCAAGGGCAAGCTGGCGGGCATGCCCTGCTATGATCTGTGGGGCGGAAAATGCCGACCCGCCGCGCCGATTTACGGCCATGCCACAGGATCGAGCCACGAGGAAGTTCTGGAAAAATGCCAAGGCTATATCCAGCAGGGCTACCAGTTTATCCGCGCCCAGATTGGCCGACTTGGCAATGCCGGAGGCTATGCCGGACTCGAAGGCAAACGCCACAGCCCCGAAGGCGCATTGCCGGGAGCCTATTTTGACCCGCGCGAAAAGCTGCGCGAGATTCCGGCGTTATTCGCCTATCTGCGTGAGAATCTGCCGCCCGAGATTGAACTGGTTCACGACGTCCATGAGCGCCTCGCGCCTGTCGACGCCATCTGGCTTGCGCGCGCGCTGGAGCCTTATCGTCTTTATTTTCTCGAAGATATTCTTGCACCGGAAGACGGCGAATGGTTCCGCCAGGTGCGCAGCGTTTGCGCCACGCCGATAGCGATGGGCGAACTCTTCAACAACCCCCGCGAGGTGGCCCCGCTTATCGCCGAACGGCTTATCGACTTTGTGCGGGTGCATGTCTCCCAGATCGGCGGGATCAGCCCGGCGCTGAAACTGACGCACCTGGCCAACACCTTTGGGGTGCGCACGGCCTGGCATGGCCCGGAGGACACGTCACCCGTGGGCATGGCGGCCAGTCTGCACCTGGATGTTTCTTCCATCAATTTCGGCGTGCAGGAATGGGTCAAGCGCAGCGAACTGGAATATGAAATGTTTCCGGGGACGCCTGAAATCCGGAACGGCTATGCCTATCCCAACGACAAGCCGGGCCTGGGGATTGACTTTGATGAAAAGCTGGCGGCCCAATATCCCTGCGACAGCGAAAATCCCGACTGGACGGAATCCCGCCTGCCCGACGGCGGACTGTGGAGGCCATGACCGGAGGGCCGGGCTTCAATCGGAAGGGTTTTGAAGCAGCTCGCGGGCCGAGGCGATATCGATGACCATGTGATTGCATACGCGGAGTTCCGGTACCGTGAGCAAGGGACGCAGGGCGACGGTCTTACTTTCGCCGCATCGGTTACAGGGACCGGCCACCATGACCACATGATGGTTGCGCTCGGAAGCGCGTCGGCGCAGTTCGTCCAGTTCCAGCACCGTGACGGCGCGCCAGGGGGTGCGGTCCATGATGGGGCCTTCGCCGGAATAGGGCCGCCACATGACGTCACCGATGCATTGCTTTTCGTCGAGGACCATTTTTTTGGAGCGGCCCCTGGGCGATCTCTCTTCGCCGCTCAGCTCCATGTATTTGCGCAGGGTGCTGTGGGGGTCGGACACGTAATTGCCCAGGCTGGTCACAACGATATCGATCTTTTCCGCCGCGCGAAAAGATTCGGCAACACCGGGCCGGGCCTTCATCTTGTCATACTCGTCCCACTCCATAATGGGCGGTGCGAAAAGCCCGACACAGTGGAGCTTCATGTCCAGGTCTTTGTAATAGGAGAAGAAACTGTTCGGGGCGGTGGTCAGGTCTTCCACGTCGAATCCGGCGCTGAGCGAATGGATGACCAGGGGAGGAACGCTGGATTCCGACTTCAGGCGCAGGGCCAGGTTTTTGGCGACGATCCGAACCGTGTTGCCTGCCCCGAATCCGATATGCACCTCGTCCTGACGGCTGCCGATTTCCATGACAAGGGAGGCAATCAGGTCCGCGGCGGAAAGCCCCACCCGGTCGATGGGATGCTCGCCACGCACGTTCACCACGCGAAAGTCCATACCCGCGGAGGCGTATTTGCTCGAAAGGTCCTGGGCCATGCGCAGGTCCTGGGGCGGACACAGGCGCAAAAAGCCGCGCTCGATGCCGCGCTTGAGCCAGGGATAATACACCTGTTCCCGGTTGCACTCGTAGCCCTGGGACTTGACCCATCGCGCGATTTCCGAAGCGCCCATGCCTTCGATAAAGCGTTCGCATATACCGAATATGATTTCTTCGGGGATCTGTCGGCGCTGTTTTTTCAGGGGCATATTATTGGCCTTGGGGTTTTGGAGCAAAGGATGCGATGTCT
>CAYWYC010000077.1:0-15784 GCA_964462565.1 uncultured Candidatus Sumerlaeota bacterium | reverse complement strand
TTCGGGCTTTTCCGTTGACAGTGCCTCGCCTTTCGCCTAAGAGAGAAGGACCGCGGTCCGCTGCCGCGCGAATTATTTCGCCCTTCGGGCTATTCTAAGGGGAACCATTTTGCGTATTTTATTTTTGTCTGCCGAGGTGAGTCCTTTTGCCAAGACCGGAGGCCTGGCGGACGTTTTGCAGGCGTTGCCCCAGGCGCTCCATGCTCGCGGTCACGATGTCCGGATCGCCATGCCCCTGTATTCGTGCATCGACCGCGAAAAATATCAACTCCGCCTGTGCCTTCCCGAAATATCGGTCCACTTTCCCGGCAGGCTCATGCTGGGGCGCGTTTACGAGGGCCGTCTGCCCCAATCACCGGTTCCCGTTTATTTTATCGAAAATCCCGCGCTTTACGACCGGCCCCAACTCTATGGCGAAGACGGGCTGGATTATCCGGACAATGCCATGCGTTTTGGCTTTTACCAGCTGGCTTGTCTGTGGATGCTGAAGGGGATTGACTGGTCGCCGGAAATATATCATTGCAACGACTGGCAGACGGGGCTGGTTCCGCTTTTTTTACGGCGGCACCATGTTTTTGGAAGCGATCCCTTCTTTGCCGGAAGCCGTTCGCTCTATACCATTCATAACCTGGGCTACCTGGGTGTTTTTCATCCTACGGTCATTCAACTGCTTGGCCTGCCGGCGGATATCGCCCATGCCGAATGCATGGAATTTTTCGGGGGAATCAGTTTCATGAAGGGCGGCATCTATTATGCCGACCGCATCAGCACCGTGAGCGAGCAATACGCCCGGGAAATTCTGACCCCTGAATTCGGCTGCGGGCTGGAAGGATATATGCAATTTCTGGACCGCCTGCCCGTTGGTATCCTGAACGGGGTTGACTATTCGATCTGGAATCCCGAAACGGATCCGGCCTTGTTCAAGAATTACGATATCAAGTCGCTCGAACAGAAAGAAGCCTGCAAGGCCGATCTGCTGAACAGTTTGGGCTGGCCGGTTCATTTGTCCACGCCGCTGGTGGGCATGATCAGCCGGCTCGACGCGCAAAAGGGGCTGGATCTGATCGAGAAGGCCCTGCCCAAGTTGATCAAGACCGGCGCCAAGTTTGTCTTTCTGGGAAGTGGCGATCCCGCCTATCAGGAAATGCTCCTGGCCGCCCAGACAAAATATCCCGACCAGGTCCATGCCCACATCGGATTCAATGCGGAACTCGCCCATCGTATCGAAGCCGGGGTCGATGCCTTCCTGATGCCCTCGCGCTATGAGCCCTGCGGCCTGAACCAGATGTTCAGCCTGAAGTACGGAACCATCCCCATCGTGCGTCACACGGGTGGCCTGGCCGATACGGTCCAGGACATGAGCGCCCACGCAATCGCCGAAGGCCACGCGAATGGTTTTGTCTTTGAAGAATACTCCGTCCAGGCACTGGTGGATACCGTGAAGCGGGCCTTGGAATATTATCGGAATGATAAAAAGAGCTGGCGCGTGCTTCAGATCAACGGAATGCGTCGCAACTTTTCCTGGGACCGCTCGGCCGAGCTCTACGAAAAACTCTACCACGAAATGCACATGAACCCCAGACGAGCGATCTAGGCCGTACCGCCAGGGCTATTTTTGTCGTTCGTAGCGGGCCATGACTTTTTCAAATTGCTTTTGCATTTCTTCCGCGTCGCTGAAGCGTTTGCGGGTATTGACTTCCAGGGCCTTGCGTAACCACTTGATGAAATAATCGGGCAGTTTCCGTCGCAGTTTTTCGATGTCGGGCGGGGGCCAGTCGAAGGGCCATTCGGGCAGGTGCTTGCTGAGCATTTCATAAATGATGAGGCCCAATGAGAAGACGTCGGACTTGAGCGAAGGCTTGCCCAGCGCCTGTTCGGGGGAAAGATAACCCACCGTTCCCGAACCCGATGCCCGCACGGTCTGGGTGGCGAAACGGGCGATGCCGAAGTCGGTGATCTTGATGATATTTCCGGGAAAGATAATGAAATTGTCGGGCTTCACGTCGCAATGGATAATCCGGTTGGCATGGGCATGGGCGAGCGCGTCGAGCATCTGTTCCGTAAACTCCAGAATACGCTGGGTGGAGATGCGGCGCTTCATACGCTCGGCCAGCGATTCTTCGCCCAGATGATAGGCAATGACCAGTTGATCCTCGATCAGGTCGGCGGTCTTGATGGAAAGAATGTTGGGATGGTCGAGGCCTGCCGTCAGCCGGATTTCCTTGCGGAAGTTTTCGAGGGTTTCGGGATTGATGAGTTCCTTGTGGGGCGTTTTCAGGGCGACGTAAATACCCTCGATCGTATCGTATGCCTCATAGACCGTGGCAAAACCCCCACGTGCCAGGCGGCGGATAATGCGATATTTACCAACGCGTTGTCGAGGTCTGAACATGGGGTTTCCGTCCTTTGGTCCTGTTCCTTAGGGCTGCAAACCGGGGCGACGGGCACTGTCGAACATGGCGACGACTTCCTGGGGCGAATCGGAATCATTGATCCGGCTGAGAGCGTCCTGGATCTTCTTGCGGATTTCAGGATCTTCGACGCGCTCGTACAGGCGCAAGAGCGGATAGATGGCTTCGTTGTCTCCGGTCTGGCCCAGATATCCAATCGTCCACATCAAGGCTGTATCGTCCAATTCTTCGAGATTGTCAAGCAAAGTCTGGAAGGACTTGAGGCTGCCGATCTTTGCCAGGGCCCGTACGGCGGGAGACTGGAGTCGGGGATTGCGCTCCTGGATGGCGAGTTCGAGATGGGCGGCGGCTTCGTCGTTGCCGATTTTGCCCAGGGCGTGGATCGAGGCGCGACGCACCTGACGGCTGGGATCCTGAAGCGCGTCGATCAGAGCCCCCAGCGCCAACGGACTGTGCAGGCGTCCCAGAATTCGCGCGGCACGAATGCGGTCCCGTTTTTTCGGAGAGTTTTCCAGCAGCCGGATGGTCCGCAGGATACGAAAAAGCCGGACGTCGAATATATGCTTGAACACGGTCGTTACCGGCGTCATGCGTCGGGATGGCACCTGGGCGGCGAAAATGAGCGCCGCCGCGCGCATCAGGATACAAACAAAGAACACGATATTGTAAATATTAAAGTCTCGCGTGATAAAGGGGATCGAAAGATCGGGATAGTGATTGATAATGGCCCCGGCGATGAGCGGCGAGATGCCTCCGGCAAGCCCCAGCGCCAGAAAGTTGATCGTGGCAATATACATGGCGCGATTCTTCTTGGGACTGGCGTGGAACATGATCCCCTGCACCGACAGGATAAGCGCGGCGTTCAGGATGCCGTCGAAAAAATAAGTGATTGCCAGCGCGGGTATCGCGATGCCGGGCGTAGAAGGCACGAGCACGAAGGCTAAAACGGTAAACGGCTTCAGTATCAGCGCGATCTGCAAAACGGGCCGATTGCCGTATATGTCGCAAATGCGTCCCCATGCGCCCGATGAAATCATGAGGCCGATGAGCATGCAAACGGTAATGCACTGGACATAAAAGGACGACAACTTCATGGAATCGATCATGTAAAGGGTGAAAAAGGGCGCGATCATCATCATGACAAAATACCAATAGAGCATGAAATAGACGAAAGGGCGGTAATGCTTGTCGCGCAGGGGCCGCATCATGGCCCGGAACATGGGCTCGAAATCCTTTTCCTCCTGGGGAGGCTCGGGTACCTTTATAAAAAGCAGAATGTCAAGGACACCTGCTATAATGCCCGCCGACGCGAGAAGGGTAAAGCCCACAATGACCTGTCCCTGCTTCTCGAAATAACCCATGACCACGGCGGCGATAAAGGCGGTCACGATATTGGCGGCGGTCACGGATTTCTGGCGTTGGCCCCATAGTTTATTGAGCGATTCATCAGGGACCAGGTCGCCCATCCAGGCCAGCCACATAGGCATCCCCAGGTGCATGAGCGCGTCATGAAAGAAGAGGGCGATGATAATCCACCAGATGCGGCCGCGTTCGCCCAGGGCCAGCAAGGGAGCGGCCAGCACCAGGATGAACAGAAGCCGGTGAAGGATAGTGATGATCATCCATGGGATTTTGCGGTGGGTCAGGCGCGCGCTCCAGGCACCGCCCAGAATCTGAAAGGCCAGGGTGACGGACGCAAGCGCCGCGATAACGCCGAAGTCGAGAGGCGTGGCGCCGAGCTCGGTCAGAAAACGTACCCGCGGCACCTCAAGGATGCAAAATGCCTGATAGGTGATCCCCATCATCCCGGCCACGGTAATCAGCTGCCAGACTTTGCGCAATTCATGGCGCTTCAGGGGACGATATGTTTCTCTATCAGACATAACGGTAAACCAGATTAACCGAAGGAAGTTGAAAGATCAAGACCGGTGGGACTTTCTCTTCATATATTATCGGACAGCAGAAGGATTTCTGATAGCGAATATCAAAAATCATTCTGTCAGATAATTCCTCCATGCTAGAAGTTAGAGACTGAGGCCCTAATCTCCCATGAGGAACAATAGATCCCGGCGGTTGAGTTTGCTGCTGAAGCGGGCTTCGTCGAAGATGTCCCGGCTCAGGTTCTGCTTTTCTTCCTGCAATTCCATGATGCGTTCTTCGATGGTGTCTTTGGATACCAGGCGAAAGGCAAGGACCGGGTTTTTCTGACCGATGCGGTGGGAGCGGTCGATGGCCTGGGCTTCGATGGCGGGGTTCCACCAGGGATCGAAGAGAATGATGTGGGAGGCCGAAGTCAGGTTCAGCCCGACGCCGCCTGCCATGAGCGAGATCAGAAAGACGCCGGGGCCGCGATGGGCTTCAAAATCCTGGACGATGCGTTGGCGCTCCTTGCTCTGGCCGGTGAGCTTCCAGAGCGGCAGGTCCCGTTCCCGCAGGAAGAGTTCGATGCGGTCGAGCATCTTGACGAACTGAGAAAAGATAAGAATCTTCTGGCCGTTTTCTGAGACTTCATCGACGATTTCGAGCATGGCTTCGATCTTACCCGAACCTTTCGCGCCCAGCCCCAGAATGGCCGGATCGCAGCATATCTGGCGCAGGCGGGTGAGGGCGGCCAGAATCTGGACGCGGGATTTTCCGTCGATTGCGTCGCCTTCACCGCCCTGGTTTTCCAGCATCTCCCGGGTTCGCTTGAGTTCGGCCATGTAGGCCAGGCGCTGCTCGTCGGTCATTTCGCAGTCGCGGCGTTCCTCGATGCGGGGCGGCAATTCCGAGGCGACCTCTGTCTTCAGGCGACGCAGGAGCACCGGCTTGAGGCGCGTCTTGAGCCACTGGGTGATGTCCTCGGGCGCGCTGGACTGGACGCGTTGCTCAAAGTCGTCGCGGCTGCCCAGGTAATGGGGAATGGCGAAGTCGGCGATGGACCAGAGATCGAGCAGGCGGTTTTCGATGGGCGTGCCCGTCAGGGCAATGCGGTATTTGCCCGGAATCATTTTCATCGTTTTCGAGATGCCCGATTCGGGATTCTTGATGGCCTGGGCTTCATCGACGCAGACCATGAGCCACTCCTGCGTTTCGAGACGCAGGCTTTCGCGGCGGGCCATGGCGTAGTTGACGATCACGAGATCATAGGCCACGAGCCGGCTCAGGATTCGCTTCCGGCTTTCGCCGCCCTGGATGATCGCGGTCTTCAGATGGGGCGCGAACTTGGCGGCCTCGCGCTGCCAGTTCCAGGTCAGGCTCGACGGGCAGACAATGAGCGACGGCGGATTCAGATGGTGGCGCGAGCGAAGCGAACTGAGCACGGCGATCACCTGGAGCGTCTTACCCAGGCCCATGTCGTCGGCCAGGATCGCCCCGCCAAAGGTGCGGCAGGCCCAGGAAATAAAATCCGCGCCCGTCCGCTGATACGGCCGCAACCACTTGGCCGTTTCCATCTCCACCGGCGCTTCGGGAATACCCCGAAAGCGGTCGAGAATTTCGCGCGAACGTTCAGCCAGTTCACGAAGGGCCAGGTCCTGCTTGCCCAGTTCCATGAGGTCGTCTTCCGATACGGCTTTGAGCTGAATCGCATGGACGCGGTAGTCGCCCTTTCTGTCACCGATGCCCAGGGATCGCAAGGTGCGGCGCTTGCGGCGGTACTGGATGAGTTCGTCGCGCCGGTACACATGGGAGTCTCCCACAAGGGCGTATTCGCCCTTCGACCGGGCCAGCGCCTTTTCCACGTCCTTGTCCGATAATTTTTCCAACGCGTCTTCCATCTCCACCGAGACCTTGAGCCAGTCCGATCCCACGGGCTTTGATTGCAGGAGGATTTGCGGAGGACGGCGGATCAGCACCAGGCTGCGAAAAGGGCGGTCCCCCAGGTAGCGAATGCTCGAAGGCCGCTGCGACCAGTGGCGCAGAAAGCGATCGATCGTTTCCGGCGTGGCCGACCATTCCCATTCCGGTACATTATCGGTGCTGATCTCGCGATGCTTTTCCGGCAGGAGCATTCCCATAAAGGCCTCGATGGCTTCCAAATCTTCCGGTCTGGGAACCACCACAAAGACATCGCCCGCCTTTCCATTTTCCCTCTCGTTTCGGTCGGCCCCGGCAGTCGATTCCTTCTCCGACATAATCTCGAGCATTTCGCCACCCGGCTCAGGATTTTGTGAGACGCGCTTCCAGAAGCCCTGGTGATTCCGTGTGAAAAGCGTACCACTTTCCGATTCGGCCCATGCTTCCATCGCCAGGCGTTCCTTGTCCCGATAGAAAAACTTCAGGCTGGGCTGCACGGCCACTTTCCTGACCAGCGCGCTATCCGTTTTCGCTGGCTTCTGGTCCAACTCCAATTTCTGGGCCAGGGCGATACCCATGTCCGGATCCTGCAAAAGTTCGCGGGGAAGATAGGGGTTTTGCCGGATATCGTGCAGGATTTCAAGAGGCATGTCCCGCGTGCGCAGCAAGCGTAATGCCGCGCCATCGCGAATAAAGGCCTGGCCCGGTCGGGAATCGCGAATCGGAGAATCGACAACAATATCCAATTCGTCCATGGGCCTGGAATTTGGCTGGTCCGATTCATCCTTCCATTCCACGATCCATCTTGCGCCGTCGTCGCCCTGCCGCTCCAGGCTCAGGCTGGCGGCCTGGGACCGGTATTCGACAGGTCCTCCATCGGCCCAGCGAATAAAACCGGAATCCGCCCACAATTCGAGCCACTGTGCCGCGTCCTGCACCATATAGAGCGCTTCGCCATTATCTTCAGGCGAATCGATGCGGTGGCCGATGCGATCTTCCAGCCAGATGAAAAAAAGACCGCTCTTTTCATCGCCCTGCATTTCCTGGAGCACATTCAGAATTTCGTCGGGCTTGACGGGTTCAAATTCGTCTTCCGGCCCTTTTCGTTCCATCCTCCAGCCCAGCATGGGCAAAGCCCCTGGCCGGGGAATGACCTTCCAGACAAGCTCGGGCATGTTATGGCGAACGAGCGATTTGCCCGAATGCTCCAGCCATGCTTTCAATCTGTCCAAGCGATTTGACAAAATTTTGCTCCCCAGTCAAATTTATACGTGTGGAAAAAACGGAATTCTATCGTTGCCCTCAAAAGCCTTTTCGTTCGGGCCAAAATAAAGAACTACTCCACATCCCGAATAAACCGTGCCGGATTTCCGGCCACAATCGTTCGCGGGGCCACGTCTCTCGTCACCACGCTTCCCGCGCCGACAATCGCGCCCTCGCCCACCGTAATGCCGCAGAGGATGGTCGCACCCGAACCGATGGACGCCCCTTTCCGGACGTGTGTCTCGACCACTTCCCAGTCCTTGTCCGTCTGCAATCGGCCATCGCCGGTTGTCGCGCGGGGGAATTTGTCATTGGTAAAGGTCACATTGTGGCCCACAAAAACCTCATCCTCAATGGTCACGCCCTCGCAGATAAAAGTATGGCTCGAGACTTTGCAATTGGCCCCGATTTTCGCGTTCTTTTGAATTTCGACAAAAGCGCCGATCCTGGTATTGTCTCCGATTTCGCAACCGTAGAGATTCACAAAACCATATATCCGCACGCCCTTGCCCATCTTCACATCAGACGCGATCCTGCACGTATTATCATATTCTGGCATCATTTATCTCCATGGAAAGGCGGGGCGGATTTCATCGCTCAAGCAAAGGCGAAACGATTCCGATGAGCCGTTCTTTTTCCCGGCTCCAGCGATGCTTTTCGTAGATAGCCCGTCCTTTTTTCAGGACCTTGTCTTTTTCATCGGGATTTTCCCAGGCCCGCAGAATGGCTTCGCTCAGGCTTTGCGCGTTTCCCGGCTCGAACCAATATAGCGAATCCTCCTCAAAATAGTCCAGAATTCCCTGCGTTCGCGGCGCGATCACAGGCTTTTTCATGGAGAGATATTCCAGGATGCGCGTGGGCAGGTTGATTTCGGTAAAGGTGCTTCGCTTGTTCGGGATCAGGCCTATATCAATGTGCGGAATCGCATCGGCGATGGTCTCCATGGTCACAAAGCCATGATAATGCACAATATCTTCGAGTTTCTTTTCCTTGCGTATTTCCAGAAAAGTTTCCACGAAATCGCCCTCGCCATAAACCTCAAAGCAAAGGCCGGGGATTTTGTCGCGAAGTAATTCCACCGCCTCCAGCGCCGTATCCAGCCCGTGCCGTTCGACGACTGTGCCATGGTACATCAGCCGGAAAACCTGGCCCTCGTCGGGGCGGGGCTGTGCCTTTTCCAGGGCCGCCTCAAAGATGCTTTCCTGGGGCGCATTCATGACGATTTCAATCTTCTCCGCCGGGCAGCTGCGCCTGACAAAAAGATTCCGGAAGGCAATGTTTGGCGTCAGCACCTGGTTTGCGAAGGCAATGCTCAGTTTTTCCAGAAAACGCAGGAGCCGGATCGCCTTGTGGTCATAGTTCATGTCGTATTTTGTCATGAACACTTCGGGCATGGGGTCATGCAGGTCCAGGATGGCTTTGGCGCCCAGGAGTCGCGGAAAAAGCGCGCAGAAAATCAGCACGTCGGGCATATTATGCACGTGCACTATTTGGTAGCGCTTCCCCAGGTGCAGGCCTGTGATCTTGAAAAGCGATAGTAAGATAAAAGCAAAATACTCCCACATGTATCGCAGCTTGCCGCCGCGTTTGCGTTTTACCGGCAAGCGATAGACACCGACGCCATTGACGGTTTCCTTTTTTTTCTGATCTTCCTGGCGCAGGCTGACCACGTCCACCTGAATCCCGGCTTCGACCAGTGCTTCCGCCTCGCGACGGACCCGGGCATCGGCCGGATAGTAGGAAAACACACACATGCAGATGCGGGGTGTTTTTTTATTTTTGGTCTTTGAGTCGGCACTCATCGCATTGCGCTTCCTTTCATCTTACCCGAAAAACTTCTGCCTGAGCCGTTGCATCTGCTCCTTGCGCACATGGGCCACTACTTCAGGGGGCAAGACATGATTCTCCCGGCGTATCCAGCATCGCATATATCCCCAGAATCGTGAAATCCCGCCGACCACATAAGGCTTTTGGCGCATACGGGAAAGGCATCGCGCCATCTGAAAAAGCGGATGATAGCCCAAGGAATATTCATGCCCGCCCTGCTTGCACCGCGCTCTTACCATGCCACCCCGCAGCGCGCCCACCGGGCGAAGATGACAGACCAGCAGGTCCGTAAAGGTCCGGACCTTCCATCCATGCATCCGCGTCATAAACTCCGCCGTCGCGTCGATACCGCCCCTGGACAGCGGAGTATAGCCGCCGATTGTTTCAAATGTCTCCCGCCGGAACATCTGCACCCCGCCTGAAACGGACCATTCGGGATCAATAAAAACGGGGACCATTTTCCCGTGGATTCTGTCGCAGATAATCCCACCCGCTATGCCCAGTTCCGGGTTCCGGCCCATTCGGCTGATCAGTTTTTCAAAATAATCCGGCTCAAAAGAAACATCGGCGTCCAGGTTTCCCATAAAATCATAATCCATTCCGTCGAAGCGGCTCAGCCCCTCCTTGATGGCGAAAACTTTCGATCCAAAATCCCGCGCCATGTCCGACTCCCGCCGCACCAGTTCCACGAAGGAATATTGCCTCGCATATTCCCGAACAATCTCATCTGTGCGATCCGAGGAAGCATCGCTGATCACCACGTATTTCAGGGGCTTCCAGCTCTGATTGACCACGGAATCCAGGACATTGCCAATAAACTTTTCCTCATCCCTGGCGGGGGTGAATATGACGTATTTGGCAATGTTTTCCTCAGGCATACAGCTTTCTCCGGCGCCACAGCATTTCATAAGGGCCTCGCAAGCCGGCTTGCGGGGGAGTGGCGTGGATCGCGCGGGATTCATGCGCGCGGATATCGATACCGCTTCAACGCGAATATTATATCACATACCAGAAAAAAGCATTTGGTATTATTATCGGTTGGGAATGCATTCCATGGGCGGTCAGGACTGGCAGACCCGGTCGCGGCCCTTTTCCTTGGCTTCAAAGAGTGCGTGGTCGGCCGCTTCGATCAGCTCGGAGGGAGACTTGATGTCATCGCTTATGGAAGCCAGCCCGATGCTGCATGTAATCGAAAAGGTCGCGCCGTGGTTATCCTGGAAGGAAATATGGGCAAGCCTTTCGCGGATACGTTCCGCCAGGGTGCGGGAATTTTCGAGCGGTGTATTGCCCAATACGAAAATAAATTCCTCGCCGCCATAGCGTCCGACAATATCTGATGTACGCAGCATCTCGCGAAAAAGTTCGCCGGTTTTGCGCAAGACATGATCCCCCACCGGATGTCCATAGGTATCATTGACCTGCTTGAAGCGGTCCAGGTCCAGCATACCCAGCGTCATGGGATGCTTGTAGCGCTTTGCCCGTTCCCATTCCATCTTCAGGGCTTCCATAAAGTAGCGCCGGTTATGCAGGCCCGTCAGTTCATCCTGGGTGGCCATTTCGGCGATGCGCTTCTGGGCGATCTGAATGCTGTGTTCCAGGCGCGTGCGTTCCAGCGTGGTCCAGATGGAACGGGAGAGGGCGTCCCGGTCGATTTCGGATTTGGAGAAATAATCATAGACCCCGCGATGTACGGATTCGACGGCAAGTTTTTCGCTGCCTTTCCCGGTGATCATGATAAAAGGCGGGGATATGGCCATGCTGGCGCGCGTCTGCTCCACCAGGTCCAGACCGGTTCCATCGGGCAGGGCATAGTCGCACAGAATCAGGTCATATTCGTGTTCTTTGATTTTCCGCTGGGCTTCGTTATAGCTCCGTGCCCGGTGCAGTTTCAGATATTTCTCATACTTGCTCAACATAATCTCGAGCCGCGCGGCGGAATCGTCGGAATCTTCCACCAGAAGGAGATGGTGGACCCCCGCGAATTCCACGGCCGATTGCTTTGTGTTGGCTTTTGCTTTGGTTTCGTAGCGGTGCAGGGTCTGGATGCGGCTTACGATGTTGCGCATTTTTTCCGCCGACTGCTTGATAAAATCCAGGGCCTGTTCGTTTTCTTCTTCCGATCCTTTTCCATCATTCAGCAATTCCACAAAACCCATCAGGCTCTGTAAGGGCTGGTTCAGTTCGTGGGCTGTGGCGCCGGCCATCTGCATCAGGACCTTGACCCGTTCTTCTTCCAGCAGTTCCTGTTGTTGCTCCAATATGGTGCGGTTGGCGCTGCGCAGCTCTTCCTGGATGCGCTTGCGTTCGATGGCGTGGCTCATGGTGCGAATCAAACTGCCCGAGCTGAGTTCGCCTTTCAGAATATAATCCTGCGCACCCAGTTGGACGGACCGGATAGACAATTCCAGATCGTCCATGCCGGTCATGACGACGATGGGGATTCTGGAATCGGTGTCCAGGATGCGCTCCAGGGTTTCGAGGCCCTTGCTGTCGGGCAGGCCCAGGTCCAGCAGCATGATATCAAAGGCGCTGGCTTTCAGGGCCTGGATAGCATCGGCGCATTTATGGACCGTTTGGATGTCGAAATGCACCAGGCTTTCCGAAATGGCAAGCTTTTCCCGAAGAAGCAGGCTGTCGTCTTCATCATCTTCCACAAGCAAGACGCTGATCGTCTTTTCCATAGAAAGGCCTTTTTGTTTTTCTAATGCTACCATGTCCCGATGAATATTCTACATATATGCGGAAAAACTTCTATAGTAATCTGAAGAAATATAATTTTGGCCCTTCCTGGTTTATTGGGGATTTACAGCGTAACGCCGAAGGCGTTGCCCAATAATAGCCCCGGGTTTTAACCCGGCGGTACTAAACCACCAAACAATATGATAAGCCCGAAGGGGTTTCCCTCCCTCCACAAGACCTTAAAAGTTATCTCCCGGAACCAGGAATGTAATCTCGGGATGGGTGTAATGGCCGCCATAAAAATCGTCCTTCGTTTTTTTGAAAAAATCCCGCAGCATTTCGCGGTGTTGCTGCAGAATGTCGGCATACCGCGCCGATGCCGCCAGGTTCACCATTTCGCCGGGATCCTCTTGCAGATCAAAGAGTTGTTCGGAATTTTTGCCGCGGTCATAGGCGACATATTTATACCGTTGGCTGTGGATGGCGCGCACCTTGATGTTCGGCGGAGCCGTCCATTGGGTGGCCACATATTCGTGCCAGTCTTCCGGTTCCCGTCCTTCCAGGAAGGGCCGCAGGCTTTTGCCGGGAATATCGTCAGCGGCATCAGCCCCGGCGTAATCGCAGATGGTGGCGTAGAGATCGAGCGAATTGGAAACAGGACGCCCGCAAACCCGGCCTCCATCTTTCACACCGCTGCCGCATACCAGAAAGGGCACGCGCAGCGATTCGTTGTACATGATATCCTTGAAGGCGCATTCGTGGGCGCCGTGCTGATCGCCATGGTCGCTCGTGAAGAGGACCAATGTATCTTCGGCATGACCCGATTCTTCGAGCGCGTCGATCAGGCGGCCAATTTCGGCATCCACCTTTTCCACCAGGCGAAAATAGGCCCAGCGGAAGCGTCGCCAGTCTTCCGGCGTATAGGCATGCTGGTCGTGCACATATCGGCGGCGCGATTCAATAGCGGTCGGTTCGTTTGGCGCGGCTGGAAAATTGGCCGGAAGCAGGGGCAGTTCGGACAAGGGCGGCGCCTCCGGAAGATTGCCCCAGGGCAGGGGATTCTCCACGGCCCATTCATGGATGTTGTGCGGATTGTCAAAGGATGCCACCAGGAAAAAGGGCTTGTCATGCTCCTTCATCAGATACTCCCGGCATCGCTTGGGAACCAGCGGGTCATTGATCGGACATATCGAGCGAAACCGCGTGAGTGCGTCATCTTCGGGCAAGGATTCTGATGGCCCCCATTGGCGCACGTGCCATTTTCCCGCATAGACACAGTCGTATCCGGCATCGCCCAGCAGGTGACTCAGTTCCTGTTTTTCAAATTCAGGCCGCACCCCCCATCGCTCGTCGCCGGGTCGCGCGCCCATGAAGGTTTCCGTTCCCGGCTTGTGGGCCACCAGGGGCATACGTCCATAAAACATGGAGGTACGAGATGGCACACACTTGGGCCAGGAGCAGGCGGCGTAATCGAATCGAACTCCTTTCTCGGCAATCGAGTCCATGGCCGGTGTATGGAGCCAGGGATTCCCGGCGGCACTCAAGGCACTGGCGGTTTGCTGGTCGGTCAGGATAAGCAATATGTTCGGTTGGTTCTGGTGCATGATTATTCCTTGGTATGATATGACAGACAACTCGAAAATAGTAACGATCTGTCTTTCTTTTGTAAATGGATTATTTGTGGAGTCGCCTTGTTATTAGCCCCTTAGGAACAGTCGCACCTTTTTTCGTGTATTTCGTTTGTTTCGTGGTTGAAAAGAACCGATTCCGAGGGCGAGGGTGGGCCAGGCGGGTTTTAAACCAGGCCCGCCCTGCGTCGAAAGGTGCGCGGCGACATGCCGGTGCTCTGGCGAAAGACGCGTGAGAAATGGGGCAGGCTGTTGTAGCCCACGGCCTGGCCCACTTCGGAAATATTCAAAGCCCCGTCATGCAGCAGCGCCTTGGCCCGATTGATGCGCAACTCGCGCAGATATTGCATGGGCGAAATGCCATTGCTGCGCTTGAATTCGCGAATCATGTGTTCGCTTGAAAGTCCTATTTCATCGGCGGCATCGCGCAACTGGATGTTTTCGGCCAGGTGGGCGTTGAAGTAGCGCCGCAGCCGATCGTTGATTCGCGAGCCCATATGTTCCTCGGCGCGGGCCAGGCGCATGGTTTTTTCCATGCTGACCAGCAGTTGGAAAAAGAGCGCCGCCGCCTCGTGCAGGGCTCCGTTGCCATGGGCTTCCAGCAGCGCCACGATCTCCTCCAGAATCGGTCGCGCGCGATCGCAGCCCCGCACGTGGTGTCGTCCTTCGAGCCCCAGCATGCGCAACAGTTGCGGACACATCTCGCCGTCGAATTCAATCCAGCGGTATTCCCAGACATCGGCTTCGGGGGCCTTGTAATAGCCGTGATCCTTGTCCTTCGGCATGATCCAGATTGAATTTTCAAAGCCGCGAAATTGTCGCCCCTCCACATCGCCGCGGCCTTCTCCCAGGATGGTGAACATGAGCTGGTAATATTTCCAGCCGTGCCTGCGAAAATCGGGTCGCGTCATTTCCAAGCGGGCATATCCCGTGCTGACGATGGTGAGGCATTCCCGGTCGGCGGGCAGGGGGGCGGCATAAAAACGCATGGTCTGGCTCCGAGTCAATAATCTATAACACCAGGCAGATAATCCTGCCTGAATAATGGTAATAAACTATCGCGTCCGAAATAGCCATATCAATTTCAGATAAGTATTATCAGTTTTCGCTAAACAATTCATCTTGAATCTGTCCGTGATTCTGGCATAGATGGACAGAACACCGCCTCATCATCGAGACGCGCACAGGCAGAAGCGGCCCCGCGCCCTACTGCCGGGAAAGGAATACCATGAAACTCTCAATCTGCTCGTACAGTTTTCATCGCACCACAGCCGCCGGCAAGATGGATGTCTTTTCGTACATCGATTTTTGCAAGGAGTTCGGCTGCACCCAACTCGACCCCTGGAACGCCCACCTCTCGCAGGCGGCTTCGGGCGAAGACATGATCCACACCGGACGCAACCCGAACGATGCCCGGCTGGAACCACCGGAAGACGCCTTTGTGCAAAAGGTCAAGGACCATGCCACCAAGTCGGGCCTGCCCTGGGGCAACCTGGCAGTGGACGGCGGCCACATCTACGATGCCGATACGGACAAGATGCTCGAAAACCGGCGTCGGCGTTTACGCTGGATCGAGATCGCGGCGGAACTGGGCGTGGAAAGCGTCCGCGTTGATGCCGGCGGCCCCGAGGATATGCCGGACGATGTTTTCGAGCGGATCGCCGACGGCTATCGCGAAGCCATCGACCTCGCGGGTAAGTATAATATCGAGGTGCTCGTGGAAAACCACTGGGGTCCCACGCCCCATCCGGAAAACGTAATCCGCCTGATGGAAAACGTTAAGGGCCTGGGCCTGCTCTTTGACACAAACAACTGGGCCAAGGGCAAGCAGGCGCTGGGGTGGAAGGAATGCGCCAAATACGCCCGCGCTACCCACTTCAAGTGCCTCTACTGGCATCCCGACGGCGAAGAAGTCAGCCAGCACCTGGGACACGCCGTCCAGATTCTCAAGGACACCGGCTACGACGGCGTATGGGGCATTGAAAGTGTTCCGCGCGAAATAGACGAATACGAAGGCGTGAAGAAGACCAAGGCCCTCATCGAAAAATACGTGAAGGCCTGAGCCCCATCTCGAGTCTTCTCGAAAGTATTTCGTGTTTGTGAAAATACAAGGAAGATATAGGGCACCGCCATTTATAAGCGCCACGGGCGCGCCCCATAATAGATATTTGGTCTGGCCGTATTATAAGCGCCACAGGC
>CAYWYC010000076.1:0-15817 GCA_964462565.1 uncultured Candidatus Sumerlaeota bacterium | reverse complement strand
CCGGTGCCTTTTCCCGTTGTCTGCGCCGGGGGAGTCTGGTATCGTTTTTTTTGCAGGGATTGTGACGGATTCCAGCTTGGGTCTTTTTATGGAAAGGAAGGCGGCTGATGGCTCGTATTGAAGAGGAAATTCCGGCTCTGCCTCCCATGCATACCGATGAACGGGGCCTGGCGGTGTTGAGCCATATATCGACGATGGTGCCGATATGGGCGCTGGTGGTGAACGCGATTTTGTATTTTCAATGCCGCGAGCGCAGCCGGGCGGTTTGCTTTCACGCGCGGCAGGGGATCAATTTCCAACTGCTTTTTCTTCTCGTGGTCATTCCGCTCTTTTTCATCTATTTTTTGTCCAGCCTGGCGGAGATCGTCATGCGTCCCCTGGTAGGGATGCACGCGGCTGTTCGGCTGGGCCTGCTGATCGACCAGCTCGCCAGCCTGTGCCTGGTGGGGGTGTTTCTGGCGTATATCACGTGCTGCCTGATTGGTATTATCCAAGCCTTGCGGGGGATTATATTCGTGTATCCCATTGCCGGGAAGAAGGTATTCCGGCGGCATCTGGATGAGGTGGTGCAGGGGGAATAGTATTGACATCGCCGGGGCTAAGCGCCCGAAGGAAGTGGATCCTTCACGCAATCGCAATCAGTTTTTTGCGTCTGGCAGTGGGGACGTTCCTGACTGGCCTGACTACGAACGCACTCGCAATTCCTCCATTCAATGCAATAGGTCAACTCTTACCCGGAAATACAAGGGAGGCGAATCATGGAGTGCGTCGGCTTGCCGACGCCTTTTTTTACGCGGGATGCATCCAACGAACCCAAGCCCCGCAACAGCAAGGCGAGGGCAAACCCTCGCACTCCAAAGTGTTCAGGATCGACCCGAAGCCCGGGCTGGGAACCCCTTGCTATTATCGCACCGGCCCTTGGCCCTGAAGATAAAGGCGCAGGGGGAATAGTATTGACATCGCCGGGGCGTTATGGATGATAAGGAAGGTGGTTTTCAGGAGCAAAGATGCATGATGATTCTCAAGATATAGTCAAGGAATGAAACCATGAACCAAGACGATCGCAGAGGCAGCAAGCGCCTTCCCGTGCCGCCGGGGCTTCTGATCGGGGTGGAAGGTCTGGACGGATCGGGCAAATCGACCCAGATTTACCTGCTGAAGCGCTGGCTGGAACTGGAAGGCTATCGGGTGTTTTTCACGGAATGGAACTCATCCGTTGTCGTGAAGAAAGCAACCAAGAAGGGCAAAAAATCTCAACTGCTGACCCCCACGACTTTTTCTCTCATCCATTGTACGGACTTTGCGGACCGCTATGAGCGGCAGATTCTTCCCCTGCTTCGGGCGGGGCATATCGTGCTGGCCGACCGCTATATCTACACGGCCTTTGCGCGGGATGGCGTGCGGAAATGCGACGGCCAATGGGTGCGTAAGCTCTACAGTTTCGCCAAGCACCCCGATATTACCTTCTTCTTCCGCGTTCCCCTGGAGACGGCGCTGGGGCGGATTCTGGGCGGACGCCCGACCCTGAAATATCATGAGGCCGGCATGGACATGGGCTTTTCGCAGGATCCTTATGAGAGTTTTCGGATTTTCCAGGGGCGGATCAATGAAGAGTACGAACGCTTGAGCAAGGAATATAACTTTGAAGTGATCGACGCGAGCCAGAGCATCGAGCAGCAACAGCGCATGGTGCGCAAGATTGTTGCCGAGAAGGTAGATCTGGCGCGGTATAAAATCTAAGGGAGGAGATACCTGTATGATGAAGCAATTCTATGGAACCCCTTTGCCCGATACGGATGTCTCCGAACTGAAGGGTAAACTGATAGTGATCGAAGGCGCCGACGGGTCGGGCCGTTCGACCCAGACGCGCATCCTGACGGACCATCTGGAGCAACACGGCCACGCGACGGTGAATGTGGGGCTGAGCCGTTCGAACCTGGTGTCGAGCCAGTTGAGCCAGGCCAAGGAAGGCAACATCCTGGGGCCGACGACGATGAGCCTCTTTTATGCGACGGACTTTGCCGACCAGCTGGAGAATGTGATGATTCCGGCTTTGCGCGCGGGTTTTGTGGTGCTGGCCGACCGCTATATCTACACGCTCATGGTGCGGGACATTGTACGCGGGGCCGATCCGGAATGGGTGAAGTCGATGTATGGCATCGCGCTGGTGCCTGACCTGATCATCTACCTGCGCCTGTCGCCCCGTCACCTGGTGTTGCGCAATATCCAGAAAAACCAGGGCCTGGACTATTGGGAATCGGGTATGGATATCGCGCTTTCGCGTGATCGATTCGACAGTTTCCTGAAATACCAGAAGATGGTGCTCAAGGAGTTTAAGCAGTTGGAAAAAGAGCACGATTTTCAGGTTATCAACGGGAATCGCTCGATTCGTTTCGTGAGCGCCACGATCCGCAAACTGGTGGACCCGCTTTTCGAGTAGGCGGTAATGCGCCGGGCGATTTTTCTCTGTTCTGAGGCATTGTAACATGGCAAAAAAGAAAGCAGCACAGCAAGACCTGATATCGAGCCAGGAAAGCAGCCTGGCCATCGAGACGCATCACATCCGCAAGGTGCTTCGCGAAATATCCCAGCATTTTGTAAACGATATGGAAAGCGTGGCCGTGCATATCATTGAACTGGCTAGTGAGGTGCCGGACAACGCGAAAAAGCGAGCCGCACTGGATAAGATCATCAAGGATATGCAGGAAGTGGATGTGAAGCCGCACAAGGGCAAAGTGGGTGACCTGAAACGCCTGCGGAACCTTTTGCGCGATACCAGCCACGAACTCGAAGACCTTTTGTAAAAGAACGGTGGCAATATGGCAAAAATAACCGAATCGAAGCCCGAATATGTGATCGGTGTGGATATGGGCGGCACGAAAATCCTGGCCGGAGTCCTGGACTCGACGGGCAAGATTCTGGCCGAGAAAAAGACGCGAACCTATGGTGACCGCGGAGCCAATGAGGTCATCCAGCGCATTATCAAGGCGGTGAACGCGTCCATCAAGAGTTCCGGCGTGGCTCGTGAGGATATTACGGCTTTGGGAATCGGGTCGCCGGGACCGCTGAATTCGGATACGGGTGTGGTGGAGACGATGCCGAATCTGCCGGGCTGGGAAAACGTGCCCCTGAAGACGGTGCTGGAGCAGCATCTCGGAGTTCGGGTATTTATCGAAAACGATGTCAACGTGGGCACCTATGGCGAGTACCGCCTGGGCGCGGGGGTTGGTTTCCGGAGCGCTGTGGGCATCTTTTTGGGAACGGGTATCGGCGGCGGTCTGATTATCGACAAGCAGCTCTATCGCGGCTTCAACCGGGTGGCGGGGGAAATCGGCCACATGGTGATCAAGGCGGAAGACGGTCCCAAGTGCAATTGCGGTCGGGTCGGTTGCTACGAGGCGCTGGCGGGACGTCTTTCGATTGTGAAGCGTATTCAGGAACTGGCGGAGAAATCGGGCCGGGAATCGCTGGCCATGCAACTGGCGGAAGGCGAACCCTCCAACGTGCGCAGCAGCATTCTGGCGCGCGCCTGGAACGCCGGAGATGAAGCCGTTGTTCAGGCGCTCAAAGAATTGTCCTATTACACGGGAATCGCTATCGCGAATGTCATGAATTTCCTGAATCCCGAGATCTTCATCCTGGGCGGTGGCATCATGGAGGCCCTGGGCAAGGATCTCTTGCCTTTGATTCAGGATACTGCCCATAAGGAAGCCTTTGCCACTGCCAGCCGCAATGTGCCGATTCGAAGCGCCATGCTGGGCGATTATGCAGGACTGATCGGGGCGGCTTTTCTGGCGATGGAACGCGCCAGGACTTCCCGGAAGAAGCGCTCCTAGGAAAGCGATGTCCCATGGCAAGGCAAAAGGTTCTGGTCTTCGGACAAAACAAAAAAGATATCTATCCCACCATTCAAAACCTCGACATGGAAATAGTTGATGCCGATCCGGAAGTGGTGATCTCCTATGGTGGCGATGGGACGTTGCTGGGTGCGGAACTGGCCTGGCCGGGAATACCCAAGGTAGCCCTGCGTGACAGCAAGCGCTGTCTGACCTGTTCCCACGAGTCCAACGAGATCATCCTGCGGCACCTGGCGGAGGGTAAACTCAAACGGAGCCGCTTCCTCAAGTTAAAAGCAACGCTCGACGGGCAGTCCCTCTTATGTATCAACGATATTAATCTGAGCAAAATTTATGTGAACGCCGGGGTCAGGTATCGGGTGTGGATTGACGATGAGGCTTATGCTCCCGAGGAAATTGTGGGAGACGGGCTGGTGGTTTCCACGCCCTTCGGTTCGAGTGCTTATTATCGCAGCATTACGAACAGTACCTTTCGGGTGGGGATCGGACTGGCTTTTAACAATACGACAGAGCCGGTGAATCATCTGGTTATCGGGGAGGATAGCGTGATTCGCGTGCAGGTAACGCGCGGCCCGGCCTATCTGGCTGCGGATAACGATCCGAATATCCTGACGGTGAAAAAAGAAAATGAAATGCGCGTGCAAAGGGCGGAAGAGAGCGCGATTATCCTGGCCTATGACCACGTGAAATACCCGGCGGATCAGTTTATTTACTATCACCAGGAATCGGAGGAGTCCAAAACATGAGCGAGCGAATAGTCATATCCGGACTGGGGGTCTTGAGTCCGAATGGTGTGGACAAGGATGCTTTTCGGGACGGGCTTCGCGCAGGGAAGTCGGGCATCCGGAATATCAACCACATGGATTGCGCGCGTATCAACTCCAAAGTCGCCGGCTACGTGGATGATGCCGTGGTGGAATCGCTCGTGCAGGACAAGGAAACCCTTGAAAAATATGACCGCACGACGATCTTCGCCCTGATCGCCGCGCAACGCGCCGGGGCGGATGCCAAGTTTGACCAGACGGATGCCGAAGGCCTGAAGGTGGGGCTCGTGATGGGATCCAGTGTCGGTTCCATTGGTACAATCGAAGATCTGTATCGCGACATTTTTGCCCACCGCAAGTCCTATCTGGCCCCTTCAGAAGTCTCGAAACTTTTTATGGAGTCTCCCCAGCTGGTGCTGGCGCGGTATTTTCAAATGAAGGCCCTGAGCATGGTGGTGTCCAATTCCTGCGACTCGTCGATGAGCGCGATTTCCAGCGCGCGGCTTTATCTGGCGGCTGGGGTTGCCGACTTGCTTTTCGTTGGGGGCGTGGATTGTCCGGTGCTGCCGGAATACATGCGGATGATGGACGCCTTACGTGTTTTGACCCGTGATTTCAATGACGACCCGGCCACGGCTTGTCGTCCCTTTGACCGGCGTCGCAGCGGGATGGTGCTGGCGGAAGGTTGCGGCTTTCTGGTGATCGAGCGGGAATCGACGGCGGTCCAGCGCAATGCCGAAATTTATGGCGAGATATTGGGCATTGGCCAGAGCCAGTGCGTTACATCGGGGCCGGAAGGGCGCTCGGCCAGCATGGCTTCGGCCATGCTTACGGCCATGGAAGACGCGGAACTGTCTCCCGAGGATATTCAGCACATCCAGGCCCACGGAGACAGCAGCCCCGAAGGCGACCTGGCCGAAGCCCAGGCGATTATGCAGGTTTTTGGTAGTCAGACGGCGAGTGTGCCGGTGAGCTCCGTGAAGAGCATGACGGGGCATACCATGGGTGCGTCCGGTGCTATTTCGATGATCGCTGAATTGCTGGCCATGCGCAACAACTTCATGGTTCCCACGATTAATATGGATGAACGCGATCCCAAGATCGCGCTCGACGTGGTGGCGAATCAGGTGCGTCAGCAGCCTTACGATACGGCCATGGTCAATTCATTCGGTCGCGACGGCGGCAACATATCCGTGATCATTCGGAAAGTTTAGTCCGGGCCAGTTCCCGAATTCCCTTAAGGTCCATCTTGCCGCTTCCCAGCAGGGGGATACTGTCGATCTTGATAATGTTTTTGGCGGATGGTATCCAGAGATTGGGCAGCTCCGCCTCGCGCAGGATTCGAATGGCTTCCTCCGGCTCGCAGGCATCGGGTGTCAGCAGGAGAACGATTTTCTCACCCCGCTTTTCATCGGGCAAGGATGTGACGGCGCAGACCGTTTCGGTGCGTTCGAGGCCTTCCTGGATTTTTTCTTCGATCAACTGATGGGGTACCATCTCACCGCCGATTTTGCTGAAGCGGGACAGGCGGTCCGTGATGTGGACAAAGCCGTCGTGTTCGATGCGCGCAACGTCACCCGTCACATACCAGTCTCCCCGCATCACCTCCGCGGTTTTCTCGGGCTGATTCAGGTAGCCCTGCATCACGTTGGGCCCCTTGACCAGCAGCAGACCTTCCTGGCCATAGCCGAGATCTTTTTCGGTATTTTCGGGGTCGACGACCTTCATCGTCACGCCGGGAATGGGACGTCCGATGCTGCCGGGGAGATAGGCTTTCTGTTCGATATTGCCGATCACCACGTCGGGCTGGTTCACGCTGGCGACGGGGGAAAGTTCGGTGGCTCCGTAGCCTTCCATGGGGGTGACGCCGAAGCGTTCTTCGAATCGGTCCGCCACTTTTTGCTTGAGCTTTTCGGCGCCGGTGATGACCGTTCGCAGGCTGGCGAATTGCTCGGGCTTGACCTTGCGCACGTAAGTCAGCAGGAAAGTAGGCGTGCAGGCGATCATGGAGCATTTGTGCTTCTCGACAAGCCGGCCCACCTTTTCCGCTTCCATGGGGTTGAAATGATAAGCCACGCCGCAGCCGACCAGCATGGGCAACCAGAGGGTCACGGTGAAACCGAAGGAGTGGAAGAAGGGGAGGATCCCGCAAATCACATCGTCGGGATTGAGCGTGAAAATCTGCTGGCACGATTCGGCGTTGGCGATGATGTTGTAATGGCTGAGAATGACGCCCTTGGGTTCGCCCGTACTTCCTGATGAAAATATGATGACGGCTGTGTCGTCCACGGTGGCTCGGCGTTTTTCGTCGGGCATGGTCCGCAGCAAGCAGGCGGCGGGCCAGAGACGCGCGCGGAGAAAGGCCTTGATCTTGGCGCCGCGGCCGATGCTTTTCGCCAGGTCTTCCATGTAGAGAATGCCCGGCAGGTTTTCGAAGGGCATTTTTTCGAGAAAACTCCGCGATGTGATCACGTGGTCGATCTTGCATTGGGATATGGCGGAATCGATAGAGGACTGCGAAGCGGTATAATTCAGGTTGACGGGAACGCGGCCCGAAAAGGAGACGGCTATGTTTGCCAATGCCCCGCCTACGGATGAGGGCAGCAGAATGCCGACACACGATGCGTCTCCCAAATCGGGGCGCAAACGATCGGCCAGCGCGAGGGACGCGATCAGGGCTTTGCCGAAGTTGAGTTTTTTTCCCAGCGTGTCGGCCATGGCGAAGTTCTTCCACTTTGACCGGGCCATGCGGGCGAATTCCACGGGAAGCGGCTTATGGTACTGGCGATCCTGCTCAAAGGCCCGGGACTGTAATTGCATAACCTCCTGGCGCACGTCAAAGGCGTTGGAATCGGGAGGCATGGGTTTGCCGAAGATGACGGTGACGCGGCGGCGCAGGGGACGGGGGACGCGGCCCATCAGTTTGCCTTGGGAATAGCTGAGGATCGATCCCCAGATGCCGTGCAGGCAGACTGGGATGATGGGATAGTCGGAATCGCGGACAATGCGCTCCAGGCCGCGCTTGAATTCCATGATGTAACCGGTGCGGCTGAGGCTGCCTTCGCCGAAAATGCAGACGAGATAGCCGTCATCCAGCGCCTGACGCGCCATCTTGAGGGACTTGATGACCTGACGTGGGTTATCGTTCTGGCTGATCGGAATGACGCGCATGAGATCGAAGAGCCACCTGAAGAGGCTGTGCTCGTAGATGTCCCGCGCCATGAGAAAACGGATGCGCCGCTGGTGGGTGGCTCCGAGCAGGACGGCATCTACGTAGGAGACATGGTTGCCCACGAGCAACGCGCCGCCCTGGTAGGGGACATTTTCGATGCCGATACTTTCCAGGCGATACACGATGCGCGCCATGAGCAGTCCGATGAAACGGACCAGGAAGTCGGGTAACACGCGCACGACGGCGATGGTCAGGCCAACAGTCAACAGGCCCAGCAGTCCGAAGCGGATAGACGGGGCCATGTTGATGGCCGGAAGGTCGAGCAGCATGATCAATCCCGCCGCCAGCATGAGTCCGCAAAAGGACAGGAAATTGCCCGTGGCGATGAGCTCGCCGCGATCCTCTTCGGGGGCTGCTTCCTGAATGTAGGTGTTCAGGGGCACAATATAAAATCCGCCGCCGAGGCCGAGGAAGAAAAGCAGGCCGATGACAAAATACAGGTGTCCCACAGAAAACATGAGGCCGAAGAGGCAGATCGAAATCAGAATCGCGCCAACTGGTACGAGACCGATTTCCACGTTGCGCCGGGAGATGCGCCCGGCCAGGTATGAGCCGATACCCATGCCGAAGGCGACGGCGATAAAGAGGAGAGTGGCGTCGGCCTTACTCAGTCCCATCTGGTCATGACCGTAAGTCATGACATTCATCTGGACAAAACCCCCGAGGAATAGAAAAAAGGCCACGGCAAAAATCGCCAGAAATAAATAACGGTTCGGCCAGGCCTTGCGCAGGTTACGGCTGACGTCTTTCCAAAACATGGGGGAGAGGTGCTTGCCCGTAGGACGGACGCCGGTGTCGCGCACATACAAACTGACGACAAAGCCGATAAAAGCAAAGAGGATGCAAAAAATGGACGCTTGCCACAGTGCGAAGGTGGAACTGCCATGGGGCTTTGCGCCAAAGGCATCAAACAGCAGGGAAGCGACCAGCGTTCCGATAATCATGGCCATCCAGACAAAGAGGCTCATCAGGCCGTTGGCGTGGGAGAGACGGTCCCGCTTGACCAGCTCCGGCAGGATTCCCATCTTGCCCGGTCCGAAAAAAGTGCTCTGCGCCACCATGAGAAAGAGAACGCCATAAATGAGAAGCGGCTGGTTCGAGATGAAGGCGAAGAGCCCGAGGATCATGATAATGAATTCGGAAAAGTTGCACAAGACGATGATGCGCCGCTTGCTGAAACGGTCGGCCAGAATGCCGGCGCTGGAGGAAAACAGAATGAAGGGGATGGCAAAGAGCGCCCCCGATATGGCAATGGGAGATTCATTCATCACTTCGCTGCCGGGAATCGACGCCCGTGTTACCAATGCCCAGGCAGCAACCCATCGAAAAACATTGTCGTTCATCGCACCCAGAAACTGGCTGATGTTCAGCGCCCAGAAAGAGCGCGGCAGACGACGATCCAATTCCGGATTCATAGATTGCCTCTTCTATTTAAGGAATAACACTACACGCTCAGTTTAACTTCGGGACCGCTTCTTATACAACTGATAATCGAGCTGTCGAACCCTTTTGCTGAGAGATTTCAACACGCGCCAGGCCAGGTCGGGTTCGCTGCGGATGACTTCGATGAAGTTGCTGCGGTCGATGCGCAGGCCCCCGGGCTCGAGTTCCACGATGGAGCGCAGGCCTTCGGAACCGAGGATGCTGACTTCCACGCGGCCCTTGAGGAGGATATACATGGAAGAGCCTTCATCACCCTCGGCAAAATAATAGCCCCCTTTGGCGACCTGGCGAACGGTTCCCTTATTGGAAAGTTTTTGGAGATCCATGTCGGTTTTATGTGCGGTCAATTCTTTTGTAAAGTTATATTACATGACGACAATAGGCTGATTATGCATATATTGAATATGTTGCTGCCGGTAATGATTATATAGCAGGTGGCAAAAGGGATTGAAAGCAAAAAAGATTCGGCGGGATTCTGCTGTGCTGTGAGAGTTCAGAACCGGCAACGAGGCTGGTTAATGTGACAAGCATCACAGCAAAGATAAAAATTATGGCACGCTATGTGAACAATTCACATGTTGCCTGTTTGTAGTAATATACGTCGGCGTCTGGAGTTCTGATCAGGGATAATCCGCACCGGTGTTATTGAGATTATGTATCAAGATGCCATCGGTGAAATAAAAACCTTGCCATCCATCGGTCTGCCGTTTAACATGAAATTCAACTGCAGCATTTGAAATGAAGGATTTTTCTAAACTGCAGTTTCCTAAAGATATATTGTGATTTGTGTCACAGCAGCCCAACGTCTCCGCGCACCAAGCGCGTCGATTGGAAACGAGGTATCATTCATGAGTGATTCGATTGAAGTCGTTATCCCGGAGATTTGCAATAGCGTTGATAATGACCGGACCCGCCTGATGGACATTGTGCGGGAAGTGCAGCAGCGTTTCGGGGGCATTTCTCCCCAAGCCGCTAAACTGATCGCCCAAAAACTGGATATTCATCCGGTCGAGGTCGAGGGAATGGTTTCCTTTTACGCATTCCTCTCGGACGAACCCAAGGGCAAGGTCGTCATTCGCCTCTGTGATGATATTATCGACCGCATGCAGGGTTTTGACCGTGTGGCGCGTGCTTTTTCCGACGCCTTGGGCATCGAGATCGGTGAAACGACGGAAGATGGTCTCATTACTCTCGAAACCACCCCTTGCATTGGCATGTGTGACCAGGCGCCCGCCGCGCTGATCAATAATGAAGTCTTCACCAACCTGAACCGCGACGATGTTTACGAGATCGTGGAAAAACTGC
The DNA here is from genome assembly GCA_964462565.1 of uncultured Candidatus Sumerlaeota bacterium. Lineage (GTDB taxonomy): Bacteria > Sumerlaeota > Sumerlaeia > UBA8349 > UBA8349 > CAYWYC01. The sequence continues at coordinate 5,216 of CAYWYC010000076.1, read as the reverse complement.
AGCACGAAGTGGCTCCGGAAGATCTGCCGCGTCGTTTGGGTGACGGCAACAATGCCGATCCTTTGGTGAATTCGATGGTGAACAACAACATCCGCAAAACCGGTCAGGTGATTTTTGGCGACCGCAACGAGGATGAGGGCCTGAAGAAGGCGCTGGCCATGAGCCCGGCGGAAGTGATTCGCGACATCAAGACGGCCCGTCTGCGTGGTCGTGGCGGCGCGGGTTTCCCGGCAGGTATGAAGTGGGACTTTACCCGTAGCGCTCCCGGTGAAAAGCGCTATGTCATTTGCAACGCCGACGAAGGCGAACCGGGCACTTTCAAGGATCGTGTGCTGCTGACGGAGCAGGCCGACCTGCTCTTTGAGGGCATGACCATTGCCGGTTATGCCATTGGCAGCGATTCGGGCATTCTGTATCTGCGCGGTGAGTATGCCTATCTGCGCAAGTTCCTGGAAGAAAAATTGAGACAACGACGTGAGAAGAGCCTGCTGGGCAACAATGTGTGTGGCAAGCAGGGTTTTAATTTTGACATTCGCATCCAGATGGGTGCGGGTGCTTATATTTGCGGCGAAGAAACGGCCCTGATCAGTTCTTGCGAAGGCTTGCGGGGCGATCCGAAAAACCGTCCTCCTTTTCCCGCCCAAAAAGGTTATAACGGCTGTCCAACCATTGTGAACAACGTGGAAACCTTCTGCTGTGTGGCGCGCGTTTTGGATAAGGGTCCCGGCTGGTTTGCCCAGATCGGCTCCGAAGGCAGCGCCGGCACCAAACTGTTGAGCATTTCCGGCGATTGCGGACGTCCCGGCGTATATGAGCTGGACTTTGGCGTGACCATGCAGGAAGTGTTGAAAATGGTCGGTGCGGAAAACGCGCAGGCAGTCCAGATCGGCGGTCCCAGCGGCCGCATGATTCGCCCCGATCAGTATGGCGAAATTGTTTGCTACGACAAACTGGCCACGGGCGGTTCGATCATGATTTTCGGTCCCCAGCGTGACATCCTGGACGTGGTGGATTATTTCATGGAATTTTTCGTGGACGAAAGCTGCGGGTATTGCACGCCCTGCCGTGTGGGGAACGTGCTTTTGAAGGAACGGATTGAAAAGGTGCGGGCCGGTTTGGCCGAAGCCTCGGATCTGGATTATCTGATCGATCTGGGCAATACGGTGAAGACGGCCAGCCGCTGCGGCCTGGGCCAGACATCACCCAACCCCGTGCTGAGCTCGCTGGAAAATTTCCGCAATGTTTACGAAGCCAAACTCCGCAAGGAAGAGAGCAAGTTCCAGGCGACCTTTGATCTGGACTCGGAACTTTCCGACGCGGCGGCCATTGCGGGACGTAAATCGGTGCACTAAGTTTGCCTGCGGGCATCTTAATTATTTTGCTGGACCATATTGAGACGATTCCAATCAGGAAGAGACATTATGAGCGATAAAACCATCCACTTCATGATTGACGATGAAGAAGTCACGGGTAAACCGGGACAGACTATTATGGAAGCGGCCGACGAGGCGGGGATTTATATCCCGCGGCTTTGCCACAAAGACGGCCTCGAACCCTACGGCAGCTGCCGGGTTTGTACGGTGCGCGTGAATGGCCGACCCCAGTCTGCCTGCACCCAACCCATTGCCGAAGGCATGGTGGTGGAAAACGAAACCGAAGAAATCACCCAAATCCGCAAGGACATCATCATGATGCTCTTTGCCGAGGGCAATCACTTCTGCATGTTCTGCGAAAAAAGTGGCAATTGCGAATTGCAGGCACTTGGGTATCGCCTGGGTGTTTTGCAGCAGAAGTATCCCTACATGTTTCCGGCAGACCGGAACGTGGACTCGACCCATCCCGATATCTTCATCGACCACAACCGCTGCATCCTGTGCGCGCGTTGCGTTCGCGCTTCGAAGGATCTGGATGGCAAGCACGTGTTTGATTTCGTGGGGCGTGGCCCGGACAAGCGGATCGCCATCGATCCCGGCGCGAAGATGAAGGACACCAAGATGGACGCGACGGATCAGGCCGCCGATATCTGCCCTGTTGGCGCGATCAACAAGAAGGGTACGGCCTACAAGGTTCCGGTGGGCCAGCGCAAATACGACCACGAGGCGATCGGTTCGGAAATCGAAAGCAAATAATCGACGGCATATAGGCCATTTCGCCCGGGCAAAACGGGCCGCATGGATATTTTCGCCAATTGGATAAAGAGGGAGAAAATCATGGCAAAACCCAAAGTAGCAACGACATCCCTGGCCGGTTGTTTCGGATGTCATATGTCCCTGCTGGATATTGACGACCGGATTCTGAAACTGGTGGAGCTGGTGGACTTTGACAAGTCGCCGATAAACGATATTAAAGAATTTACGGGCCCCTGCGCGGTTGGCCTGATCGAGGGCGGTTGCGCCAATGAGGAAAACGTGCGTGTGCTGCGCGATTTTCGCGAACATTGCGACATCCTGATTTCCGTGGGCGATTGCGCCACGATGGGCGGCCTGCCTGCCATGCGCAACATGATTCCCCTCAAGGAATGTCTCGACGAGGCCTACCTCAACGGTCCCACCGTTTACAATCCAAGCGGTAAAATTCCAAACGACGACGAAATCCCCCTCCTTCTGAACAAGGTTTATCCCTGTCATGAAGTGGTCAAGATGGATTATCACCTTCCCGGATGCCCGCCGCCGGCGGATACGCTCTGGGAAGCCCTGGTGGCTTTGCTTACGGACAAGCCCGTAGCCCTTCCCTATGAACTGGTGAAGTACGACTGATTGAGAATATCGCAAACCCTGAGTGGCGATAAGCGAGGAGCAATAAAATGGCAGAAAATAAAAAAATCACAATCGAGCCGGTGACACGCGTGGAAGGCCACGGCAAGGTCACGCTGATGCTTGATGATGAAAACAAAGTGAAGCAGGCCCGCCTGCATATCGTGGAATTTCGCGGTTTTGAGCGCTTTATCCATGGGCGTCCCTACTGGGAAGTACCGGTTCTGGTGCAGCGCTTGTGCGGCATTTGCCCGGTGAGCCATCACCTGGCCGCCGCCAAGGCCATGGACGTGATCGTCGGCGCGGACAAACTGACCCCCACGGGTGAGAAAATGCGCCGCCTCATGCATTACGGCCAGACGCTGCAATCGCACACCCTCCACTTTTTCCATCTGGTTTCGCCGGACCTGCTCTTCGGCTTTGACGCCGATCCCGCGATCCGGAACGTTATCGGTGTGGCGGCCAAGTTTCCCGACCTGGCGGTGCAGGGCGTCATGATGCGTAAGTATGGCCAGGAGATTATCAAGGCTACGGCCGGAAAGAAAATCCACGGTACCGGCGCCATCCCCGGCGGTATCAACAAGAACCTCAGCATCGAAGAACGCGACGGCTTTCTCAAGGAAATGGACCAGATCATGGACTGGGCCCGTGGCGCGCTCAAGATTGCCAAGGACTATACGGCCGAACACCTGGAGGAACTCAAGGACTTTGGTTCCTTCGATTCGAGCCATCTTTCCATCGTGCGCGACGATGGCGCCATGGACCTGTACGACGGCAAGCTGCGCGCGATTGACAAGGACGGCAACAAGATTTTCGACATGGTCGATAACCAGAAATACCTCGACTATATCCAGGAAGAGGTCAAAAACTGGTCCTACATGAAGTTCCCCTTCGTGAAGTCGATCGGTCCGGAAGACGGCTGGTATCGCGTGGGGCCGTTGGCTCGCGTGAATACGGCGGACTTTATCGACACGCCCGAGGCCGACAAGGAACTGAAGGAATTCAAGGCACTCACCGACGGCAAGCCCAACAACATCACCATGGCCTATCACTGGGCCCGCATGATCGAAAACCTGCATGCCGCCGAGAAGATCAAGGCGCTCCTGAACGACTCGGACCTCCAGGGCGATGACCTGGTGGTCAAGGGTGAGCGTCGGCCCGAAGGCGTTGGCATTATCGAAGCGCCCCGTGGCACGCTTTTCCACCATTACAAGGTGGACGAAAATGACCAGGTGACCATGGCGAACCTGATCGTTTCGACAACGAACAACAACGAACCCATGAATCGTGCCGTGCAGCGCGTTGCCGAGGATTATATCTCGGGCAAGCCGGAAATCACGGAAGGTCTTCTGAACCATGTGGAAGTGGCGATTCGGGCATATGATCCCTGCCTTTCCTGCGCCACCCATGCCATGGGCCAGATGCCTCTGGTGGTGGAACTGATGAACGCTGAAGGCAAGATCGTGCAGCGTCGCGCCAAGGGCGTGGACCTGGAAAAAATCGAAGCGATGGAACAATGACGCAAGATAATATCCGGGTACTCCTGATTGGCTTCGGGAATCCGGGACGTAAAGACGATGGCTTGGGACCCGCTCTGGCCGCCGCGGTCGAGAAAATGGGCCTGGCCGATGTAACTGTGGAATCGAACTACCAGCTGAACGTAGAAGATTCCGATGCGATTGCAAAGCATGACGTGGTGATTTTTGCCGATGCGTCGGTCAACTGTAAGGAGCCGTATGAATTTGAACGTCTGGCTCCGCAGGCGGTGAGTAGTTTCAGTTCGCACTCGATTGAACCGCGTGCGGTGCTGGCTCTGGCGCACCAGCTTTTTCAGGCAAAGACCACCGGTTTCATGCTGGCGATACGCGGCTATGAGTACAATGAATTCGAGGAAAACCTTTCCGACGCCGCGCGGGAAAATTTGCAAAAGGCGGTTGCCTTTGTCGAGGAAATATTGCAGGATAGAAAATTCCTGACAACAGAAGTACACTTCAACTAATGGAGATCGAACAATGCGCGATGGCAAGTATGTAATTCTTTATATCGATGACGACCAGGATTATCTGGATAATATGCGCCTGATTCTGGAAGCGAACGACTATATCATGGAAGAGGCCATCAGCGCCGAAGAAGGCCTGAAGGTTTACAAGAAGGTCGATCCCGACTTCGTCATCGTGGACCTGATGATGGAAGAAGTGGACGCCGGCACCAGTTTCGTGAAGGAACTGCGCCTGCTGAACAACGAAGCGCCTGTTTATATGCTGAGTTCCGTGGGTGACTCGCTGAGCCTGAACACCGACTATAATGAACTGGGCCTGGACGGCGTTTTCCAGAAACCGATCAACGCCAAGGTGCTGCTCTCGACCTTGAAGCGCAAACTCGGCCAGAGCTGAGCCGTTCCGAAAGATTACGATCACAAAAAAGCGCGACACCAGTGAGTCATCCGGTGTCGCGTGTTTTTTA
>CAYWYC010000075.1:11517-15862 GCA_964462565.1 uncultured Candidatus Sumerlaeota bacterium | reverse complement strand
TTTATTATTTAATGACTCATCCATTGTTATGTGATTATGTCTGAGTTGTACGAATTGAGTCTTGGCTTTAGAGCCTCCGCTACGGACCTGATAATGAAATCTTATGAAATATACGGACTATCCATTCTATCGGAATTTGAGCTGGGCATTCAGCCTAAGGCGTTTGGAGATGGACAAGGGCCCGATCTTTGCATCCATAACCAGGATTTTGAACTCCCCGATTCCATTATCGAAAATCCCAAGGGCTGGGATTACCTGATTACCACGGAAACCATGTATGTCCGATGGAAAGGTTTCGCGAAGTTCAAATTGCATGCGGGGAAGGAGATTAAGGCCTGTCTGGAACCTGGCGCGCCAGAGGGTCTGTTCCTGCGGATTCTCAAAGGAACTATCCTGGGATTAGCTTTGTTTCAAAAAGGATTTTTTATCTTGCACGCCGGAGCGGTTGTGCATAATGACGCAACCATAGCCGTCACTGGAAACTCCGGATACGGGAAATCCACCATTATCTCTACCTTGCACGCAAAGGGCTTTGCTCTTGCGGCTGATGACATCTGCGCCATTTTGAACCAGGAGGGGACACATATTCTCTATCCCGGTATTCAGGAATTCAAATTATGGCCCGATTCTGCTGTGCGGCTCGGGCAGAATATCGAGAAACTGGATCGCGTCAGCCCCGCGCAGGAGAAGCGTGTGTTGCAGGTTTCGGACAATCAGCAAGATGCTCCGCTTCCTCTCAAGGCCATATACGTGTTGGACTTTGCCGAAAAACCGAAAATCGAACCTGTCAAGCCGGGACAAGCCGTTATCGAACTTGTGCGGAATACCTATGGTATCACTTTGCTTGACAGAATCCGTGATGCCGCGTATTTTGAAAAAACGGTGGCATTGGCTAATTCCGTACCGGTGTACCGGCTGTATCGTACCAATTCCATGGAAGACTATGATCAGTTTTTAGGAATATTTCTGGAACATTTGGAGGGTTCTGTTGCGACATGCAACTAGGCAGATTTTCCTGGATAAATCCGTGTTCCTTGCGTATGTCTGATCCTCTATATTTACAGGAAGATTCTTGGAATAAAGGTGATAATGAATGATGACAAAGGCCGCGAGATGGACCGTGTATGTTGCTTGCGTGATCATGCTCTTATTCTTCGTGTCCTGCTTTGGCACTTCCGCAATCTCGGATAAAGAGGCAGCGAATATGATCAGCAGAATCCAGGAACTATAGTTGCCTGTGTAACCGCTTGACTTGTATATTTTGATTAAGCAATATCTGATTCCGCAAGAGAGTGCTGGAATAACTTGTATGAAGCCGTGTTATAAGTTGAGGTCCTGCAAAAAACTGTTATTTCTGTTATCTTATTTGACGCTGATCGGTTTTACCGTACTGGCTCAATCAGATAATTCCCCAAAAAATAATCCTTCCACCTTGCCTCCTTCGGAAATGCTGAGTCAGGTTCAGAGGGCCTTCGAAAACCGGCCGGGGCTTTCCGCGGAAATCCTGCAGGATAGGACAGTCCAGAACGTGCGGAAGGGTCAGAAAGGTGTTTTATCCAGACGGATCAATGATGGCACAATCGCTTTATACGATAATAAGTATCATTTCGCCGTAAGCAGTCAACTGGAAGGTTCTGGTGAATCTGATATCATCAAGTCGAAAGTCCACCAGCTTCGCGCGCAGGATTATTTCATAAACTATGAGGAGAATCCCAAAGGTAATGGTTTAAGGCAACTGACATTCATGCCTTTGGATATTCCAGAGGGTCTCGATTACGCTCAATACCATTTTTTTATGGGCTTTCCCTGTCTGACGCTCAGCCTGAATTTTGGCGCGGCGCCCTTTTATGACACATTGCTTGGTGAAAATGCTCAGATCAATATTTTGCCGGATGAGGAAGTGGATGGGGTTCTGTGCAAGGTTATAGAAGCCGGGATTGATCATAGAACTTATACAGTCTGGCTGGATCCTTCCTTCAATTTCTTTCCCCGCAAATCGCTCCTGGAAGAAGACCTTCAGACCAATCAAGCCGACAAGCCGGAAAAACAACACGCGCCCCTTTCCAGAAAAGTCCTGCTTCATAATATCTCCATGGAGAGGATCGACGGCATTCCCTTTATCACTCGTTTTAATCTTCATGCCGAATCCCACTACGCGAATGGTATGGCGGTCCATATAAGGAGTGAGGTCCGCTATTCAAATATCCGCTTCAATCCGGCCCTGGAAGGGGAGCAGCCCTTTGCCCTGGATTTTATACCCGACGGCACATTAGCCAGAAAGATGACGGCCAATCATTTGGACTTTTTATGGCGGGATGGTGAATTTCGGCCTTATCAAGCCCAGGGCTATCTGGAAGGCGTCAATGCCGAGTTGCAGGAAGCCACCAGGCATGCCGGCGTCAGGGCTGGGGCGACTAATGCCCGCTTTGGCGAAGCCCGGAAACTTTCGTGGCTTGTTTTTGGGTGCGGTGTTTTGATGATTTCGGCATTGTGGATTGCCCTGTTTCTCTACATTAATTCCAAGAATAAGGCACAAGGGAATACCTCCTCAAAACCGTGAATGGTGCGTATGCTTTCATGAAACCGACTAACATGATGCCCCAAAAAATATGGATAGTTCTTTCTTTTATCTGGCTTTCGGCTTCTTTCGCATTTGCCCGGGAATCATTGCCTGCAACGCCCCATGACCATGAATCAATGAGTACCGCCTCCCTTGACGCGAGCACCCCTTCGCAGTTGAGCGGAGTCACCGCGCTTTATTTCTGGGCCCGTTTCAATAATAAAGATGTGCGATTTGAAAGTCTTGTCAACGAGAAATACATAGGCCAAATCCAGGGAAGTTCTCTTCTGGAAATCAAAACAGCGGCTGAGGACATGGGCTTTCATGCGCTGCCTCTTGAGGATATCACCTATGAGTTTCTGATGCGATCCCCTGGCGATCTCTTGCTGCATTTAAGTAGCGATCCCGCTTATCCATCTATTGCCGAGCAGTATTTATTGCTGTTGGGCTTTGAAGACGACATGGCTCTTGTATTTGATCCCAGTCGTGGTTTCACGAGAATGAATATAAGCAGCCTGCTTACCCGGATGAGCGGCTATGGTCTGATCCTGAGCCATTCTCCCATAGCCAGGGCCGACATTTTTTGGACAAGGATCAAGGGGCGGCTTTTGCTCCTGCTCATTCTCCTCGCCCTTTTTATTCCGATCCTTTTGCTGCGCAATAAGCGAAGAGCCGCTTCTTCAACTACTGACAAGCCAACGCCCGCCAAACACTTTCTGGGGCAGGCCGCTGTGGTCTTTCTTTTTGCTGTTTCCATTTCCCTGATGCTGAACGCCAGACCGGCATTAAACCTTTTGAAGTGGGAAACAAGCAAAAAAGTGAGACAGAAACACTTTGTACGATTTTTCCCGACTATAAATAGGGCGGAAGCAATAAAATTGCACGAAGCCGGACTTGCCAGATTCGTAGATGCGCGTCTTCCCCGGGATTTTGCCAAAGGTCATATACCCGATGCCATCAATATTCCTGTATATGACTCGCCCCCCCGCATTGAGGAATTCCGGCATAAACTTCAGACAGCCGATACTATTGTGGTGTATTGCAAAAGTGACGGTTGCCCCTTTGCCAAGGTGGTGGCGAATATTTTGATTCAGGATCTTGGTTTCGAAAATGTAGTGCTATACGAAGAAGGCTGGAAAGATTGGGATAAAAAATCAATGATATCTGGCTCGAAGAGCAATACCTGAAAAATTGCCAAAAGGCCCCCGGGGAATACCATGTTAATCCGACGCATTACTGCTTTTGTTGAAAAAAACCGCTTCCTTTCCATCCTTTTTCTTTTAGGGCGACTGGCTTTGGGCTTGATTTTCATCTACAGCAGCCTTTCCAAGATGCTGAACCCCTTTGCGTTTTTGTCTAATCTCTACAGCTACGAGATTGTGGGGGAAACGGCAGGCTTGATAGCCGCCGCTCTGCTGCCCGCGCTCGAACTTGTTTTGGGGATGTTTTTGCTTACGGGCTTTATGTTGGAAGGCGCTTCATTGATTTCTCTGGGCCTGCTTGCTTTTTTCTGCATTGCCCAGACCATCGCGATTATCAAAGGTCTGAAGATCGGTTGTGGTTGTTTTGGATCCGACGAAGAAATGATTGGTTTCTGGTCGCTTTTCAGGACCCTTGTCATGACCGCTTTTGCCTTGATCTTTACTTTCCTACTGTCCAGGCATACTCCGAAAAGTCTGCTGCGTATCGGGCTCTGAGGATCAGGTTTTACTTGCCATCAGGATGGTGGGGGGCGTATCGCCGGCATCCTGCCGGCAAGATTTCTTCAGACCGGATTGCCATCGC
>CAYWYC010000075.1:0-11417 GCA_964462565.1 uncultured Candidatus Sumerlaeota bacterium | reverse complement strand
GATGGTGGCGGTACGTGTGGGCGGCATCCTGTCCCAAAAAACACGCACAACAACTCCCCCAAACATGCCTGGCAAAAAATCCCCAAACCGGGCGGCAGCTGTTTTTCAACTGCGTGGCGGTTTGGGGATTTTTTTCAGATTGATCCCTTCAATCTGCGCCCCAAAATCCTGGAATTTTATTTCCGCGAATTATTCATCATCGTTTGTGATTGGTCTGCGCGGCAAGACAACCACGTTTACCGTATCACTTACCGTGTATTCGCCGTCACTCACTGTTAACTGAAATTCGAAAATTTCCCGCTTCGTTACCCAGGGCGTCGTGAAGCCACCAATGCTGCTGTTGGGGGTGGCTATTTCGACAGGAATACCGGCAGTCTGCGTCCATTCATAGGTCAGCGAATCTCCATCGGGATCGGAAGTTCCTGTGCCATCGAGGTAGACAAACTGAGCGCGAAAGCCAATTTCATCATCGCCGGCGTCGGCCACGGGCGCACTGTTGGTTTCCGCACTCTCTTCGATCTTCAAAACGGCCGGTTCCGCGCACTGATTATTGTCATTGTCCCAGACGTAGAGCAGAAAACTGATACTCTGATCCCGTTCCAGATCGGGCATGGTGAATGAGGGGTGCTTGCCGTTGTCATCCGTCAACTTCACAACCGGTCCCGAGGCCTGGAGCCAGAGATAGGCAACCACTTCGCCATTCGGATCGTAGGAACCGGAAGCATCCAGAACGATATCATTGCCCACGACTGCCCTGGTGTTGGTCCGTGCTACCGCCACAGGCAGTACGTTTGTCACATAAATATCGACCGTATCGGGACGTTCGCAGAGGTTTGCTTCATTATCCCAGACATGCAGTTCAAAAGTCAGAGTAGTGGGAGCATCACTGAATGGCGCGCTGAAACTGGTTATCATCGCGCTATCGCTAAACAATTCCACCGAAGGTCCGGCGGTCTGGGACCACAGGTAATTGCTGATGGTCCCGTCCGAGTCACCGGAATTGCACCCATCGAGAAGCACATCCTGGCCAGAAGCCACATTCTGGTCCCTTCCCGCGCACGCCACGGGCTTTTCTGTCTGAACCAGCACTTCCAGCACGTCCATATATTCGCAACGTTCTCCGATATTGTCCCAAACATAAAGGCCAAAGGTGAAAGTTGTCGGCTCCGTAACGGAAGGAGCCACAAAGGTAGTGACGGAACTTGTGTCATCGGCGATAAGGACTTCTATATCATTGGATTGCACCCAGAGATATTCCGCAACGTAACCATCGGAATCCCGGGATTTGGAACCATCGATCATGACTTCCTGACCGATATAGGCATGGAGCGAGCCTCCCGTATCGGCAACAGGCAAATTATTGGAGGGATCCGTTCGGGGAGTGACAGAGACTTCTTCCGAAAAATCGGATTCATTCCCGGCCATATCCACGGCGGTGGCCCGGTAATAATAAATCACTCCGCTGTCCACGGAGGAATCTACATATTGATTTTCGCGAACGGGATGATTATTGATCTGGGCAAAGTCCTGGCCCGATTGATGAGAACGATACACATTATAATGAGAAAGGTCCGGCTCCGTATTCGCATCCCATGTCAGCAGAACCCGCGGGTTCGTTTCCGCATGAATCTCACAATGTGCAAAAATGGAATGTATAGTCAAAAGCAATGCATATAAGACAATTGCTCGTAAAGATGTTTTGCTTAACATATGGCGCCTACCTCCGCTCTTATCTATCGGCATTTCAGGTCATTGCTTAATATTTCGTGACCTGATAAACCCACGATTTTTAGAGAGCAAATTGTGTGCCCTGTTTTGCGTTAGGCGTAAATTCAATAATTGCAGACCATCAAGCATTCAAAAGAAAAATGAGCGCCTGAATGCACCCCCTTCCCCTCTCGATTGTTATGCATTCGAGTCATGTTCTGTCTCGAATACGAGACAGCCTTCGCTTCGCGCATCGCAGCCAAGATCGGATTTGGCATCATGGCGAAGGAATGGCCTGTCTTTCCTGTATTCAAAATTCGGAGACATTATCGGAATGCGTCCTGATTACAGGGGGGATCCATTTTTCAGTCCACTGGCTGTATGGGTCATATATTCTTAAACTTCTCTCTGTATTTTTTTGAAAATTATCCGGGCTTGCTGTGAGAATACCAATAGCGGCGTTGTTTTAGCTGGAATCAGCTTCGTCGCTGGAGTAGATTGAATGGTACGAAGAAGCGCAGCCAATGAATAGATACAGGAGGTTAGAATGATGAAAAAAGTCGTTTTAACAATATGCCTGATGATTGCTATAAGCGGAATGATTCCGATGCCCGCGCCCGCCCAGGACCAGACGCAGGATCCCTTTGACGCCATGGAAGAGGCTTTTGATACAATGGCTGCTGCCACGGAGTCATCCTGGGATGCCGCGGCCAAGGCCCATGAGGAAGCCTGGAACATGATGGCCGCTCGCGTGGAAGCCATCTGGGGCGATCAGGTGATGCCCTCCAACAAGGTGTGGGTGGATTATGACCAGGACTTTGAGGCCCGAAGCCGGGTGGACTTTGATAAGGGTGAGATCACGATCGACGTATTGGTGGATCTGGAAGAAGACAACGTGGTTGAGACGGGCAAGAATAAGCTGGCTCAGAAATTCCAGGACATGCTTGAAGAAAAGGATCCCGCGACCAACGACAGCATTCTGGAAGGCCAACTGGAAACGGCTGAAGGCGGCAAGGTGCGGCCCGATGTGGCCCAGCAGTATATTGAGCAGGAAGTGAGTCCCAAAGCGACCGTAGAGCCGAAGCCTATCGAGGGCAAGGACGGCAAGAAGCGCTATAAAGTTTCGGTCAGCGTGGGCATGGTTCCCGACCACCTGCGTGTGCGCGCCGAACGCTACATGCCGGATATCATCAAGGGCGCGGAAAAGCACCAGGTTTCTCCGGCGTTGATCCTGGCGATTATCCATACGGAGTCGTCCTTCAACCCCAAGGCCCACAGCAAGGCGGGGGCCTACGGGCTCATGCAGTTGATCCCGCGCTATGGCGCCCGCGACGCTTACCGGTTTCTCCACAAGCGCGATCGTGTGATCAAGGGTACGGAACTTTTTGATCCGACCTTCAATATAGAACTGGGCTCGGCCTATCTGCACATCTGTTTCACGCGATATCTGGCCAGTGTCGAAGATCCTGTGAATCGCGAATATATGGTAATCTGCGGATATAACTGGGGGCCGCCCATGGTAAAAAAGGCAATAGCCGAAAAACACAATGTCAACAAAATGAAAAACGAAGAACTCTATGAAGCCCTCATGGCGCGCATACCCAACGAAACCAAGGGCTATCTGAAGAATGTGACGAAACGGAAAGAGCTGTACGCCATGTTGTTTAAATAGGGGAGTGCTTCTTACGGAATATATGGGTTCTTGGGTGTCTTCGGGGATGTAAAAACAGGGGGAGAGCAATGTGGTGATCCAGTTGCTCTCCCCCTTCTTATTTTATCCGGCACTATCGGCCTTTATGCCGGTTTCTCAATATATTGGAGATCCAGTTCGCGGGCGGCCTTGACTTCGTCCAGGCGACCGACCGGCGTGGTCTTCGGAAAGTGATGGAAACTTTCGGGATCGTCGCCGGCCAGTGCGTCGAGTTCATTCATGTCGGCGGCAAACTGTTCGAGTGTTTCCTTCGTTTCCGTTTCTGTCGGTTCCACCATCATGGCTTCCTTCACGATGAGGGGGAAGTACACGGTCGGCGGATGGACGCCGCGATCAATGAGTGCCTTTGCCAGGTCCAGCGCCGTGGCACCCTTGTCGGCCTGCCTGGTTGCCGAGATGACAAACTCGTGCATACAATAGGGGCCATGGGGGATCTCATAGGTATCCTTCAGCAGGGCGCGCAGGTAGTTGGCATTGAGCACGGCGTTTTCGCCTACCTCGACGAGGCCTTCCTTGCCCAGCAGCACGATGTAGGCATAGGCCCGCAGGAGTATGCCGAAACTGCCGTAGAAAGGTGAGATATAGCCTATGGAATCGGGCTGGTCATAGTCGAGGGCATAGGTGCCGTCCTTGCGCTTGAGAACCCGGCTGATCGGCAGGAAGGGCACCAGTTTTTCGCTGACTCCGACAGGGCCGGCTCCGGGACCGCCGCCACCGTGGGGGGTGGCAAAGGTTTTGTGGACGTTCACATGAACCACATCAAAGCCGATGTCTCCTGGACGCGCCTTGCCGAGGATGGCGTTCAGGTTCGCGCCGTCATAATACATGAGCCCGCCGGCTTCATGGGTCAGAGCGCAGATTTCGCGGATGTGGGGGTTGAAGATGCCCAGCGTGTTCGGACAGGTGAGCATGACCGCCGCCACATCGTCATCCAGCGCCTCGCGAAACTTGTCCAGGTCCATGACGCCGTTTTCGTCGGAGGGGATCGACTTCACATCATATCCGGCGATAGCGGCGGTGGCGGGGTTGGTTCCGTGTCCCGAGTCGGGAATGAGGACGTATTTTTTCTTGTTGCCCATCTTGCGGTGATAAGCGGCAATGAGCATGATGCCCGTGAGTTCACCATGGGCGCCGGCCATGGGCTGGCAGGTGAAGTCGGCCATACCGCAGATTTCACTGAGTGCCTTATTGAGGCTGTAGATCACTTCCAGGCAGCCCTGCACCAGCATGGAACCGCCGGTGAGTTGGGGTTTCAGTGGATGGACGCTGCTGAAGGCCTCCATCGACGCGATCGTCTCGGTGAACTTGGGGTTGTATTTCATGGTGCAGGAGCCGAGGGGATAAAAGTGGCTGTCCACACCGCAGTTCATTTTGGAGAGGTTTGTAAAGTGGCGGACCACCTGGCCTTCCGATACTTCGGGAAGCATGGCGTCTTCGGCCCGCAGGTAGCCCGCGTCCAGTTCCGCCTTGACGGGTACGTCACTATCGGGCAGCCGTACTCCGTGGCGGCCGGCTTTGGATTTTTCGAATATCAATTGCATAAGGCAGCCTCCAGCGCTTCAGCATACATGGCGATTTCCTGCTTGCTTCGCTTTTCCGTAACGGCCACGAGGATGTATTCCTGCATGTCGGGATAGTAGCGTCCCAGGGGGAAACCGGCGGCGATGTCGTATTCCATCATCTTGGCGATGATTTCGTCGGGATCCTTGGGCAGTTTGACCACGAACTCGTTGAAGGTGGGCGACGAGCGCATGACCTCGACGCCTTCGATGGCCTCGATTTTCTGCTTGGCGTATTCCGCCTTGTCCATGCAGAGTTGGGCCACATGCTTCATGCCTTCGCGGCCCATGAGGCACATATACATGAGCGCGCGCGTGGCGCAGAGGGTCTGGTTGGTGCAGATGTTGGAAGCGGCCTTTTCGCGTCGGATATGTTGCTCGCGGGCCTGGAGCGTCAGGACAAAGCCGCGGCGACCTTGCTCGTCGAGCGTTGCTCCGGCAATACGACCGGGCATCTTTCGCACATGCTTTTTCAGTGTGGCCATGAAGCCCAGATAGGGCCCGCCAAAGGAAAGCGGGATACCGAGACTCTGGCCTTCACCGGTGACGATATCCGCGCCCATTTCGGCAGGGGTTTTCAGCAGGGCCTGGGCGATGGGATAGACGCTTTCGATAAGCAGGGCCTTCTTGTCATGGACCATATCGGCGATGTCACTGTGCTCGTCAATGGCTCCGAAGAAGTTCGGATTTTGCAAAATAACAGCGGCTGTCTGGTCGTCGAGGACGTCACGGATATTATCGCGGGAAGCATGGCCGTGGGTCACGGGGGTTTCCACGAATTCGATGTGGAGGTTCTTGGTGTAGCAATAGAGCATCTTGCGATAGATGGGGCTGACGCCGCCATCGACGATGACCTTGTTGCGCCGTGTGACGCGCAGGGCCATCATGACGGCTTCATAGAGTGCGGTGCCGCCATCGTAGAGCGATGCGTTTGCCGCGTCCATGCCGGTCAGTCGGCAGATGCAGGTCTGAAATTCGTAAATCGCCTGCAGGGTGCCCTGGGCCGCTTCGGGTTGATAGGGCGTGTAGGCGGTGTAGAATTCGGAGCGAGACGCCAGCGCGTCAATGGCCGTGGGTACGTAGTGGTCGTAAAATCCGCCACCCACAAAGGGCAGGTTGTAGATTTTGTTTTTCATGCCCAGGCGCTTGAAATGGTTGATCGTCTCCATTTCCGTCTTGCCCGGAGGCAGATCGAAGGACTTGGCCCGCAGTTCGGGCGGGATGATCTTCTGGAAAAGATCCTCGATCGAATCGACCCCGATCTTCTCCATCATCTCCTTCTGGTCTTCAGCGGTGTTTGGAACGTAATAGCTCAATCGCGGTTCTCCTCTACGTATTGATCGTATGCTTCCGCGTCCATCAGTTTTTCGAGTTCGGCGGAATCGCTCATCTTCAGGCGCACAATCCAGCCCTTGTCATAGGGTGATTCGTTGACAAGTTCGGGGGCGTCTTCCAGTTCATCATTGGCGGCCACAACTTCGCCGGAAACAGGCGCGTAGATATCGCTGGCGGCCTTGACGGATTCGACCGTGGCCATGGCGTCGCCCTGACCGAATTCATCGCCTTCGGAAGGGGTTTCGACAAAGGTAATGTCGCCGAGCTCTGCCTGGGCAAAATCGGAGATACCGATGACGGCTTCGTCACCTTCGACACGCACCCATTCATGGTCTTTGGTGAATTTGCAATTGCTGGGAGTGGACATGTGATTCCTCCAGTATGGTGGGTTGAACTACTTGAACAAAAAGAAAACGGCTCGCATGAGCCATACGTTCTTTTTCTGCTTTTTTCTGAAATATTCCGGGTGGATGCGGAAACGGTGCTCAGGTTCAGGATGGTTTTTTGTAAACGGGAATACTGCGCACCTTGCCCGGAATTTCTGTTTTTCCCTTGCGCAGAACGATTGGGGTACCGTCCTGGGCGAGGGGTTTTTCAATATAGCAAAGGCCGATAGCCTTTTTCAAGCACGGAGAAAAAGCGCCGCTTGTAACCTGACCGACCACTTTATCTTCGTGAGTGACTTCGAAGCCTTCCCGCGCGGCACGGCGGCCTTCGCATTCAAAGGCCATCAGGGTTTCAGAAACTCCTGCTTCGATCTGCTCCAGCAGCATGTTCTTGCCGATGAAGTCTTTTTCAAAGTGGACAAACTTCTCGAAGCCCGCATCGACCGGCGTTTTCTGGTCGCTGATGTCGTGCCCATAGAGCGGATAGCCCACTTCGAGCCGCAAGGTATCGCGCGCTCCCAGACCGACAGGTTTGACTTCATCAAACTCCAGCAGGCGATCCCAAAGCAGGGCGGCCTTTTCGGCGGAGTAGTAGAGTTCATAGCCCAGTTCGCCCGTATAGCCGGTGCGGCTGAGCAGCACGTCGATTCCCTCGATCTCCACACGGTCAAAACTGAAGCGGCGAATGCCCTCCAGGCGTTCGGGATCCATGATCTGGCCCAGGATTCCCTTGGACAGGGGGCCCTGGAGGTCGATTTTGGCCAGATTGTCGGACTCATCGCTGAAATGGATGCTGCCGGACAGATTCTTCTGGATCCAGGCCGAGTCCTTTTCGCGGGTGGCGGCGTTCACAACGAGCATATATTCATCCTCACCCGTCCGAAAGCTGATCAGGTCGTCGATAATGGTGCCGTCGGCAGCCGTCAGGAAGCCATAGCGGCATTTGCCCACCGCCAGGTTTTCCAGGCGGCTCGTGACCAGATTCGAAATATCGTGATGGATATCAGGGCCGCGCAGGATGAATTCGCCCATGTGGCATATATCAAAAAGCCCCGCCTTTTCGCGGGTATGCATGTGTTCTTCAATGATACTGCTGTATTGGACCGGCATATCCCATCCGCCAAAGGGAACCATGCGGGCTCCCAGGGCAACGTGGCGGTCATGAAGGGGTGTTTTCTTCAGGTTTTCCATATCTGTCATTCTTTCCATTCCAACAGGTATGACAACTCGGAAACAGCATAAGGTACAGGGGGGTAAGGGTCAAGGACATTCTCCGAATTTCGAGTGAAGGCAACAGCCTGTGGCCAAAGAGCGGATTAGTCCTATCGTCTTTCCGGGGAAGGTGTAATCAGTTCGGGTATTACAAGGAGCGATGGTAAGAAGTACGAAGCAAGGAGAGTCGATCGAGTCAAATCTCCGAAGCCTGCTGGTGATTCTGAATTTTGATAAGGAGTTTTTCCAGCGTCTGCTGTTCCTGGTCTGTCAGGGCATCGAGTGGGTTGAAGGTGCAGGGGAGAGGGCGTTTTCAACCTTCCGCAATTTTCTTTGGCCTTGGGCGGATAGCTCGGACAGGATGCCGCGCTTGCTTTCGGGATCGACCTTTCGCCGCGCTCTTTTTCAGAATATTTTTTTTCCCGCAGAGGCGCTGAGGCGCGGAGAACAGCATAAACCGCAGCCTTGCCAAAATCAGCCCGGACGTTTCTATTCGTGTTCATTGGCGTTTATTCGTGGTTTTTTCTTTTGAACCGCTAATGGACGCGAATGAACGCGAATAGCGAAATAATATCTAAGGGCTTGGGCACAGTGGCTTTTCTCTGCGGCCCAGCGTCTCTGCGGGCTTTCTCCTTTTTTCTTCAATCAAAGAATATTTTTTCTCCCGCAGAGGCGGTCGGGCGCAGTGGCCAACTATATCCAAGCCCTTTTTCCTCCATGTCCGCCTTTTCCTCCGATCGACATCACCCGCCGCAAAATATCCCTTGCCCTTTCTGACTGAATATACTAGAAAATGCCTGTACTTGCGTGGGGGCATTGTAATAAAAGACAGGGAAGCGGAGCAATTATGGAAACGACACAGCCGAACATCATCTTTATCCTGATCGATGACCTGGGCTGGATGGATCTGGGCTTTCAGGGGAGTTCCTTTTACGAAACGCCGAATATCGACAAGCTGGCGCGGCAGGGGATGCGCTTTAGCGATGCCTATGCCTCCTGTCCCGTCTGCTCGCCGACGCGGGCCAGCGTGATGAGCGGGAAATATCCGGCGCGGGTGGGCGTGACGCAATTCATCGGCGGCGGCGGGCGTGGCAAACTGCTCGAAGTGCCCTACCTGCATTATCTGCCGCTCGAAGAAAAAAGCATCGCATCCTCGCTGCGCGACGGCGGATACTCGACCTGGCACGTGGGCAAATGGCACCTGGGCAGCGAGGAATATTTTCCCGAAAAGCACGGTTTCGACGTGAACATCGGCGGATGCCACTGGGGTATGCCGAAAAACGGCTACTTCAGTCCCTACAAAATCCCCGGATTCTGTGACGGGCCCGAGGGCGAATACCTGACCGATCGCCTGACGGACGAAGCGGTCCAGTTGATCAAAAACCGGAACCTGGCCAAGCCCTTCTTCCTGCACATGAGTCATTATACTGTGCATATCCCCATCCAGGCTCCTGAGCATCTCGTGGAGAAGTACCGCAAAAAGGCCGCCGCCCTCGGTCTTGATAAAATCGACCCCATGGAAGTGGGCGACTATCTGCCTGTCGAACATCGCAAGGACCAGCGCGTCATTCGACGCACCATCCAGAGCGATCCCGTTTATGCCGCCATGGTCCAGAACCTCGACGACAACGTGGGGCGTCTGCTGGACACGCTGGAAGAGGAAGGCATTGCGGACAGCACGGTGGTCTTCTTCACTTCCGACAATGGGGGTCTTTCGTCGGCGGAAGGCAGCCCCACCTGCAATGCGCCGCTTCAGGAAGGCAAGGGCTGGATGTACGAAGGTGGCACGCGCGAGCCCCTGGTGGTACGCTGGCCTGACGAGATCAGGCCCGATAGCATATGTGGCGTGCCCGTAACGACGCCTGACTTCTATCCGACCATGTTGGAAATGGCGGGCCTTGATCTTATGCCCGATCAGCACGTGGACGGCGTCAGCCTCATGCCTTTGCTCAAGGGTGGCCAGACCCTGGACCGCGAGGCCATATTCTGGCATTATCCCCACTACAGCAACCAGGGCTGTACGCCGGGCTGCTCTGTGCGCGCGGGGGACTACAAGTTGATTAAATTCTTCGAGGACAATCGCATCGAACTCTACAATCTGCGTGAGGACGTGAGTGAGGAAAAGAACCTGGCAGAGGCCATGCCGGAAAAGTGTGCCGAACTCGAAAAGCTGCTTGACGACTGGCTTGAATCGGTGGAGGCAAAGTTCCCCGAACCCAACCCCGACTGGCAGCCCATGGAAGACTGAACCCCAAGACGAAAGCACGCGAGATGAATGACCGAATCGACCTGCGCAGTAAACTCAGACCCGGCCTCGACATCCTGGCCAACGAGCTGATTATCTCGTTCAAAAAGCGCATGCGCTTCATGCAAAACCTGCGCATCTACAAGCCCGGCCTCGTCGTCGGGAATCCCGATATCGCCCTTCTCGATTTCGAACTCGCCCGCACCGAACGCTTCCATGCCGAGCTCGGCCGCTACGCCTATACCCGCTACGACAGTTTTTCCGACGTGGGCGATGTGCCCCAGATTATCAAGCGTGAGCCGCCCCGGATACCCACCCATAACTATCCGACGGAAATCGGGCCGGAAATCCGCAAGTGGTATGTCGATTGGGTCCATTGCTACTGCAAGCCCGGCAGCGACTCCGACACCTGGGGCGAATGTGTCAGCGCCGATGTCGATATCCTCATGAACCTGGCCGAACGCATCACCATGGGCAAGTCCGTCGCCGAGTTCAAGTTTCAGCAGGACACCGACGCCTACCTCGCAAGCAAGGGAGACGCCGCCACCATCGAAGGCCTCCTTGTCAACCAGGCCCGTGAGATCGAGGTCCTCGCCATGGCCCGCCAGCTTGCCACCATCTACGACTTTGACGCCGACCAGGCCGTTTCCATCTTCGACTGGATCATCCGAAAGACCATCCAGGTCGAAATCAAATACCTCCAGCGCCGCATCGCCGAATACAAAGAAGACGGCGGGCAATAGGAGAAGCCCTTCAGCCCCATACATTTTTTTCGCAATCGCGAGTCATCTTTCGTGTCTATATAGGTAGAGAGCCTTGAAGCGCTCTCTTTGAAAGGATCATTCGACATGCCGGATGAAACCCGGACCGAGCTGCAAGACATGACGGATGCCGACCTGGTGCGACTTTGCCGCCAGGGTCGACACGAGGCTTTTGATGTCATCGCCTTGCGCTATCTGGGCGTGATGCACGCCGTCGCCCTGGCCCGCCTGGCCGATCGTGACGCTGCGGAAGATTTGGTCCAGGAAGTCTTGTTGCGCGTATTTCTGCATCTGGATCGTCTCAAGAAACCCGACAGCCTCGGCCCCTGGATCACCCAGATCACACGCAACATGGCGCGGAATTGGCTGCGCGATGGGCGCACCCGGTCCGAGGCCCTTCAGTTGGTCCCGCTGGACGATGTCGAATCCCAACTCGCTGATGACCGGCAGAAGGGAGCACCGAAGACCATGCAGGAAGACGAAACCCAGACGGCTATTGAG
>CAYWYC010000074.1:7116-16029 GCA_964462565.1 uncultured Candidatus Sumerlaeota bacterium | reverse complement strand
AAGGAGGCAGCAACATGTACGCAACCATGCAGGATATCCAGCAAAGACTCGACCCGGCACACCTCATCGAACTGGCCGACGACAACAACGACGGCACACCCGACACCGACATCATCGACGCGGCCATTGCCGATGCCGACGGACTTATCGACGCCTGGCTCGGAGTGCGCTACGGAGTGCCCTTCGATACCGTTCCCGCGCTCATCCGCAGCATCAGCGCCGATCTGGCCGTGGGCAGTCTCTTTGCCCGACGCCGCGAATCGGCATCGCCCCAGCACGAAGCCCGCATCCTCGCAGCAAAGGAACTCCTGGCCGCGCTGGCCCGCGGAGACATCGCCCTCGCCGGAGATAATATCGTCCGCCGCGCCATGTCCCGAAGCACCACCGCCGACCAGGCCAAACACTTCAGCCGCGAAAACCTGGAAATGTTCTGAAAAAATGAAAAGACTAGTCCAACACAATCTCCACCGGGCAATGGTCCGAACCCATGACATCGGAGAGGATGCCCGCGCTCTTCAGACGGGGACGCATATCCTTCGACACCAGGAAGTAGTCGATACGCCAGCCTACGTTCCGCTCGCGTCCCCGCGTGCGGTACGACCACCACGTATAGTGCCCGCCTTCCTTGTTGAACTCGCGGAAAGTGTCGATGAATCCGGCCTTCAACAACTTGCCGAACTGCTCGCGTTCCTCATCGGTGAATCCGGCGGACTGGTGGTTGCCGTCGGGCCGGGCCAGGTCGATTTCCTGGTGGGCCACATTCATGTCGCCGCAGACGACCACGCCCTTTTTGCGCTTGAGTTTGTTCAGGTACTTGCGAAATTCCACATCCCATTCATTGGTGCGATAGTCCAGCCGCCTGAGGCCGTCGCCCGAGTTGGGAGCATAGACGTTCACCAGATAAAAATCGTCATAATCGGCGGTAATGACCCGACCTTCTGTATCATGGTCCTTCTTGCCGATGCCGCGGCTTACGTTCTCCGGTTCTGTCTTGGAAAAGACGGCGGTTCCCGAATAGCCGCGCTTGATGGCAGCATCCCAATAGGCATGATATCCATCCATCTGGATATTTACCTGTTCGGGATGGGCCTTGGTCTCTTGCAGGCATAGAATGTCGGGATCCTGTTCTTTGACAAAATCCATAAAATTCTTCTTCAGGATGGCGCGTATGCCGTTTACGTTCCACGATATGAGGCGCATATTACTCCGATTCTTTCTCAATGGCATCGCCGAAGGTAATGCCGAAAATCTGGGTCTGCTTCTGCTCGCCCTGGCGCGTCTTACGAAATACCGGCCCCAGGAAGCTGAATCGACTGTAGCCGATTTCCCTGTCGCGGTCAAAGGTCATAAAGGGGAATATGTCCATCACACTTCGCTGGTTTTCGCGGCGATAATCGACCACTTTCCACAGAAAGCGACGCCGCGCCTTGACATCTTCTTTGTCACCGCGAATCTCTTTGTCATAGGATGAATGCCAGATCAGACCGAGGATGTTGTTCCAACTGTTGCGGCCGCCATCGGCATGAACGCGCTTGCCCTGAAAATATAAGGGAAAGACAAAAAGATTATCCTCTTCCCACAAAGGCTCGGGATTTTCTGCAACTTCACGCTCGGGATGGATACGATATTTTACCCCATGAAAACCATGAGCCAGGAGCAGGAAGTGCCAATGGTTGTAGCCACGCCATTCTGCTACATACATGGGGCTATCCGGCTGTTCCTTGCGGATTTGCTCCATGCGCCTTTGCATGGTTTCCTGACGATCTACAAGCAGATTACGCAGTTCTGCCTCCTTCGGAATCTCATTGGTATAGCCGCCCAGCCAGGTGAAGAAGGAGTTGCGGTTGATCTTGAGAAGGGGCAGCAGAAGATTGAGCGAAAATTCTTTCCCATTATTTTTGTCGTCGCTGTAGTCGATAATGCCCGCCAACAGCGATACATCCCGCCTCTGGGGGGATTTGGAGGTATGGAATGCGGCCAGGAGCAGGTTGAACCAGGAAGTATTTTTATCCTTCCCATAACCGAAGAGGGGTGTAAAGAAAAATTCCGATTCGGGACTTTTGTGCCGGTTCAGCAAGAGGCCCAGGATGTTCAGATAGGTCGATTCTTTTTCCTTGTTCTTCCCATAAAAAAACAGGGGAAAGGCCACGGTGCCGGATTTTTCCTCATTTTCCCAGGCATGAAATATGGGCCACAGAAAACTGGTGTACCAGCCTTCGGGCGTCTTTGCCCGGTGGTAGAGCGGGCCGCCGATGTTCACGACGTCTTTTTCTTCAGCCGATCGGTAGCGATTATAGAGGAGCGAATTGAACATCCAGCCGCCATCCTTATAATTTGTCATACCATAAAGAGGAAAGACAAATTGCCCCTTGGAATCTTCCCCATTCCAGAAATGGCTCAGGGGCCATAAAAGCGAACGATAATAGTGGTCGCCTTCCGTGGAATCGATGTAAAGAATCGTACCGAGCCCCATTGCGCGGCGATCCTGGTTTTTGTCGTACCAGAATGGCAAAGAATAGAAGTGAAACCGGTTTTCAGAGGAGCCATAGTGCCAGAGTGGCAGGAGCCAATGGTCGATGCTGTCGGGGCTTTTCACAATGCCCAGAAGCGCCAGAACCAGCTGGAGGCTGAATCTTTTTTCTTCGGGATCATTGGAATACCAGAATAAGGGGAAGAAAGAATGGCGCGCTTCTTTGTCCTTATAGATGGTGGATTTTCCCAGGAGCAGGTAGTCGAGTTGGGACCGGCTTTGGCTTTTGTTCCAGGCGTACAGGGGGAATACATAATGGCCTGAATCGCTTTCGGGACCCTTGTCATACACGCCGATAAGATAGCAAAGCATGGACAGGCGACTGGCTTCGTGGGCATATTCGTATATGGGAAAGAGTGCATGTCCGGCGGGGCTTTTCATGAAGAAGGGCCAGAGGACGCTCATGGATTCGCCGAGCTGGTAATAGATGGGCCAGCCGTTAATGCGGTCGGCATAGGCACGCCTTGCTTCTTCCTGGGCGAGTGATGGGTCCTGCTTTCCTGAGATGGATTGGAATTCCTTCTGATATTCTTCTTCCCAGAAGGGTGTGGAGCTGCGCTGGACGGAAGTACAAGCGGCCAGGGCCAGCACGATAAGGATGACAAAAACAAAGCGGGCTTTCATGGAAAGTCTCGTTTCTATCGCGAATTGCGCAGGGACAGGTTCCAGATATCGGGGTCGGCGGTGCTGGTGGTGATGACGGGATGCTTTGCCGCGCCGAGGCTTTTCTGGGTCATGTCGGGCATGACGGAGCGGATATATGCGCGGAGTTCCCCGAGTGTGACGAGTCCGTCTTTGGGTCCGGCGCTTTCGTAGCCGTCGGCAGCCCCGTCCATGCCCCGGAGCAGGACATGGGTGAAGGCTCCGTTGGTCCAGCTGGAATTTTCGATGGCGAGGCGGTCGGTGTCGGCTCCGACCATGAATATCCATCCCTTTGGCACGTTCTGCTGCTTCTTGATTTCTTCCACATAGGGCACGACAGCAACGCCGCGTTCACCGGAACGGGTGATAAGTTTTCCGGCGTGGCAGGTGTCGGCCAGAACAACAACGTTGCGGGTCTTGCGTTCGGCCAGGGATTCCCGGACTTCATCCATGCGGTAGCCGGTGGCGGGGATGGTGATGTCGGTATCGTAGCAGGCGAAATAGACCTTCTCCGGGTCTTCGGGATCGGGATAGCCGTGGCCGGACCAGTAGAGGACGATGAGGTCGTTCTTTTTGGCTTTGGTGAGCCAGGATTGCAGGGCAATAAGGATATTGCGGCGTGTGGCGTTTTCGTTAAGCAGCAATTTGATGCGGCTTTCGGGCCATCCCTGTTCCTTGAGTTTGACGCTGAAGTCGAGTGCGTCTTCGTCGGCATAGATGAGATTGGTAAGTCCGCCGGTTCCGGCGTGCTGGTAGCGGGAGAGGCCGATAACGACGGCCCAGCGGTCTTCGATCCTGGCTGACGTTTCGGTCTGGTTGGATTCAACGGCGGTGGTATTGGTTTCGTAGGGATCGAGTTGAGTGATGGGGGGTGGTGGTTCGGGGACTGTACCGATGGGTCGGTTGTTGGTTGGGGTGCAGGCGATGAGGAAAAGGATTGTGATTATGGCAAGGGGGTGTCGGACGTGTCGGACAGATTTGATTAGTCGGACGGATATGGCTTTCGATAAAAGCGGGGGATTTTGATTTGAGAAAAGGGCTTTGCCGGCAGGATGCCGGCGGTACGGTTTATGCATTTTATCGGACCTTTCGGAATTCGATATGGTAATAGGCAACGGCCTGGACGCGCGTGGAGAGGGCTGAGTAGGTTTCGGTAGTGTGTGCGGGAATGAAGACTTTTTTCCAGATAGTGGGGCCGTCGGAGGGTATTTTATTGATGTCATAGAAGAAGGCGCGGCCTTCCAGCGTGATCGGCTTGTTGGTGGGGTTGCGGAGTACGGCGATGACTTCGAGGGTTCCGCCGGGGGTGCGTTTGCCGTCTGTGATTTGAACTTTTATTTTGCGGGAAAGCCCTTTGTCCAGGAAGTAGGCCGTGTTGTATTCGATGTCTTTGCCTTTTATTGCGGGATCGATACCGATACCGCTCTGGCAGGCGGATATGAGCAATAGGGTGGTGATAAGGATGCTGGTACAGAAAAAGCGTGGGCTTGCCATTTGACTTCCTCCGGTTTTCAGGGTTTGTTCAGGGCTTGCTGAAGCGCGTCACGTGATCGATCCCAGATCAGATAGCGCTTTTCGGATAATGGGATGGCGCGTGTTTTTTCGCGCATGGACGAAAGCATGCGTCCATCTTCATCGAGATAGACAATGTCGGCCTCGAGATTGTTCCGGTCGAGTTTGGCGGTAGCGGCGTGGACGGCATCGGGCAAGTTGGACCAGTAGCGGGTATCGGCGCGGGTCTTGACCTGGCTGGCTATGGCAAGAGGCACGACGGAGACCAGGCCGAGGGCAACGCCGGTGGCCCTAAATTCATCAGCATAGCGATCGGAAGCGGTAGAGGCGATGATTGCGCCGGTAGCGGCTTCGCTCATGACGGTGCCGATCTTGATATTGGTGCGCTTGAAAACAACCTGTCCTTCGAGAATGCGGTCGATGGGTCTGCCGCCTCGGGTCATGGCCTGCCAGGCGATGTCTTCGATGGGATAAAGTTTGGCGGCGCCACCGGGAAGCACGGCCATGGCGGCTTTTTCTTCAAAGTTTTTGCCGCGCCGATAGACGAGTTCGTAATGGCCGACGCCATCGGCGAGTTTGCGGGGCGACTTGCCGGTTTCCACAAGGATGAGGGTGTTGTGGTCGGGCGGGGGAATCCGGAGATCGGGTCGGAGTTTGAGGGCTTCATCGTAGGCGGCGCGGGTCAGGTCTTCATCGCCGAGACATTGAGAAGCCCATCCTTCGAGAAAGATGAGCAGGGCAAAGTCGGCGCGGTTCTGCTTTTCCTCGGCAAAGGCGTCCTGGAGGATGCCGCTCTTGAATGCGGCGCGGGCGTTTTCGTAGTCGCCGCGCATCATGTCAAGGATTCCGAGATAGTAATAGACCATGGCGCGTTCGTAGGGTTCGCCCTTGAAAACTTTTTTGCCTTCCTCGTACCAGAGACCGCGGGCCTTTGCGGCGCGTTCATTGTCAGCGAAGACGGTTTCGATTTCTCGGGCGGCGATCTCGAAAGAATGACGGGCCCAGTCGTATTCTCCGATTTCCATGGCGGCGAGTCCGGCTTCCATGTGGTTGAGGACCAGATTGGAGCGTCCGCCGCGAATGACCTTTTCGTAGAGTGGGATAAGTTGGGGCGGCTTGTCGGCGAGGTAGCGGGTGACTTCGACTTCGGTCGGGGCCTTTTCGCGCATTGCGCCGGAACAGGCGGCCAGAACGATGGCGCAAGCCAGGGCGACCAGGCGGATAACGATAAAGTGGGCCTTCATTTTCAGTCTTTCTTTCCCGCTCAGCGCATAATGTTTTTGATACGATCACGCAAGGTGACGGCCTGGGGTTTGGGTATGGGCGTTTCGGGCCAGTGCTGCTTTTCCTGGTTGCATTCGGGGGGAATGCTTTCGATATTCCGCGCCTCGCCTTTTCGCGCGACGAGGGTGATGCGATCGGGATTATCGTAGGTCGTGGGAATGTGGGATTCGAGGACGGACGTGAAACCGACATCGAGCAGAAGATTATAAAGAGAGGCGCGAGTGAGCCAGAAGCTTTCGGTGTTGTCGATGGAAGCGAGGACGCTTTCCATGCGTTCATCTTCGGATGCGGCTTCTTCGTGTTCCTTGAAGCGTTTTCCCCAATATTCGTGGTCTTTGTATTCACGTTTCTCCACAGGCTGAAGGGCGACATGGGTATCGAAGATGGCGATGCCTTTGCAGGCAGCAGCGATGGATTCGGTAAACCGGAAAAGATCGGGCGTGTCGAGATGGTAGAAGATGCCAGGACAAAGGATAAGGTCAAACTGTCCGTGGGTTTCGGGGTTGAGATTGCGGACATCATTCTGCTCGAAATGCAGGCGGTCGAGATTGAGGGCCTCCTTGACGAATCGGGCCTTTTTCAGATGGGCTTCGCGGGCTTCGATTCCGAGGACTTCGGCTCCCTGGCGGGCGAATTCGATGGCGTAAAGGCCTTCGCAAGAGGCCAGATCAAGGACGCGCATTTCGGCGAAGGGCATGGGGAGGAGGTCGGCGGCGGTCTGGATGAAACGCTTGAGGCGCAGGGACACGCCGGGAACGTCGGGCGCGATGGTGAAGACATCATCGGCCAGGCGGATATTGTGAAATTCCCAGGGACCGTTTTCGCGGATGCATTTTTCCTTGGCGCTTTGCAGTTGTTCTTTATCCATGGTTATTCTTTCGGGCAGCGGGAAATAGTCTTAGCGATAAATGACATCGTCCTGGGCGGATTTTTTGAAGTCGTAAATACCGCTCCAGGCGATAGCGCCGTTTTCCAGATTGAACATTTCAAAGGTAATCTGGTAGAAGCGGGACATGACGCCGGTTTTCTGGTCGATGGCGTCGATGGTGTTGACGCGCCCGCCAAGGCGATAGTCGGCCTTGATCATTGCGGCTTCGTTTTTGTCGAGATCGTTTTCCTTTTCGAGCATATTCATGTAATGCTGGCCGACGAAGATGATGCGTCCGTTGGCCGCGCGGTTGAGGTTGACGCGGAGTCGGTCGGTGATCATGTTTTTATTGATGCGTGCGGAACTTTCGTTTTTGAAATACTTGGCGTCGATGATGACGCGGGGTTTGATTTGGGCTCGGGCGAGGGTTTCGTTGGCGAGCATGTCGCGCATCATTTCATCGGTCATGGCGACGAGATCGCCCGATTCGAATCCGATAGAGGTATTTTCATCGGTTTCGCGGGGATCGACATAAGCGGGTTGCTCGCCGGATGGATTGTTGATGGGCGGTCCCGGTATGGGCGCACAGGACAGAGCATGAGCCATGAGGGAGATGGTGCATATATACAGGATAATAAGTCGCATTTGAGGGTCTTTCTATGTGGGACAATGCTTACTGCACTACCGCATTCAATATAGCACCGCGGTATCGTGATTTCAACTCCGGGTATATCTCGAAAGTGGCGTTCAGGGCGTCTATGTAATGGCGATGGCTGCTATGGGTGGCATAGAGCCAGACGGCCATGTTGTCGAGTGAGTTAAAGGAGATGTCGGAGGTTTTGCGGATGTAATCCCATCCTCCGGCTACTTTGAGAGCAAGGTCGGCTCCGAGTTGGTACCCGGCGATTGCTCCGATGATGGCGCCTTCGAGTTCGCGGTCTTCCTGGGCGATTTCGGAACCGGCCCAGGCTCCGACGGCCGCGCCGAGCCCGGCTCCCATGCGGCGGTAAATGACCTTGTCCACCCATTCGGTAAGGACGCCGTCGGAGGTGTAGGGGCTCATGTACTTGCCGCGGTTGGACATGATGGGTTTGGGACAATCGAGGGTGTCGGGTTGGGGCAGGCTTGAGTGCATGGAGGAGCATGCGGCCAGGGATATGAGACCAAGGATAATGAAGATGGCGGCGGTTGTTCGTATGCGCATTTTCAACGGAATTCCGGATATTCGTGATTCAGGAGGAAGAGCGGATCTTCGTCTTCCTCAATTCTATTATACCATTCTCCGGGTTCGAGTAGGAAAATTTCATTTTTTTTAGGGCTGGATGTGTAGATTTCTCCGACGATACATCCTGCTTTTTCGGCCCAGAACTTGTGAAAGACGCCGGCGTGGATGGTTATACCGTCGCCGGGAGCGAGACGTGAGATGCCTCCGGCCTTGATATTGTAGGCGATTCCATTGATGCAAGTGGGGATGCGGTTGTGTTCGTCGAGTTCGTCGTCGGGGGTGGAGAGGAAAATCTGAACGACGAGGTCGCCTCCGCCACGGTTGACGATGTCCTTGGTGGAGATGTTGTGCTTGAGCATGGCGGTGGCCTGGCGTTTCTGGATGAATCCGAGACGTTCGCCGTAGGCCTTGTCCTGGACGGAATGGCGCTGGGCGAATTCGCGCATTTCATCGACGATGCCGTTGCGTTCGATAAAAGTGACGAAACCTTGTTCGCGGAAGTTGTCGCGGTCGAAGTCGGTGACGCTCCAGCCGAGCATACAGGCCTTTATCTGGGCGACTTCGGGCCCGCAGTGTTCCCAGTTTTCGGGTGACCAGGCGGCCCACTTGGGGAGGTAGAAGCGGTGGGCTTCGAAGACGTCGAGGGCGAGTTGGATTTCGTTGTTGATGTCGGACCGTTTCATTGGGGCTCCGTGTTGGCGTTGAGGTCGTTTGACTTATGGCTTTCGCATTTAATGAGGTATTTTATGCGATAAAACTTTTTGAAAGGCAATGGTTTTTAGAACTACCTAGTCTCTCAATCCAGTTATCCGCGACATCTGCCTTTTATATATAACCGCGGATGGCGCGGAT
>CAYWYC010000074.1:4207-7016 GCA_964462565.1 uncultured Candidatus Sumerlaeota bacterium | reverse complement strand
TGCCGGCAGGATGCCGGCGGTACTTTTTTTTGCGCGACAGGCTTTGGCTTTCGAAAAGGCTTGTCGGCGGCGGGGGGCTTGTGTATATTGGTTTTGTAATTGGGTAAATATCAAATGGATGGAGATTTTTATATGAGCGAACGACTAGCTTTGATGATGATGGGCGCCGGACAGGGCGGTGGCGACAGGAGTGGTTTGATCTATGGTATTTTGGCGGTTGTGGGTATCATTGTTTTCCTGTGGCTTTTCTTTTGGCTGATTCCGGTTAAGTTGTGGATTGCGGCGAAGTTTACGCGAACGCCGGTGGGAATTCTGGATATGGTTGGGATGCGGCTGCGTCGTATTTCGCCTTATCTGGTGGTGAACCCTTTGATCGCGGCGGTGCAGGCGCAGGTTTCGGTGCGTCGTTTGCAATTGGAAAGCCATTATCTGGCGGGTGGAAATGTTTGGATGGTGGTGCAGGCGATGATTTCGGCGGACAAGGCGAAGATCGAGCTGACACCGGACCAGGCCTGCGCGATTGACCTGGCGGGACGTAATGTACTCGAAGCGGTGAAGATGAGCGTGGAGCCCCGGGTGATTGATTGTCCGAATCCGGAAGGGGGCAAATCGACGATTGACGCGGTGGCGAAGGATGGTATCCAGCTGCGTGCCAAGGCGCGTGTGACGGTGCGCGCGAACCTGGAGCGTCTGGTCGGTGGCGCGACGGAAGAGACGATTATCGCGCGCGTGGGCGAGGGTATTGTAAGCGCGATCGGCTCGGCGGAAACGCATAAGGCGGTGCTTGAGAATCCGGATATGATTTCGAAGGCGGTTTTGAAGAAGGGCCTGGACTCGGGTACGGCTTTCAGTATCCTGTCGATTGATATTGCCGATGTGGATGTTGGTGAAAATATTGGCGCGAAGTTGCAGATCGACCAGGCGGAAGCGGATAAGCAGATTGCCCAGGCGAAGGCGGAACAGCGTCGGGCGATGGCGGTTGCCGCGGAACAGGAAATGAAGGCGCGCGAGCAGGAAATGCGCGCGAAGGTGGTCGAGGCGGAAGCGGAAGTTCCGAAGGCGATGGCCGAAGCCTTCCGTCAAGGCAACCTGGGTATCATGGACTATTACAATATGAAGAACGTGATGGCCGATACGGATATGCGTTCTTCGATCAGCAAGGGTTATGAAGATCCTGAAAAGGGTGATGATAATTAAGCGCCCTTGACAGGACCCTGATCCTGTTTATGAGTCAGCCCGGTCCAGCGCCAGAAATGTTTGGCGCTGGACCGGGTTTTTGTTTGGTGCATCTTGTTGCGTTTTATCGTTTACCCGGCTTCGTGGGCGTGCTATGTATATGCTTGCTTCGGTTAGGATTGTGTTCGCGCTTTTTGTCTTGAGTGCGCCTGGAGCAAGCCAATTCCAAGGACCAAAGGAGCGTCCATGTCACCGAAAACAAAGTATAAGCGTGTGTTGCTGAAATTGAGCGGAGAGGCCTTGAAGGCAAAGCGGGAATATGGGATCGATCCGGATTTTATCCAGAATCTGGCTGTTGAAATCAAGGAAGTGCATACGCTGGGGGTGGAGATTGGTATTGTGATTGGCGGTGGTAATATTTTTCGCGGGGCAAGTGAGGCGGCCGCGCAGATGAACCGGGCGGTGGCGGATTCGATCGGGATGATCGCGACGGTGATCAATTCGCTGATGCTGCAGGATACGCTGGAGCGGAACGGGGTTCCGACGCGGGTTTTGTCGGCGGTTGAGATGAATCAGGTGTGCGAGCATTATATTCGCCGTCGGGCGATCCGGCATATGGAAAAGGGTCGGATTATTATTCTGGGCGGTGGTACGGGTAACCCCTTCTTTACGACGGATTCGGCGGCGGCCCTGCGGGCGAATGAGTTGGGGGCGGATATTCTTTTGAAGGCGACGAAAGTGGACGGGGTTTATGACGCGGATCCGGTGAAGATACCCGGCGCGAAGAAATATGATACGGTTTCCTATGCGGATGTGATCAGCCAGAACCTTCGGGTGATGGACACGAGCGCTTTTTCGCTGTGCCGGGATAACAAGATTCCGATAGTTGTTTTTAATCTTTTCAAGCGGGGAAATATTGAAAAGGTGATATGTGGAGATGAGAGCATCGGCACGCTGGTGAACTGATTTGGATTTATGAAGAGGCTTGTCGTTTCGCGTTTTTATGTTATATTGAATGGCAAAATGTTGAGATTTACCACGTAAGGTAAGAACCCGAGGAAGGAGAAAGCAAATGCTGGAGCAACGGAAAAAGGAATATCGTCAGAAGATGGAGAGGGTGATCGAAGACTTGCATGAAGCCTTTGGGACGCTTCGTACGGGTCGGGCTTCGCTGGCTTTGGTGGATGGCATAACGGTGGAGGCCTATGGCGCGAGCATGCCGCTGAAGCAGTTGGCTTCGCTGAATACGCCGGATGCCCGGACGATCGCGATTCAGCCCTTTGACGCCAACCAGGTGAAGACGATTGAGAAGGCGCTTATCGCTTCGGACCTTGGCATTACGCCGAACAGCGACGGTAAGATTATCCGCCTGACCATTCCCCCGCTGACGGAAGAGCGGCGCAAGGATCTGGTGAAACTGGCGAAGCGATATGCCGAGGAACATCGTGTGAATATTCGTCAGCATCGTCACAGTTTTAATGATGATATCAAGAAGATGCAGAAGAATGGGGACATTTCCGAGGATATTTACCATACGGAATTGGATAACTTTCAGAAGATTACGAATGAGTATATCGAGAAGATCGATAATGAGTTGGAGCAGAAAGAAGCCGAGATTATGGAGGTTTGATGT
>CAYWYC010000074.1:0-4107 GCA_964462565.1 uncultured Candidatus Sumerlaeota bacterium | reverse complement strand
CTGAACGGATAGATAATGGCGAAAAAAGCGGAAAATACTCCGGATGACAGCGCACGTGAGGCGGAACTGGAGTCTCGCTTGAACCGGGAAAAGATGCCGGGGCATATCGCGATTATCATGGATGGCAATGGGCGCTGGGCGAAAGAGCATGGTTTTCGGCGAAGGGCCAAGGGGCATGAGGCGGGCATTACTTCGGTGCAGGAAGCGGTGGAAAATTGCGCGCGGCTGCAAATCAACGCCCTGACGCTTTATGCCTTTTCCCGTGAGAACTGGCAACGACCGAAGGAAGAAATCAACGCGCTGATGCGCTTTCTGCGTAAGTTTCTGATTGATGAACGTCCCCGCATTGAAAAGCACGATATCCGGCTGATCGCGTCCGGTTCGCTGGACGACCTGCCCGAGGCGCCGCGGGAAGCGCTGGACGAGACAATGCGGCTTTCGAAGGACAACAAGGGAATGACGCTGAACCTGGCGCTTTCCTACAGTGGCCGCCAGGAGATAGTGGACGCGGCGAAAAAGTTGGCCGGACGAGTTCGCGCGGGTCAGTTGGAGCCGGAAAATATCGATATCGGGATGTTTGGGGAGGAGTTGTATTCTCCGGACATCGGCGATCCGGATTTGCTGATTCGGACGAGCGGGGAATTTCGGATCAGTAATTTTTTGCTTTGGGAACTGGCCTACACGGAAATTCACATTACGCCGGTCTTGTGGCCGGATTTTCGCAAGGTGCATCTTTTGGAAGCCATTCTGGATTACCAAAAGCGCGACCGGCGCTTTGGAAAAGTCTCCAGTATTTCTTGATATTCTTTTTCTTTTCAGCTACATTACCTTTTCTGTGCATATTCTGCACAAAGAGGCGGAGCATGTCCTGAATTCAGGCTTTGAACGGCCCGCCGCCAAATCCAGCAAAGCGAGAATTTCGCCGTGTTGCCACGCATTATCAGCGGATTGATCTTTGCCGCCGTCTTTCTTTTCGGGCTGTTTTCGAGCAGCAGCCTGGCGCCCCATGTTGTCTTTGTGATCATTGTGGCGGCCACAATGATGGGGACCCATGAATATTATATTCTGGCGCGTCACAAGCAGATGCGGCCTTCTCCCTGGCCCGGTCACGCGATCTCGGTGGCCTTTCTGGTGGATGCCTATTTCCTGGGTTTCAGCCACTTCCTGCATATTCTGGTGACGTGCTTCTGGCTTCTGCTGATGACGCAGGTTTTTTTCAAGAAGCATGATTTTTCCATTGCCAATATGGGCACTTCGCTTTTTGGGAGTATCTACCTGGGGCTGCCCATGGGCATCGTTCTGGTGTTGTTTACCTATCCGGAGAAATGGTTTCCCCTGGCAGAAACAGCCCACCTGGGCGGCAATGTGTTGATCTTCCTGATCCTGACCTCGTGGATGACGGATATCGGGGGATATTGCATCGGTAAGCCCTTTGGGAAAACCAAACTGAGCCCCGTGCTAAGTCCGAACAAGAGTGTCGAGGGCTTTATTGGCGGGTTAGTGCTTTCGATTATTTCTGGGATTTTGCTGAAATTGTTTTTTCCGGGAATGGACGCGATGTTTTCCATGTGGGAAGCGGCGCTGCTGCCGGTGCTTTTCTGTGTGATGGGAACATTGGGCGATTTGGCGGAATCGGCTTTCAAACGGGACGCGGGGGTGAAGGATTCGGGCAAGACCTATACGGGCCATGGTGGGATGCTTGACATAATCGACAGTATGTTGCTCTGCGCGCCGGTGTTTTTTCTGTACCTTGAAACGGTGAGGCCCTTTTTCCAATGATCACCCGTTACGATCTGGGCTATTATGCCCTGACTCCCCTGGCCGCGCCTTATCTGGCCTATCGCAGTCTCACGCGCCGGAAATACCGGGAAAGCGCGCGGGGGATGCTGGGGCTGGACCTGCCTATCGGGAATAATCGAAAACAATGGAAGGCTGGCTCGATCTGGATTCATGCCGTGAGCGTGGGCGAGGTGGTGGCGGCTTATTCCATCGCTCCCCTGCTGAAAAAACGATTTCCGAGGCTGCCGATTCTGGTGACCACGGTGACGGAAACGGGCCAGGCTCACGCGCACAAGATTGTGAAAGAAGCGACAGCGATTCATTATTTTCCGCTGGATTTTTCGTGGAATGTGCAGCGTTTCCTGCGGTGTTTTCGTCCGAAGCTGGTAATCCTGATGGAGACAGAAATCTGGCCGAATTTTCTGACGCTGTCCCGCAGGCAAGGCGCGGAAGTATTTATGGTGAATGGCAAATTATCGGAAGGTTCTTTCAAGGGTTATTCTTTCGGGCGTTCGCTGCTGGCTCCCGCTTTTCAGGCTTTTCGGGCTTTTTGCATGCAGACGGAAAGTGACGCGGAACGCATGCGGGAATTGAGCCGGCGTCCGGAAGACGTGTATGTAACGGGGAATTGCAAGTTTGACGCGGTGATGGAGCCTCTGGATGATGATGTGGCGCGGCTGGTGAAGATCAACTACAAGCTGGGCCAGGAAGATCGCCCGACGCTTGTGGTGGGCAGTACGCATCCGGGTGAGGAAGAGATTTTCCTGAACGTTTATCGCCGCTTGCGCGAGAGATTTCCGACAATGCGATTGATCCTGTCGCCTCGCCATCCGGAGCGCTTTCATGAGGTTTACGAGATGTTCCGGCGTCAGGAAGCGGACTGGAGGGTTTCGCGGGCGAGTCTGCCCCGGCAGGCCGATCCCGATGTCTTTATCCTGGACAAGATGGGCGAATTGGCGCGGATGTATGGCTTGGGCGATGTGGCCGTGGTGGCGGGGAGTTTTTGTCCGGTGGGGGGGCATAATGTGCTGGAGGCGGCGATCCATGCCATCCCCGTGGTGGTGGGGCCGGATATGCATTCCCAGAAAGAACTGGACCGGCTTTTTCGTTCGGAAGAGAGTGGCCTGGTGCGATGCACGGCGGAAAATGTGGCGGAAAAGTTGACCGAACTTTTTCAGGACCAGGGACTGCGCGAGAAGCTTGGAAAGCAGGCGCTGGATACGTCGCGAAAAAATCAGGGCAGCGCGAAACGGAGCCTGGAGATTATCGAGAAGTATGTGAGTGGGTTGGAGCTATGACGGTAGAATCGAAGACGGATTTTCAGGCCAGGGTGGCGCTGGCGCGGTGCAGTGGATATCAGCGCGCGCAAATGGGCGACGCGATGAAAGCGCTGCTGGACAATCTGGGCGGTATGTCCGAATTTGTGAAGCCGGGCCAGCGCGTCTTGCTGAAGCCGAACCTGATTGTGCCGCGCTCGGCGGAGGCTGCCGTAACGACGCATCCCGAGGTGGTACGGGCCGTGGCGCGGATGGTGCTGGAGGCAGGCGGCAAGCCCTTCATTGGCGACTCTCCGGCTTTCAGTTCGGCGTGGGCGGTTGCGAAGGCCTGTGGAATCGCCGACGTGGCGGAGGAGCTGGGCTTGGAGATTGTGGACCTGTCGCGCAAGGCCCGTATGCGCCGGGTTGGCGCGGATTCGCCCTTTCAGCGGGTGTCCTTCGGGTCTGACGCGCTTGAGGCCGACGCCATTATCAACCTTCCCAAAATCAAGACACACTGCCAGATGGGTATGTCCCTGGGCGCGAAAAACATGTATGGGACCGTGGCAGGCAAGCGGAAGTGCTTTTTTCATTTTCTGAACGGCGAAGATCCGGTGCGCTTCGGAAAGTTGATTATCGCGATTTTGCGTTATACGAAACCGGTGCTGACGATTGCGGACGGGATTGTTTCGCTGGAACGATATGGTCCGACGAGTGGCGATCCGCGAGCAACGGGTTTTCTGGCTGCTTCGGGGGATACGATTGCCTGTGACCGGGTGGTGATGGAGATATTGGGCGTTCCGCAAAGCGCGGTGTATTATATGAAGGCGGCGCAGTTGATGGGTTATGGCTGCCAGGATTTGCACAAGATAGAGGTCCTTGGGGAGAAGCTAGAGGGCTTGCGGATTTTCGATTACGTGAAGGTTCAGAAGTATTCGCCGATTAATTTCACCTTGCCGCGGGTGATCAAGAGTACGATGAAGCAGGCGCTGCTGCTGATGCGGAGCCGTTTTCGGGGCTGAGTGATTGGTTTTGGAGATGGGCTTTCTCAGGTCCACCTCCATGTTGCTTT
>CAYWYC010000073.1:0-16047 GCA_964462565.1 uncultured Candidatus Sumerlaeota bacterium | reverse complement strand
CCCGCGAAGCGGCCGACATGGTCTTGACCGACGACAACTTCGCCACGATCGTCGAGGCTGTCGAGGAAGGCAGGACGATTTACGCGAATCTGCGGCGGGTTGTCTTCTTCCTCCTGGCGACCAACCTGGGCGAAATCCTCACCTTGACCCTGGCGCTTGTGCTGGGAGTCGACCTACCGCTGACGGCCGTGATGGTCTTGTGGGTCAACCTGGTGACCGATGGGGCGTGCACCATTCCGCTGGGTGTGGAACCGCGCCATTGGGACGTTCTCAAGCAGCCCCCGCGCGATCCCAAAGAATCCATCGTCAACACAGTCATGATCCAACGGATGGCAATCCTCACCCCGATCATGGCTATCGGAACCCTGGCCCTCTTCTATTGGCAGAATCAACAGAACGGCCTGATTTATGCCCGCACAGTCGCCTTTAGCACTTTGGCCGCCTTCCAATGGTTTCAGGCGTTCAACGCTCGCTCGCAATTCCAGTCGGTTTTCTCCATCGGCCTTCTGAGCAATCGCTGGCTGCTGCTGGGACTGGGTATAGCCATTGGCCTGCAAGTGCTCGTCATCCAGAGTCCCCTGGGGGGCTGGCTGTTTGGCACCGAGCCCTTGGCCGCCTTGGACTGGCTGTGGATCGTGCTGGTCTCCAGTTCCATTTGGATTGTCGATGAAATCCTCAAACTCCTCGGCTTTTACGGGCAAAGACCAGGGCGGGACGAACAATCCGAATAGAAGCCCTTCCGCGACTTTTTGGGGAATACTCAAAATCTCCTACGAATTTTTGATCAAAAAAAATCAAATTCGCGCACCGATTCCAAATTGGTGATCCAAAACGACGGAAGACGGCTTGGGTCGGACCCCATTCGCGGCAGAGTCTGGGAAGCCCGATTCAGACTAAAAGTGTAAACCTCATTCGCCAGCCAGAGCACATTCAGTCCTTTGCTCGCTGCTGCCCGGCCAAGTCTGTCTTCACGGGCCCGATTCCGGCGGGAGTGGTCGTTCGTGGTGCAAGCGCAAGACCACAATCCGGCCAGCCAATAATAAAAAATAGTTTCCTGACTGGGGTCAAACGCCACGAAAGATTGAAAGCAAACAGGATAGTGGCCATGCGAAGCGGTATGGACAAAGCAGAGGCCCAAGGCCTTTGTTTGCTTGACAGGCAGGAAGCTTTTGCGGGATACTGGCGGTCGGCTATGAGCCCGAAGAATTTTCAGTAAGAATGGATGCCGCTTTGTTTGCAGATAGTTCGTCCCCCCAGTCATCCGGCAAGAACGTTTTTGTGGGCACGCCTGTAAGCGAGCAGCCCGTTGCGCTTATCCTGGATGAGCAACGGGAATCGCGGGAATATCTGGAAGCGGCCCTGGAGCGCTTTGGCTATATCGTTCAGTCCGCCGGCTCCCCCGATACACTGTGGCAGCATCGCGGGCAGTGCTTTCGCCATCTTTTTCTGACGGTCCTCTCTTCCACTTTCCCGGGGCTTGACGATCCTGAAAAGGCCCCCAAACTTCTGGATCTTTTCCCCTGCGTACCCCTGGTTCGACTGGGGGACGGCGAGAGAGTGCTGGAAAACAAACGCCGGGGAATTATCGAAGTCTGCCGTCTGGACCGCCCGGTTGAGACCGAGGCCCTGTCCGAAGCAGTCGGGCATTGCCAGACCTTTCATAATGCCGTGTATGACGTGATCGAAAGGAAGTTATTCCAGAACCAGTCGCGCTATCTGGAAGAACCCCTGGCGCGGATTATCCATGACCTGAACAATCAGATAACGGGCCTGAAGGGCGGAATCGACCTGATGGGCTATGCCGTGGACATGATGCAGGACATGGAAAACCAATCCAAGTTCACGCGATACATGGAGCAATTCATCAAGCCCAGCCTGGCCCAGATTGAAACAATGGTGCGCAATTGGCGGCAGCTGCGGGATAATCGGCTCAAGGCCTCGGTCAATGTGTACCTGGCCGCCCTGGTGCAGGATGCCGTGGCGCTGGTTGCGGAACCCTATCAAAGGCGCTTCGTTTCCATCCGGGAAGAGGGCCGGGAGATAAGTCTGGATGAGGATTTGGGCGCCTCCGACGACCAGATAAAACACGTCCAAGGCAATACCAATCCTGATCAGATGGTGCTGGGGCTGAGTCATGTCATTCAAAACGCGTTGGAAGCGGTTGAGGATAAAGCCGATGCCAGGATTCTCGTGGAGATCAGCGATCAGGATGACGGCATGTGCGCGGTCGAAATTTTTGACAATGGCCCGGGCATCCCCGAAAACGAGGAAAATCATATTTGGCGGTCCTTTTATACAAACAAGGGCGCCAGCCGCAACGGCATGGGGCTTTCTATCGCCAAGCAGGTCGTGGACAAGTTCCAGGGCCAGATCGAATGTGTGCGTTCTCCCCTTGGAGGCGCCGGCATCCGCATATTAGTTCCCAAATCGAGTAACTTGCCTCTTCGCTGAAGAAGCAAGGTTCTTATTTTTTTAGGAGTTTTTCATGATCCATTTATATAAATCAAAATTAGCCCTGGTGCTGATTCTATGCTTCGGGCTTTGTTTGCCTTTGGCGCAAGGCCAGGACTTTCGAATCGAATCGCAACAAAAGTCACGCTCCGCACGCCCCACTCCCAAGCCACCGCTATACAAGGCGTATCCGGCCAGTCAGGTGGTTGTCTGCGAGGTGGGCGATAAGTACGTAATGACGCGGGCTCAGCTGGAATCGCGCATATCGGACGTGATCGAACTTAACGAACCCCTGCTGGAAAGCGATAACCAATACGATCGCCAAATTGCCGCCGACCGCCTGGCCAAAGCGGAAACCGAAGCCATGAACGAATGGGCCATTACCAAGTCCCTTGCCCTGCTGGCGCGACGGGATAAACTGACGGTCTCCGCCGCTGAAGTGAGTGAACAAATCAGGCAGATCAACAAGGAAATATCGTCGAATGATAATGACGAGAATCAAAGCGCGGGACGCCTCCTGGGAATCAGCGAAAGCCAATTGCGCGACGAAGTGGAAGACAGCATGCTGGTGGAGCGCTATTTCAGGCAGGAAGTGGAAAAGAACTTCACCGAAGAGCAACTCAAAAAAATCTATCGCGATAATCCGTCGCAGTTCATCATCCCGCCCAAGTATCATGTTTACCAGATCGTCCGTACTATTGACCCCCAATTGAGTCCGGAAGAAGTAAAAGACATGCGTTCGGAATTTTACAAAGTTCGCAAACAAGCCGCCCGCCGGGGCGGGCGGGATTTTGAGAAGCTGGCCCGGGAGCACTCTGATTCGGAAACGGGTCGCGAGAGTGGCGGGGACATAGGCTGGGTGGATCGCAACAC
This sequence comes from uncultured Candidatus Sumerlaeota bacterium, assembly GCA_964462565.1. Lineage (GTDB taxonomy): Bacteria > Sumerlaeota > Sumerlaeia > UBA8349 > UBA8349 > CAYWYC01. The sequence goes on along the minus strand of CAYWYC010000073.1, from coordinate 12,723 downwards.
GCCCCTGCCCGATGAGGTTTTTGAAGTGATCAAGGACATGCGGGTGGGTGAGGTCAGTCAGATAATCCAGACCGAAGCGAAGATGCCGGACAGCGGCATCTTTGCGATGGGGCAAAATGCCCGCCTGCAAAAAATCGTTCCCGGAGCCATGTATATCCTGATGCTGAAAGACAAACAAAGCGCCCAGGGAACCCAATACGATGAAACGGCCCGGGAACGGGTGATTAACATGCTCATCCAACGCGGCCGCGAACAATTGGGCCGTGAATTTTTGAGAGAACTGCCCTTTTCCGTGCGTATGAAGGCATCGGGCATTCGTCTCATTCATGAAGCACAATGAATTAATGCATGACAAAAATGCTCCGCAGCTGCTCCTGATTAATCCGTGGATCGCCGATGTAGCGGCTTTCGACCTCTGGGCGTGGCCGCTGGGCTTGCTTTACGGAGCATCCATTCTGCGCAATTGGGGATGCCGGGTCCATCTCATCGATTGCACCGACCGTGCTCATCCCGCCCTCGGGGACATCGGGCCGCGTCCCAGGAAATACCACACGGGCAAATACTATTTCGAGAAGTGGCCGGAACAACCGGTTCCCGCGCAAAAGGCGGGGCGTATCTTCAAGCGTTTCGGCATCCCTTCTGAAGTTTTTGAAGACGAACTGGACAATGTGGAAGCCGATTGGACCAGACCTCCCGATGCCGTCCTGCTCACTTCACGGATGACTTACTGGTATCCTGGAGTCCGTGATGCCATCCGGCGGGTCCGGCTTCGGTGGAAAAATGTGCCTGTGATACTTGGGGGCATATACGCGACTCTTTGCACAGACCACGCGCGGGAAAGCAGCGGGGCCGACATGGTCCTGCCGGGCTATGGCTGGGACAAATTGGGGGAATGGCTCCAGCAAAACACCCTCTCTCTCAAACATAGCGAAATCAGGAGTCATCCAGAGGACTGGCCCAAGCCCGCCTTTGACCTTTGCCATTCGCGCGAAGCCTTGCCCATTGCCTCGTCCATGGGATGCCCCTGCCACTGCCACTATTGCGCCTCGCGCCTGCTGCAACCGCAATACCTGCGTCGATCGGCGGAGAATGTATTTCAGGAAATAGAGGACTATCACCGCCGCTGGCAGACTGTGGATTTTGCCTTTTATGATGATGCCTTGCTCATGGAGAGTGAGGACTTCTTTTTGCCGCTTCTGGAAAGAATCGTGAAGGCCGGACTTGCCATACGCCTGCATACCCCCAACGGCATGCACTATGACCAGATCAGCTCGCGGCTGGCCGAGGCCATGCGCCCCGCCGGGATGACCACCCTGCGCCTGAGCCTGGAATCCGTCGAAGCCAGCCAACTGCGGCGGTGGAACCGGGACGGGAACGTCAAGAAATTCATAAAGGCGGTGGCCAGTTTGCGTCAGGCGGGCTATGAAAGGAAAGACATCGGCGTCTATATTATGGCAGGCATGCCGTGCCAGTCTGTGGACAGCGTCCGGGCCAGCATCGATATCGCCCATGAGGCAGGAGCGACTCCCAAACTCAACGAATATTCTCCCATCCCGGGCACGATGGAATGGGACCGGGCCCTGGCGGTCTCCGGCTCCGAAATCGCGGAAGAACCACTCTGGCAGAACAATAGTTTTTACTACACGCGTCCTGAGGCCTTTCCCCGCGAGGCCTTCGAATCCCTGAAAAAATATGCCCAGGGCAGGGCGGCTTGAGAGGCAGAATCAGCGGCAAATAGTGATGGATTTTCAGCGGGACAGGATATCGCGCGCCTGTTGGGCGATTTCGGGATTTTCGTCGTTGCGGAGTTTCCGGAAATTCTTGCGGAAGGTCTTTTCGCCCATCCATTTTACGTACCATCGGATGGCTTCGGATCGGACGTCCAGATCGGTATCGGGGTTTTCGATCAAAGGTTCCAGCTGCGGAGCAAGCGAAGCTCCGGACCGCTCCAGAATCTGCCAGGCCATGCGGCTGCTTTCGGAAGCCCCCGGACCCTTATCGGCCGCCGCCCGCAAGAGGTCAGGCAGATTGTCCAGGCGTGGCTTGCGCTCGGGTTCTTCATAATACATGCGTTCCAGAATTTCCATGCGACCAATGGGCTGGCCGATATAGCCCGCGTAGTGCACTTCCCACCAGTCCATGATTTCTTCCGCCGCCTGAACGCGCGGGCCCCGGGCCATGTTCTTGTCGTATCGAAAGAGCCGTCCGGTCAGGTTTTCCAGCACATTGACCGCGGCCACAGAGCTTGTTCGATTGGCCTTGCCCACTTCCGCCACCAATTTGTCAATCACCCAGCCATCACCCAGCAAGGCCAGAACCTGCATATAGGCAATGCGCAGGATGGTGCGGCTTTCGCCCTGGAGGACGCGGGATACGGTAGCGCGGTTGGCCTCGCTCCGTTCCGCAAAAACACCCATTGCCATCACACCGTTATACTGGAAAAAATCGAGCATGGTCGCGCGCATGGCCGCTTCATTGGCCGCCGCAAGTTCCGCCAGGTCGGCTTCCAGGATGCGCCTCGCGCCTTCGGGTATTTCCTTGCGCGCATACTTCCGCGCGAGAGATCCCAGGCTTTTGACGAGCCCCGGGTTCCTGTAGATTTCTTCATACTGCCGCCCCGCCAGATCCCAGGCTTGCAAAAGCAGGGCGCTTTTGTTGGGAGGATCCTGGGGAAGCGGCTTGGGCGGGCGCGCGGCCTGCCAGCCCTGCTCCAGAAATCGCGTCAGGCCGACGGGTTCCGTGGGTATGCCATGGGCCTTGAGCATGTATCGCAGGTAATCAGGATCTTCCGCGGAAAAAGCCGAAACATTCAGAAGCGTCAGAAGCAAGGCGCAAACTGGCAGCAGGAAGATTCTGGAAAAAAAAGTCCGCAAGATGAATTACTCCCCCGCTTCTTCGATGATGCGCCAGTCGTTGACGGTGATGGGGGTTTCCTGAAAATACAGGACGGGGCCGGTATCGTCGCCGGATTGATCCATGGCAATCCATACGGCCTGCAAAGCCCCGTCGGCCCAGCAGACGTCCGGCTCGGCGGGAACATAACTATCGACGGGAGCCAGTCTGGCCGCGGCAAACGCTCCGGCGGGGTGAAGCGCTCCCTGCACCAGATAGATGGCGTCGGCTTCTTCACGTTGCCAGATAAAGGGGATCACCAAATCGCTGGAGTTGGATGCTACCGGGAAGCGGTTATGGGTCGCTGGAGCCGGATTGAGGGGGATTGCTTGCCGGCTGGGGCTCTGGAGAAGTATCTGGTCGAAACCATTCCATTCGCCATTTCCCAGCAGATAGGGACCGCCCTGAACGGACGATGCTACCAGGGGCATGGATTGGATTAGAGAAGCAGCCTGCTCGTTGTAAGCATGGGAATATACCTCCCAGCGGGATTCTTCCGGGTTCCATGAGCGAAATTCCAGACGCACGGGATCGGCATCGAGATCAAACCAGGAAATTCCCATGCGGGGGCCGGAATCAGGGTCATTGGACGGAGCCGGCAGAAATACCAGATCGGGATACATGACATAAGCCATGGTCTGTTCACCGGCCAGAATCACGTCATGCAGAAGACCACCGGAGTCAAGAACGAAGCTGCGGATGCGATAATAAGAGCCGGTACGTTCCTGCCAGGCAATGAAGACGGAATCATTTTTACGCTCATTGCCATCGGCCGGAAGGATATGAAACGAAAGGTTTTCCGCCTGGAGTCCGGAGGGGGTGCGGATGGGTTCGTAGCGGAGCCAGCGCCCTTCTATGAAGACCTGGTAATGAATCTCGGATCCACCATCGTAGTCCACTATCCAGGCAAGTTGCAGACGATTTGCCGAATCGTACTGCATAGCCATGTCGGAGCAGGAAGCGGGGGATTGCATCTGGTAAATGCTTTGGGGCAAAGACCATTTACCCAGTTGGTTCCGGGTGCGCAGCAGAATGGCCTTTTTTTCGTCGGCATTTTCATGACACCAGGCCACGGCCGTTTGATCCGCCGTGGAGGCGATAGCGGGCATGGACACCCTTCCTTCGTCACCGGAAAGCGGCAGGGGCGCAGGCATATCCTGGGCCCGGCTCAGGCATGGCGCAAGCAGTATCCCAAGCGCGATGAGAACTGTCAGCCGCGCGATAACGCGAAAATGGACATTCATGTTGAAACGATACCTTACAAGTCTAATATATACCATCACCAACCTTTATATTTTATCGTCATAAATCATCTAATGTCAAGGGCAAGAGCATGAGAATTCGGCTATACTCTCTGGATTGGCGCTGTTTCATCCAATTCTTACAGTATTGCTGCATCTTTATCTTGCGCTTGCCGATTAACTACATTAGACTTGCAAGAGAAATGGGTATTTTAAGGAATTCTGAGGTATCGGGATGCAAAACACGACAGCGCTGGTTCTTGCAGGGGGCATCAATCTGGGCTTTTCGGTCCTGACGCATAATCGGGCAAAATCGGCCCTGCCCTTTGGTGGACATTTCAGAGTGATCGATTATATTCTCACTAACCTGAGCAACAGTGGTGTCAATAATGTCGGTATCCTGATTCAGTACCTGCCCGGTTCGCTGATCGACCATGTGGGCGTGGGTGCTTCCTGGGACTTTGCCACCACCAACCGACGCATTAAGTTGATGCCGCCCTTTATCGGCATGGGTAAGACGGACTGGTTTCGTGGATCGGCTGACGCCATTTACCAGAACCTGAACTATATCCATGATACCCGCGCGGAAAACGTCCTGGTTTTGTCGGCGGATCATGTTTATTGCATGGATTATTCCAAGGTCCTGGCCTTTCACAAGCAGCACAATGCCGACCTGACCATTGTCACTACGAAGCGCCCTTCGAACACGCCTGCCGACCATTTCGGCTACGTGACTTCCGATGAAAACAAGCGGGTGACGGAATTTCTCGAAAAACCCCACGAAACACCCCATGACACGGTTTCAACGGGTATATATCTTTTCAGCGCCCAGGCACTGATTCATTACATGAAAGCCCTGGAAGATCGCGCGTCCAAGCACGACCTGCCCACGAGCGTGGTAGTGCCCTTGTCGAAGGAAGGGCGCGTTTTTGCTTATTCTTACGAAGGCGACTGGAACTGTCTGCCTGACTTGCAGGCCTATGTGGATCATCATTTTCAGGTGCTTCGCGGGGAAAAATCCCTGCACCTGCCGGCCGATCCCATCATTACCAACTTGCAGGACCGCGATCTGGGCAGCCGGCCCTCGCCGTATTTCGGGCGGCTTTCAAATGTCCAGGAATCGATGATCTCTCCGGGCTGCGTGGTTGAGGGTACGGTGATCCGTTCGGTGCTTTCTCCGGGCGTGTATATCGGTCCCCATGCCCATGTGGAAAACAGCATACTTTTCCACGATTGTCAGGTGCATGAGGGTGTGAATCTTCAGGGCGTTTTCTGTGACAAGGATGTGGTTTTCCATCCTTATTGTCAGGTGGGTGAAGCGGGATTGGATCCACAGAATCCTGATATTCGCAAGATGACACTTATTGGCAAGGGCGCGCAATTCGCCCAGGGCGTGCGGGTTGGTTCCGGCAAGGAAATCCAGATCGACCAGGTGGTGCAGCATGACTGGGCGACGCATACCGAGAAGATGACCAGTACGCCCTGAATCGGGACAAAGGGAAAAACGGGGAACTAAAGGAGTCGCAGCAGAATGGGTGAAACAATCGCCATGATCCTGGCCGGCGGCCAAGGCAGCCGGCTTTCCATCCTGTCCAACCAGCGCGCCAAACCGGCGGTGCCCTTTGGCGGCAACTTCCGGATTGTGGATTTCGTCATCAGCAATGTTATGCATTCCGGTATTCGCTATATGGGCATCATGACCCAATACAAGCCTTACTCGCTCATGGCCCATATCGGTAACGGGGAATCCTGGGGTTTCACGGGACGCTATTCCGTGGCCAAGGTGCTGCCGCCTTATGTCGGAGAAAAGAACTCGGACTGGTACGCCGGAACGGCAGACGCCATCTACCAGAACCTTTCATTCATCAACCGCTTTGACATTGATACGGTGCTGGTGCTGTCGGGCGACCATATCTATAACATGGCATACAAGAACCTGCTGGAAGTACATCTCCGTAACGATGCCGACCTGACCATAGCCACGCAACCGGTCCCCTGGGAAGAAACGAGCCGTTTTGGCATCTTGAAAAGCGATTCCAAGGGCCGCGTGGAAGCCTTTGAGGAAAAGCCAAAGACCAACCCGATCTCGAACCAGGCCAACCTGGGAATCTATGCCTTCAAGAAAGACATTCTGGAAAAATGGCTCCATGAAGATGCCGCGAATCCCGGTTCCTCAAACGATTTTGGCAAGGACATCATCCCGAAAATGATCGAGCGATGCAAATGCTATGCTTACGAGTTTACCCATTACTGGCGGGACGTGGGCACCCTGCAATCCTTTTGGGAAGCCAATATGGAGTGCCTCGACAGCACATCGGGATTGGACCTCAGTCGATGGAATGTCCATACCAATTGTGAAGACGGCATCAAATATTGCACCCCTTCCCATGTGGGGACGGAAGGCAACATTGTGCATTCGATTATTGGCAAGGGCTCGCTTATCGAAGGTAAGGTGGTGAACAGCGTGCTTTTCCGGGGCGTCCACGTGGAAAAAGGCGCGGAGGTTCGCGATTCGGTGATTATGGATGGCGGCCGTATTCGAGCCAACGCCAGGGTCACCCGCGTGATATCCGATAAATATCTTGACGTAGGTCAGGGAGCCAGCATCGGGGACTCGGAAACGAATCCGGTAGCCAATAAGCTGCGTCCGGAATACCTGTCCACGGGCATTACCCTCGTCGGCAAGCGCGTCAACATTCCCGAATCCTGCGTGGTCGGACACAATTGCCTGATCCACCCGGACATCAAGCCGGCGCATTTCTCCGGCAATGGCCTGGACCATGGAAGCACCCTGACCCTGGCCGGTCTCGATGTGGCCTCCTGATTCGAATCCTTTTTACGCCTTCAACAGCAAGCAACTGTGACCGGGTATCTGCCTGTCCGTGAGTTTGCGGGTCGTTAATTTTTCGCCACTCCATATTTCCAACCAGTCCAGAGCCGGCAGGCGCTTCGCCCATTTGAGATCGAGTGCCGGTGCGTCGGTATCCTCCCAATTGAAAAGTCCGAGCAGTACCCGATCCCGATCCTGCTTGAGTACGATGCGGGGACGGGGACTTTCCATATCGATCGCCCGACCGGCCAAGCCGCCGGCTTCCCGCGCGACGATGCGCAATATTTCAAGGCCGTCTTCGTTCAGCGCGGCAATGCGATCCGAGAGCACCGCCATTCCCCCGCTCAGGATCACCAGCGACGCCCACATGCGCGCTTCGCTCAGACTGAACTGCGGCTTTTTCGGCGGTTTGCCGCAGTTGGGCGGTTCGCTGTCGTGGTATTCGGGATGCATGGTGTCCGGTCCGCGGACCACCAGGAAGTCGGGATCGCTCAGCCAGACGCGACCGTGCGTGTGGCCGTTCCAGAGCACGCTGCTGCCGCACTTGAGCAGGCTGGGGTAGGTGACGGATATGTCGCCGCTCATGCGGCTGGCGTCCATAAGTCCCGCGCCGGTAGCCCATACAGAACCACAGCCCAGCCAGAAACTTTTCTCGCCGATGGCCGCGCGAATGGCCTGCATGCAGCGACGATGCGCGCGAAGCAAGCCCATCTCGGGGTCGTGAAAACGCAGGGGGCCTTCGTTCAGGCGCGGCGGTATATTGGGCGGTTCGCCGACGAGCATGGCGTTGGCCAAAAAGTCGGTCTTGAAGTAGCGGTAGCCCCAGTCATAGAGTTTCCGATAAAGACGATAAACATGGTCCACCACTTCGGGCCGCGTAGGATCCAGATAATGCCGATTTCCCCAGGGCGGACCGTTGCCGCGATTCTTGAATGGCGAGAGAGGCTCCCCGTTATATTGAACACAATATTCGGGATGTTTGTCGAAGATGGGGCAGCCCGCTTCGGCAAAGAAGGCGGCAGACCAGATTCCCGGCAGGAAGCCGGCATCCCGGATTTCGCGGGCCATGCCGTCCATGCCGTCGGGGAAGGATTCGTTGGCTTCCCAGACTCCGGTCAGCGTCTGCCAGCCATCATCAATGATAATGTAACGCACAAAATCGCGCAGAAAATCATGGCCGCGGATGGCTTCCACATTTTCCATGACGGCATCGCGATCGATGTTGAGGTGATAATAATCCCAGGAATTCCACATGCCCAGGGCGTTCACCTCCCAGGGACGCCGGCGGGACACCTGGAACTGACGCGGCCCGCGGAGCGATTCAAAAACCAGGCGATCCAGCGCCAGTCCGGCCATGTCATTGCGCCAATGGGCCCCCGGGTCCAGATGCGCATCGACGACCGTTTCGATGACAAGCTGGCGATTCTCCATGCGCAGGGCCTGCCGCCAGTTGGCCGGAAGCCGCGTGGACCAGACCATGCCCCGACCTCCTTCGGGTTCCAATACCCCACATCGCCAGTGGGGGATGGCGCGGGGATTGATTTCGTCATCCAGTCTCAGCAAATCCGGCTGGCCCCAGACATCGTGCGACATCCACCACCAGCGGAGTTCGTCGTCTTCGGGCCAATCGCCGATGCGCTCCGTTTCCCAGCGAATATCCCGCAGCAAAATCGGGTCGGGTGCGTCAACCGCCACATGGATGCTGGTTTCAAAAAGCAGAAAGCCCTCTTCCTCGTGCAGGCGCAGTTCCAGCAAAAAGGGATCGCGCCGCATTTTGAGATGGACGAGACCTTCTCCCACTTCTTCCAAATCGCCCTCAAAGGGCTCCCAGGACTTTTCCGCATCTTCCTGATCCCACCGCAGTTTCAGGCGCATCGCCAGTTCCCGCCGGCCTTCGCGAATCAGGATACCGTCTTGAAGCAATTCTCTATTCGTCATGATGTCTCATTTTTCCAAGGGAATATCACACATGTTCGACCGGCTGGATCTTGTCGCTCGTGGGCCATCGGGCCGGTTCCTGAAGCGGCTCGGGCAGGCCCGGTTTGAGAGCCGGGTCGTTGGTTTCTTCCATCCATTGCAGGAGTTTGGCCGAAAGATCGCTCTGGATGTCGGCGTATTCGGGCCGTCCGATCAGGTTGTTCTGTTCCCAGGGATCGTGGAGGCGGTCGTAGAGTTCTTCGGCAGGACGGGCTTCAGTCACCGTGGTCTCCAGGTTGCCCTCGCGTCCTTCCACCTTGCTGTAGCCGGTGATTTCGTGGCGATAGGGCAGGCGGGGGCGTGCGTCGGGACGGAAGTTTCGGACGTAGCGGTATCGCTCTGTCCGGATGGTGCGCTGGGGATCGTATTTATCGACGAATTCGGTCGATTCCTTCGAGGCGCGCTCGCCGTGGAAGTTGCGTTCGAGAAAAACATGCCCCCGCGGTGTGTAGTCGTCGCCCGTTAGCAGTGGCCAGAAGGAGCGACCGTTTACGCCATCGGGCGGAGTGAGACCGGCGGCTTCCATCAGGGTGGGCATGAAATCGATATTGGGAATCAGGTGATCGACAACATATCCGTTTTGCATGCCCTTGGGCAGGTGCATGAGGTGGGCGATTTCCATGCCGACTTCGTACACGTTGCCCTTGCCGCGGACGCAGCCGACGCCATGGTCGGTGGTGTACATAATGACGGTATTGTCCCAGAGGCCGGACTGCTTCATATAGTTGAGCATTCGGCCAATGTGTTCGTCGGCATAGCGCAAGGAGGCGTACCATTTGCTGAAGCGTTCGCGAAAGGCGGGCATGTCCGGCTCGGTCGGCGGGACCCAGCACTGGTCAGGCGGGGCCATCTCCTGATAGCGTTCGAGGAATTGGGCCAGTTTGCTGGCGTGGGTTTCGTGCATGGCCAGATTCATGTAGAAGGGGCGGTCGTCGTCGCGGTTTTCGAGATAGTCGATGGCGTTGTCGATGACGATTTTCGTATCGTCCTTCCAGTATTTTTCATCTTCCAGGCTGCCATCCACCTGGTAATTCATGGCGCCATACCAGCGCTCGTGGCAAAAGCCCATGTGGATGGTTTCGTAGTCGGCGGCGTTGAGATAATCGACGAGTGTCTTTTCTTCGGCAGGCAGGCTCCAACCCATTCCGGCCAGGCCCAACGTCCCGGTGACGTGGCTGTACTTGCCCGTCATGGCGCAGACGCGCGAAGGACCGCAGCAGGTGGCCGTGCAAAAGGTGCTGGTGAACTTGATGCCTTCTTCGGCAAAACGGTCGAGATTCGGGGAGAAGGGGATGGGCCGGTCGTAGCATCCCAGGAATCGCCCGGTATCGTGGGTAATGATGTAAAGAATGTTTGGTCTTGCGGGCATGCTTGTTTCCTTTCAAATATTGGGCGTCTGGTGATAATAAAGCCTTTTTATCTGTAGCAATTTCGTTTTTTTCTGGCAAGAAAATAAAAAAAATATGCGGCCAGGACGGTATAATTACATACATGTGTGTTTATACCGGCGTCACATTCGCTCAAAACGACACAAGCGACACAAGCGAAACCCCCTGGTTTGGAAAGACATGGAGGACTGTGAATAAACAACATATATACATGCGTATATTCAGCTCATATATTCAGGGTCACTGATCGGAATGTTTCCCGTTAACAAAAAATTCCACGCAAATATTCCAATTGGACAGAGTCCGGCCAGAGGCTTGAATATGATTGATTTTAGTACAATTAGCATGGTATAAATAAAGAAGAAAACGATTACGGGACGATGCTTTTCCGCTATTTGGGAAATGAAATTTTCCGGCGGCAGGAAAAATCCCAGACGGTTATTATGCATCCTGTTTTGATTGATCGGCCATTTGCGGTTTCAAACTAAATATTTAATAAAAAAGGCAAATATGAAGAATTCCGGGAAAAACAGTGTTCAATCTTCAGGTAAATTCTCGAATTTTACTATTGAGAACCTGTGCGATCTGGAATCGAGCTTTGATGCGATCAATCTTGCCCGTGGCACAAAGAAAGCGACGGCGGATCATTTGTCGCTCATGGCGGAGGCGGTTCATGCAGAAAATGCTTCCTGCTATCTCGTATCGCCGGCCGATGGCGCTCTGGAACTGCATGCCTGGTATGACCGCGAAAAGGGAAAGTCCCAGACTGTTACGCCCCTGGACTGGACGGGTAAGCGTTTCCAGTTAGGCGAGGGAGTTATCGGCCGGGCGGCGGCCAGTGTGGTCCCCTATCTTATTGATGATATTCAGGATGTGGATGAATTCCTGCCATTGGAAGAAAGCCAGGTCCAGGTACGTTCGCTGATCTGCCGTCCTTTTGACATGCCCCAAATCTGCAAGGGGTGCTACAATTTCAGCAGTTCGAAGCCGGGCTTTTTCACGGATGAAAGCCGGTACCTGCTCGATTTTATGTTGATGTGGGGCCTGCGGCGCATTTATCAGCACTATTTTGAAGACATTCAGGATTCTTCGCAGTTCGAGGGCTTTGACAAGGGCTTTTTTCGCTTTTTGATGGACAGTCTGCCTTTCAGCGTGGCCTATGCCAAGGGAAAATACCTGCAATATACCAATCAGGCTTTTCTGGACACATTTGGCATGACAAAAGAAGAAGCGATGAGTACGGAATTCTTCAAATTGTTCAGTCCGGAATCGCGGGATGTGCTGACGGAGCAGACCTTGGCCCGGGCGCGTGGAGAAAGGGCCCCGGAGCGTTTAATTATTCCGGTGGTCGGGGCCGAAGGCAAGAAGCGCTGGTTGGACGTGGGTGCGCGAAAGGTGGACTACAAGGACTTCGAGAGCGGAGTTATCGCTTGCGGGACGGACGTTACGAACATCTTGAATTCTCTGAAGGACCTGCATGAGAAGGAAAACTGGTACAGCCAGATTATGGAATCCTTCTCGGACGGCATGTATATTCTGGACAGTCAGCTGCGCATTCAGTTCATGAATGAGGCATTCCGCAAACTCTGCAATATTTCAAGCGCCAAAATCGGCGAAAAATGCCACGTCGCGCTGCATGACCAGAATCGTCCCTGCTCCAATTGTCCCGCTCTGGAAGTTTACAAAAGGAAAATTCCGCAAAGGGGCAGGATCACCCAAAAAATACGGGCCGGCGGCAAAATCCGCAAAAGCGTCCTTGCTTATCCAATCCTTTCTTCGACAAATATACTAAAAGGCGTGCTCTGTATTCTGGACGGCCAAGACGACAAAGCCGAAAAGAAAGGACTTAGCCGGGAACTCCGGAAAACTCGGCCCGATCTGATCCGCTGCATTCTGCAGACCGCCAGCACCTATGAAGGCCTGTCGAGCATCGAGGAATGCATACCCCCGTTGGCCGAAACCATGGGCTGTACGCGGACGCACCTTTTCCGAATTCCGGATGACGGCTCTCCGGTGGAACTCCTCTACGAATGGCTGCGGGACGATATGATTCCACCCATCGAAATGGATGAGGAATTGGTTTTGGATAAAAGGAGTTGGCTCATTCGCCGGGAGAATTGTGTAAAAAGTCTGGTCTTTGCAGAAGACACCCTTCCCCCTGAAATCCGCCCCGAAGAGAAAGCGCTGCTGGGATTCCCACACGCATCTTCAGCGCTGGCCATCGTCCTGATGGACCTGCAAGGGGAAAAACCGATCGGGTTGCTACAGTTGGATGAAACCGAAGAAGACGCGAACTGGTCGGGAAGCCAGATCGCTCTTCTGGAGGATTTATCGGGTCCTTTCAGCATGCTGCTGCAAGTGCATAATGCTTCAATGTGACCCCTTCCTGAGTTGC
>CAYWYC010000072.1:8715-16197 GCA_964462565.1 uncultured Candidatus Sumerlaeota bacterium | reverse complement strand
TGCAGAATCTCGCGGCTTTTGATTGGCAGAAAGACTTTCGAGATTCGCTATAATGAACTTGACGGGTCGAATCATTTGTCTTTTATCCAGTCTTCGATCCATTGCCAGGTGGTTTCGGTGTCGTAATTTTCGGGTGGCGATGGGATCTCGGGGATTTGTATATCGGCCGGATCCTGGCTGCGGAATTCTTCGGCGAGTTTTCGGAATGTCTCGGCCTGGGGCTTGCGTTTGTTGTTGATGGTCATGAGGCCGAGGGTGTATTCGAGTTCTTCCATGCAGAATTCGCGGGTGATGTCGTGACTGCACCACCAGGTGAACCAGGTCGCGCCAGCCTTGACGGCGTTGCGGATGGTCTGTTCCATGAAGTCGGGGATGATTTCGGCGGACATCCAGTCTTCGCTCGCGCCGAATTCCTGAATCCAGACGGGCTTGGCCGGGTCGTGGGCGTAAGCCTTGGCGATGGCCGTCATGGCGGCGGCAAGTTGCACCGATTGCGGCGAAAGAGGACCTCCCCGCTTGAGTGCGCCGGTGAACTCGACCCAGGCGTGGAGGCTGACGATCTTCTGGTCGCGCGCCAGGGCTTCGGCGCTAAAGGTGCCTTTTTTGAAGAAAGGGGCATGGTTCACGCCGTTCACATGTATGGCTTCGGGCGCCAGTTCATTGCACAACTTCAGCATGCGCGTGCTCCAGGCAGTGCCGTGCTCTTCGGCTGCTCCCCAGCAGCAATTCATCTCGTTTCCCAGGTCGAAGCCGATGAAATTCTCACGCCCTGCCACTGTCTTCGCCAGTTCGCGGAGGTAGAACTCCTGCTTCTCGTTCATGAAAGTATCGGTGTAGAACTCTCTGTTCTTCTGCCAGCTCGGGACGAATTTATGCCCGGTCAGCCAGCCGTTGAAAGCGGTGACAAGCACGTCGATTCCGCGTTCCTTCGCCAGATCCATCACGACACCCAGACGTTCGAGATGCGCCGGGCTGACCCAGTCGGGGTCGGGGTGAAAAAACGACCAGATGGTCATGAGGCGAATATGATCGGCCCCGCAGGCGGCGACGGCATCCAGGTCCTCGGCAATCTCGTCGGCCTTAAAATCGTTCCAGCAATAGTACCACCGCTTCGATGGCACATAATTCAAACCAAATCGAAATTCGTTGATGTTTTTCATTTTATGTTCTCCTTATATGTCAGGCAAAATACCATAATGTTTACGGAAAGTCCTCTGCAATGAAAATGAATCGGGCCTTTAACCCTCTTTGCATCTTCAATTATTCGGGCCTGTAAGTATGGCTCATTTTGGGGCGCGCTTACAGCGCTTGCTTTGTTTTGTGGCCCTGGTCCTGGGGTTTCGCTTCCTTCGGTCGCTCCACCCCAGGCTGGTATGTATAGCGCTTTCAGCGCTGTAAATTATGAATAATCCATACGGCATGGTTTTTGTTACAGCCCCGCTATTAGGGAACGTACCTTTGTCGCTTAACAGTGTGCACTAATTTTATCTTTCAAGGTCAGGACAAAGGGCGTTCCTTTTCCAATTAGCTATGATTGGATAATTTCATCATGAAAAGTGAAAATGCCCAATAGCAACGCTTGCAATTCTCATCGCTATTTCTGCAGCGAATTTTATTTCGTCGCGTAGGGGCAGTTGAGCACGCATGGTTCGGCCACGACGGGGCGGAACTTCTTGATGGGGTCGTGTCCCTTGACGGCCTCGGCGATGGCGTCGGCGGTGATCTGCTCCGGCGGCTTCACGTCCAGGGGCGAGCCGAGGTACTTGAAGCCGCTCTCGCCGGTGATGGTGTCGCGCTTCGACCAGTCGCAGCGCGGGCGGTCGATGTGGCGGTAGGAATAGGTTTTTCCTTCGCATTCGATGGTGATGTTCTGTCCGTCGAAGGCCTGACTCGGGCAGGTGGTCACGCACATTTCTTCGCACTCGCGGCACAGGTCGCCGACGTCTTCGGGCTGGATGGGGGCGTCGGCTTCGAGCGGGGCATCGGTTACGATGGCAATGCAGCGCTGGCGCAGGCCAAACTCGGGTGTTGCCAAATGGCCGCTAACGGATAGCCACCCCAGTCCGGCGGCAAGCGCAACGAAGCGATTCGCAAAGAGGTCTGGCTGATAACCGCGAGGCGATGCAGTGACGGAATCCACGGCGTGCAGGTCGGTGGTCATCATGGCGCGGTAGCCGAATTCGCGGAGGCGCTGGACCACGCGCGAGGCGATCATGACGTTTTCCCAGGCGGAGGCATAGGTATCGAAACAGTAGGGACCTACGGCCTCGGCGGGCGGCTTGGTGGCCTGGCGGAGCACGGTTTTGTGATAGCGGGACCCGATCACGAAAACCGATTGCGCGCCTTGGAGCCAGTCGGAGCAGTCCTTCACGTGAACTGCCAGTTCATTCACCTTCGGCTTATAGGGCGAGAATCGGATCGACTTGTCCCAGGCCTCAAAATATTTCGCGCCTTCATAGATTTCGCGCAGTTGATCGGCCAGATTGTTAACGCGGTCCGCCGAAGCAATACCGGCCAGGTCCGCGCCAAGGGAACGCGCCATCGACTTGAGCGCATGGGTCAGGCTCACGCTTGCGTCGCCAAAGTCGGTACCGCAGACCGCGCCCTCGCCAAGAATCGCCGATTCCATGGGCTCGCGGGTGATGATGGTGTTGGCATAGACGACCTCGGCATGGAGTTCGGGCAATGTAGCGATGACTTGATCGCTGATATTGGCGTTATGGGAGGGGTCCGGATTCCAAGGCTCATTGCGCATGGTCATGAGGGTTCGCGCGCCCAGTTTTTCCAGTTCCCGCGTCATGTCGTAGCAGAGAAATTCGATGGTGCGGTTCGCGCCGAAATAGAATGGCGCACCGGCTTCCCTGCCCTTGTCATAGAGCACCATCATGGTCACCGCACTCTTCGCGCCCGGAAGATAATCATCGAGGTCTATGCCATGCTCCAGCAAATCCTCACGCGAGCGCACGACCACGCGATCGGCCCCGCCTTCGACGGCGTGGTTGAGCAGGTGGTCGGTATCGGCACGGTGGGGGATGCGGGTCTCGGGACTGAGGGAATACTTGCGCATGGGGGTACGCGAATAATCGCGATCGAAGCTGCGCTTGTCCGCGGGCAGGCAAAACTTGAGGCACTGCCCCATCTCGCCGGAGCGCACACCATGCTTGGCGACATAGTCCAGAATCACCTGTTCATCCACCACGTCGGGAATATCGAGATTGACTTCAAGATCGAAGTGTTCGCCCCAGGCGCAGCGCCAGAGATTTTTATTGGGGAAGCGGTATTCATATGGTCCGATCTTGAGAACCTTTTCTCCGTCTATTTCCGTCGAAAGGGCGGCTGTGGGGCAGTGCTTGCGGCAGAGCATGCAGTTGTCGCATACCGTGCCCGGCGGAATCAAGGGATCGGGTTCGAGGGCGGCGTTAGTGACGACTGTGACGAAGCGGTTGCGCGCGCCATACTCCGGCGTCAGGGCCAGACCGTTGAAACCCATGTCGGCCAGGCCGGCAACGACCGCCATATAGATGTTGCTGATGTCGGGCGCGAAGATGGCGTCGAGGTCTTTGTACTGGTTGTAGCGCCAGATGTTGCTTGCCGCGATGGGTACGGCGCCGAAGCCCTGCTGCTCCAGGAAGGTGGCCATGCGATAGGAAAGGTGGTCGAGGCGTGAGTTCATGGCGTACTGCACAGTGTAGGGCCCGATGTCCTGGGGATGCTTTTCGCCGCCCAGTTCGATGCAGGCGTCGGGGTGATGCACGGCCATGACAATGACCGATTGGGCGTCGGGGTAAAGTCCCTGGGGGCTCATCATGAGGGGCGCATGGGCGCAGCGGCCGATGTCACCGATACCGACGAGGTCGGCTCCGAGTTTATAGGCGAAATCTTTGATTGCTTCTTTGAGTGCCATCATTCTTTCCTTTTCTGCGAGCCTGCATCAGAGATTGGCGATGGCTCGCGATAACGATTCGGCCGCTTCTTTGAGCGATGCGGCGAGTTCCTTGCGGCGTTTTGAGTTGCAGCGATATACGGGGGCATAGGTGCCAATCGCGCCCCAGGGCTTCCGGTCGAGTTGGAAAACAGGGCAGGAGATGGCGACGAGTTCGTCCACCTCGTCGGTGCATACCTGCTGTTCGCGAATTTCCGCCAGGGCGGTCTGGAGTTCTTTTTCGTTGGTGATGCCCTTCCAGTTTTCGCAGGGGTAGCCGTGCTTATCGATGATTTCGGCGAGTTGGCTTTCACTGGCCCAGGCGGCCAGTACCCGGCCTGTGGGTTTGCTGAAGAGGGGCGTCTGCTCGATCATGGAATGGGCCACGCGGATGGCGTGGGTGCTTTCGATCCGGGCGATGGTGATGCGTTCGCCCTGGAAAAGGGTGGTGCAGACAAGAGCCTCGCCTTCCTTTTCCACAAAATCCTGCAGCACAGGCAAAATCTTTCGGCGCGACGCATAGTGGGTGGAAAGGGCGGTTCTGCCGAGTTCCAGGCATTTTTCGCCGGGGGCATAAATGCCTCGCTCGCGGCGTTCCACATAGCCAGAAGTTTCGAGGGACTTGATCAGGTTATGGGCCGTATTCACGGGCAGGCCGTTTGCTTCGGCCATGTCCTTGAGGGCCATGCCGGTGCTCGTGGCCTGGTTGAGCACGATGGCATCAAGAAGATCGAGGGCTTTGAGAACAGACTTGACGGCCATTGGTATTTTCCGTATCGTGGAATTTAATATTGCGATACGGAATAATATAGGAGAAGCCAAAGGGCCTTGTCAAGGAGCATTTTCAAAAAAGCAAATTCGGCAGCACCGATTTTTTCCGGAAAGGCAGGCTTGCAAAACCGGATAGGCTGGGCGATACTTTCTTTGCATAAGCAATTTATCGGGAAAGGGGAGCAGATGAGCGATCTTGACAAAAAGATTCCCGTGATTCTGGATACGGATATTGGGAGCGACATTGACGACACCTGGGCTTTGGCGATGCTGCTGAAGTGTCCGGAGTTGGATCTGCGGTTGGTGGTGAGTGACACGGACGATACGGATTATCGCGCGCGTCTGGCGGCGCGGCTGCTGGATGTGGCGGGTCGGACGGACGTTCCCGTGGGTGTGGGCATCAATCCGTCGAATCTGGAAAAGCGCGAAGGCCAATGGGAATGGGTGAAGGAATATCCCCTGAGCCAATATCCGGGAACCATCCATGAGGACGGCGTGGACGCGATTATCCGCACGATTATGGACTCGGACGAGACGATCACGCTGATCTGCATCGGGCCGGTGCCGAACATCGCCGAGGCCTTGCGCCGCGAACCGGCGATTGCGCCGCGGACGCGATTCGTGGGGATGCATGGGGCGATTCGCCGCGGTATGCCCGGCAGCCCGGACAAGATTTATTCGGAATATAATGTCAAGCGCGATATACCCGCCTGCCAGCAGGTTTTTCGAGCGCCCTGGAAGGAAGCGATCATTACCCCCATCGACACCTGCGGTTATGTCAAATTACGGGGCGACAAATACGAGAAGGTGGCCCGGTGCGAAGAGCCGACGATGCGGGCCGTAATTGAGAATTACAATTACTGGCTGGGCGAGAAGCCTTATCCGGGCGAGAGTTCTGTGCTCTTCGATACCGTGGCGATTCATCTGGCTTACAGCTTTGACTTCTTGAAGATGGAAGAGATCACGGTCCTCGTGAATGACGAGGGCCGCACCGTGGAAGACGCCTCGGGCGCGACGATGCAGGTAGCGATTGACTGGCTGGACCTGCCGTGCTATGAGGATTTCCTGGTCGAGCGTTTGTGCAGGCCGATCGTGAAACAGGAAAAGTAGATTTCACATTTCACGGGTGCGCTCTGTGGGTGCGCCTGTTATTTTGCCGGTGAAAGGAACATTTTATTCATGCACGTATGTAACCCTGTAAATCTGAACTATCGTTTTCAGGTCAAGGACTGGGCCAAGGTGCCCTGTCGGGAGGCGGCGGATCCATCGATGGTTTATTATGAAGATGAATATTGGCTCTTTGCGTCCAAATCCGGCGGCTATTGGCACTCCACCAATCTGGTGGACTGGGTCTTTGTCGAATCGTCGGCCTTGCCCGTGGAAGATTACGCGCCCGACGTGGCGGTGATCGATGGGTATATCTATTTCACGGCCTCGCGGCGGGGACACCTTTGCCCGATTTATCGCAGCAGTAATCCCCTGGCCGATGCGTGGGAAAAGGTCTGCGACTGCCCCGAGCACAACGACCCGACGCTTTTTCAGGACGACGACGGGCGCGTTTATCGATATTGGGGATGCAGCAATCATCTGCCGATTTACGGTTGTGAAATGGACCGGGAAACCATGCTGCCCAAGGGCGAGACCGTGGCCCTCTACGACTGCGATCCGCCGAATCTGGGCTGGGAACGTCGCGGGGAAAATCATTCGGACGAAGAGAAAGCGCCCCACCGCGAAGGGCCGTGGATTGTGAAGCACGAGGGCCGCTATTACCTGGAATATGCCGTACCCGGAACGCAATACAACATATACGCCGATGCCGTTGTGGTGGGCGACAAGCCGCTTGGCCCCTTCACCCTCCAGGCGCATAATCCGCACAGTTACAAGCCGGCGGGATTCATTCCCGGTGCGGGCCATGGCAGCACTTTTCAGGATCGCCATGGCAACTGGTGGCACACTTCGACCATGCGGATTTCGGTGCGGCACCAATTTGAACGGCGCATTGGCTTGTGGCCGGCGGGCTTTGATGAGGATGGTGTGATGTTTTGCAATACGGCATTTGGCGACTGGCCCATGCGAATCCCGTCAACCAGGTGGAATCCCTGGAAGGATGCCTTTGCCGGGCAGATGTTGCTGAGCTATGGCGCAAAGGCCGAGGCCAGTTCGGAATCGCCGGACCATCCCGCTGCAGCCGCCTTTGATGAAAATGTGCAGACCTGGTGGGCCAGTGCGGAAGAAGAACCCGTCCTGGGCTGCGATCTTGGCGAAGTGTGCACCGTGGAATCGGTGCAGGTGAACTTTGCCGAAGACGGTGCGGAGGTTTATGGTCGGGACTGTGAGGCGCTGTATTTCCGGTACACCGTTGAGGGATCGGCGGATGGAGAAAAGTGGCAAAAGCTGATCGACAAGAGCCAAAGCAGTGATGACCTGCCCCATGATTTTGTGGTGCTTGACAAGGCGGCGGAGGCGCGATATGTGCGGCTTCATGTGCTCCATGTCCCCGACGGGAAGGTGGCGGTATCGGGATTTCGGATTTTCGGAAAGGCTGCGGGCGATGCGCCTAAGGCGGCCCAAGATGTGAAGGTGGTTCGTGGGCCCGAAGATAAACGCAATGCCACAATCCGATGGAAGGCTGGCGACGATGGGGTCGGTGCGAATGTATGGTGGGGTGTGGCGCCGGATAAATTGTATAATTGCTGCATGGTTTTGGGAAGCCATTCGCTGGACTTGCGTTGCCTGAGCCAGTTGCAGGAATATTATTTTGCGGTTGAAAATTTCAGCCGAAGTGGCGT
>CAYWYC010000072.1:0-8615 GCA_964462565.1 uncultured Candidatus Sumerlaeota bacterium | reverse complement strand
TGAGCCAGTTGCAGGAATATTATTTTGCGGTTGAAAATTTCAGCCGAAGTGGCGTCGCAGGCTTGAGCACCCTGGCCGGACCGTTTTAGATCGGGGCATAAAAAAGCCCGAAAGTTTGGGGGCTTTCGGGCAAAGAGTTTAGCGCGTAAACGATGGCGAATCAGTAGCCTTCCGGAAGCGGATAC
Source organism: uncultured Candidatus Sumerlaeota bacterium (assembly GCA_964462565.1). GTDB lineage: Bacteria > Sumerlaeota > Sumerlaeia > UBA8349 > UBA8349 > CAYWYC01. Next base: position 8,430 of record CAYWYC010000072.1, on the reverse strand, counting down.
AGGCCTTGTTCGAACTCGTCGCCCTCTTTATAGGGGTTCAGTTCGGAGATGAAGTTTTCATTGTAAGGCGGGTTTCGTCGGTAGATGTCGCCAGCACTCTTGGTTCCGTTTGTCGGGTCGTAGGGCGTAGCGTAGAGGGTAAAGGGGAAATGGGAGGCCGAGGCGGTATGGTCATTGATATCGGGGCCATAGCTTACCAGAAGCCAGCATTTTGCGCTTTCAGCTATACGCATGTGGTTGCGGGTACCTGTATGAAAGGGGTCGTTTTCCAGATTGCCCGCGCCATATTCAAAATTGATCACTTCATTGGGATCCGCGCCGCCGCCGGGATTCCCGTCTTTAAAGCCCATGTTAAAAGGATCGCGTAACACATTCGTCACATAAGCGATCGGTGTCGTTACCCACTGCAATCCCTTGTAGTAGTTCCATCCACCCGCGGGGCATGGCGGATACATATTATTATCCACCATGTAAGATTCCAGCCCGGTGGCTAGCGTACGCATATCCGCCTTGACGCGCGCGACACGGGACCGTGTTTGCGCTTCCAGAAAGTTGGGGACGGCAATAGCCGCCAGGATTGCGATAATCGCCACGACGATGAGCAATTCAATCAGAGTAAAGCCCTTCCATTTTGCTAACATAACACACTCCTTCCAATAATTAGATAATAAATAAACAGTTTTTGGGACAGGAAGCATGAAGAAAGTTAAAAAATTACGGCTGCAGCCCGAATTTTCAAACAGATATCCCAGAGGATGATATTAAAAAGTGAGATGCGGTGCAAGTCTTTTGATAAAAAACTCAGGTGTTTATGCGTGTGGGTTCACCATAAGGAAATCCTCTGATAAAATATCCACTCCCTGTTTATGTCGTGCACTCTTTTGCCGATTGCTGCCAAAATTCCATTTACATTGACCCGCAAGTTTGGAATACTTCAATACAGACAGGTGCTGGGTATTGGGTTCCGCACCAAATAAGGTAAATCATATCTTGTAATACGGAATTAAAAAGATGGCTTCTAAAGTGCGCATAGCCAGTCTCTTGAAGATGAAGCAGGATGCTAAGCCCCTGGTTATGGTGACGGCTTATGACTTTCCCACAGGAGCTTTGGCTGATGAGTCGGAAGTAGATATTATTCTGGTGGGTGATAGTCTGGGAACCTGCGTTTTGGGCCTGGACAGCGAGATCAAGGTCCGCATGGACATGATGGTGCACCATACGGCGGCGGTTCGTTGTGGAGTTAAAAATGCTCTGCTCGTGGGCGATATGCCCTTTATGAGCTACCATGAATCGGAAGAACTTGCTCTGCGCAACGCCGCCCGACTCATGCAGGAAGGCGGCGCGGAGGCGGTGAAACTGGAAGGCGGACGCCATGTGATCGATAAGGTAACGCGCATCGTGAACAGTGGCATTCCCGTGATGGGCCATATCGGCCTGACCCCGCAATCGGTGCATGCCCTGAGCGGCCATCGTATCCAGGGGCGGGACGTCGCAAACGCCAAGCGCCTTATGGAAGACGCCCACATGCTGCAGGATGCCGGATGCTTCGCGATCGTGCTGGAATGCGTGACCCGCGAGGTGGCCGATGAGATCAGCCAATCGTTGACCGTCCCGACCATCGGGATCGGTTCGGGAGAAAAATGCGATGGGCAGGTGCTGGTGATGACAGACCTGATCGGCCTGACACAGCGCAAGACGCCGTCCTTTGTCAAGCAGTACGCCCATGTCAGCCGCCAGATCAAGCGTGCCATTCGCGCCTACGCGGCGGATGTGCGCGAAGGAAAATACCCCGACCGCGAGCATTCTTTTTCCACCGATAACAAAAACAAATTAGACCCCAAAGAATTGCGGGATTTTGTAAAGACAATCGCGCCTATACCGGAAGAGACCAAAGGGAATGAGTGAACCAATATCACAGTCTGTGTCCGATCATGCCGGCGAATTGGCAATCACGGCCGAACTGAGTTCTCTGCTGAGCCTGGCGCTTTTTGAGGATGTGGGATCGGGTGATGTGACGTCGCTTGCCGCGATTCCGGCCAAATTGCGCGGAGAAGGGCGTCTTTTTTCCAAGGCCTCAGGTGTGCTCTGCGGATGCAATGTGGCCCGGCGTGTGGCCCGGCTGGTGGATCCACGTATTAAAATCGACTTCCAGATGAAAGACGGAGCCCCTCTCCATCCGGACGACGTGATAGCCTGGGTGCGTGGCCCCATGCGCTCGATCCTGACGGCGGAACGGGTGATGTTGAATTTTCTGCAGCACATGAGTGGGGTGGCCAGCCTGACCCGGCAGTATGTGGATAAGTTGCGGGAGGCAGGCAGCGATATCGAAGTCGTCGATACGCGCAAGACCACCCCGATTTGGCGAAAATTGGAGAAATACGCGGTACGGGTTGGAGGTGGGGGTAATCACCGTTACGCGCTTTATGATATGTATCTGGTCAAAAATAACCATATCGACGCCGCCGGAGGCATTCGGGCGGTGCTGGAGCGCATTGGCAAGCATAATGCCAAATCCCGACTGAAAGTAGCCGTGGAGGCCCGAAATCTGGATGAAGTCGAGGAAATTCTCGATTGCGGGGCTGATCTTATAATGCTGGACAACATGTCAACCGATGATATTAAGAAGGCGGCAGATTTGATCGGGGATGCCGCCATGACGGAAATCACGGGGGGGGTCCAGTTGGACACAATCGCCCAATACGCGGACCTGCCGGTAAATCGTATATCCATTGGGGCGCTGACCCATTCGGCGCCGGCGCTGGATATTTCACTGCATGTAGAGCAAGTGGAGGAAAATCAGCAATAGGGTAATATGCCTTGAATCTTTCCGATCAAGCCTAGTAGAATTCAGGGCTGGGCCAGGGCGCAAAAAAACAGAAGCAAAAACGGACAGGCAATCGAAATATTATGAGCGACATCCCAAAAGAAACCGAAGCAAGCGTCCTGAAGGAACTGGACTGCAGGGCTGTTTTGGAATACCTGAACTATCGTCCGGATACGATCCAGGAAACGGACAAGACGGTGCGCTGTTTTTGCCCCGTACACAAGGAAAGCGTTGTCCGTACGCTGACGATTGATAAAAGCAACAAAAAGGGCAAATGCCTTTATACGCCCTGTCCGGCGCGCAAGTCTACCAACCTGATCAGCCTGGTGGCGCTGACGAAGGGGATTGAAGAAGACGAAGCGCTTATCGAACTGGTGCAGCACTTTGGGCTGAAGGTGGAAGTGCCCGGTGTCGAGGATATGCTGGAAAAGCGTCTGGACGCCGCCAGCATGGATCTGGCTGCCGGTGAACTCGAAAAGGCACTGGCCGGCTTTAAGCATGTGCTCAGCATCCAGGCCGATAATCTGACCGCCCTCGAAGGCATGGCCACGGTTTGTGAGCAGATGGAACGGGATGAGGAACTGACGGCCATCTTGAAGCGCCTGGCCGCTTTGCATCATCGCCAGAATAATTTCCAGGCGGCCGCCTCGGTTTTTGAGCAATTTCTCCAGCGCAATCCCAAGGATATCGAAACCCGGCTTCGATTTGCGGAATGCCTGCATCGTCTGGACCGCAAGGAAGCCATGCTGGCCGAGATGTTTCAGGTGGCCAAACTCTTTGAAGAAACCGACGAACCCGAGAAGGCTCTCGAAATATACCATCGCATCGAAACCCTGAAACCGGGATCGGAAGATGTGACGAATAGCGTGATAGACCTGCTGGTAAAGGTGGGACGGTCGGATGAAGCCATTGAGCAGATCGCCGAACAGGCCAGCCATATGCGCGAGTCGGGCGATGTGGATGGCGCGGTGAGTGCTTATCTGCAGATCGTGGATATCGATCCCCAGAAGGATCAGTATCGGCTGGAAATCGTGCACACGATTTTGGCCGCACCGCCGGAAGATGATGCCGATGAGACAGTTAAGGAAAACCGAATCAGAACCTGCCTGGAGCAGGTGGAGTCGCTCAGTTTGGACGATTCGGGTCCGGTAATATGTGAAGCTCTGGAAAAGCTGCGAGAGCGCTATCCTGATAATATTGCCCTTCTGGAAAAATTGGGCAAGACATACGAATATCTTGGACGTGAAGAAGAGGCCAATGCCCTGCGGGACAGCCTGGCCCAGACCTATGTTGCCAAGGCCGGCGCCAGCGCTGAATCGGGTAACATGGAAGAGTCCCTCGCTTTTTATCAAAAGGCCCTGGAACTGCATCCCGAAAACATTGACGCTTTGGAGGGGCTGCTGGAAGTATCGGAAGCCTCCGGTGAAGATACCGAAGCCCTGGCTCCCATGCGCCGGCAGTTGGCGGAGCTTTTTGCCGAGGCCAAGGAATACGAAAAGGCCATTCCCCACCTTGAGCGGTTTCTCCAGGACCAGCCCGATGATATGGATATGCGGCTGAAGCTGGTGGAATGCCTGCATTCCGTCGGACGTGGCAGCGAGATGATCGGCGAGTTGAAGACCGTTGCCAACAGTCTGGTGGAAAAAGACAAGACCAGCGAAGCCATTGGTATTTATGAGCGCATTGCTTCGATTGATCCTGAAGACCAGGAAGTGCAGCATCTCGTTGTGGAACTGATGGTGAAGGAAGGGCGCGTGGATGAAGCGGCGGCCCATATCGCCAAGCAGGCCGACCGCTATCGTGTGGAAGGCGATCTGGACCAGGCGCTGGCTGCTTATCGCCAGGTGCTCGATCTGGATCCCAATCGCGATGACATCCGCCTGAAGTATCTCCAGACGCTCGTGGCCAAGCCCGAACTGAAAGATGAGGCCCTCCAGGAATGCCTGAGCCTGATCGATGGTTTTGTTCAGGAAGAATGGTCCAACATGGCCCTTCAGATTCTGGAAGATTTGCGGGCGCGATTCCCCGGCAATACGATCATCCTGGAAAAGATTTACCAGGTCTATCGCAGCAATGACCGCGAGAACGATGCCGACGCCCTGGCCTTTGACCTGGCGCAGAATTTTATGGATGCCGAGGATTATGAATCGGCGCTGCAATGGGTGGAAACGCTCATCGAACGTGGTGGTCCGGGACAGGCGATTGCCTATACCTTGAAGGCCAATATCTGCCGCGCCATGGGCAATACGGATCAGGCCGTTGCCTCTCTGCTGGAAATCATCAACGCCAATGAAGAAGCCGACGAATACGAAGAGGCCCTGCCTTTTTACGAATCCGTTTTGGAGATTGATCCCGAGAATCTGGATTTGCAGAAACGCTACCTGGACAGCCTGGCCAAGCAGGAAATGGAAGAGGAATTTGAGGAAGCGGCGAACGAAATCCTGCCCCTGCTTTCCCAGCATCCGGAGGGTAACAAGGCTCTTGGCATTCTGGACGACCTTATTCAGCGGAACCCGCGCAACGCGGAATGGAAGCTGGCGAAAAGCCAGGTCCTCAGGCGTATGGACCGGGAAGACGATGCCCGCAAGACCATGATGCAGGCCGCCGATCTGCTGGCGGATCAGGACGAGAATGAACGGGCCATCGAGATCCTCGAGCAGCTTGTCGAGATGGATCCCCATGACCTGGCCGTGATCGAAAAACTGGCGGACTACCAGCTGAATCTGGGCGATGAAGACAAGGCGCTTGAAAGCTATATGTCCCTCGCGAACCTCTATGCCCAGGAAGGATCGCTGGACGCCCAACTGGACGTGATGCTGAAGATCAGCGAAGTGCGGCCCGACGATACGGACATCCTGAAGAATATCCTGAAGCTGTACGAGCAGTTGGAAAACACGCGCGATGCCAAGGAACTGCGCGAAAAAATGATCCGGCTTTATCTGGCCCAGAAGAATTGGAACGACGCGCTGCAATTATGCCGCGACAGCCTGGAAAGTGATCCGGGGGATATCTTTGCGCTGGAAACGAGCGTGAGGATTTATGACACGCTGGAACAGATGGACGAGCTGCGCGATGCTGCCATGCGTCTGCTCCAGAGTTATATGGCCGCCGATGAATCGGAAAAGGCCAACAAGGTTCTGGATCTTCTGGAAGACAAGTTTCCCGATGACCGTACGATTCTGAATCTGCGCCTGGAAACGGAATGCGCGTCGGGCGACTGGTCGCGGGTGATGCAGACGCTGGACCAGCTGATGGACGTGAACGACCGCGCCAATGAACCCGAGGCGTCGCTCGAGGCTTTCCGCAAAATTCTGGCAACGCCCGGCGCACCGGTGATGAATTTCGTTACGGCCTGGATGGAACTCTTGCGCGAGACGAACCGCGTTAAGGAAAACTGGGACCAGACCGAGAAGATGATCCTGCACCTGGAGCAGGAGCAGCATGTTTCCGAAGCGATCGATATTCTGGAGCAGGTTCTGGAAAGCGAACCCGGCCTGGAACCGGCGCGGGGCAAACTGATCGACCTTTTGACGAGTTCCGGCCAGAACAGCCGGGCCGTTGACGCGCTATGTAACTGGTCGCGGATTTGCATTGCCGATGAGAAAATCGAGCAGGCCAATGAGCATTACAATCGCGCTCTTTCGCTGAACCCGGAAAACCTGGACTTGCTGATGGAAGTGCTGGGCTTTCGCGCCGCAAGAAATATCGAAGACGGTACGGGCGACCTGGCGATTCGCATTGCCGATATTCTGGAACGTGACGGCTTGCTGCACCAGCCGATCCTGGTTCTGGAAATGGGCCTGAGCGCGGAACCGGCCCGAAGCGATATTCGCGCGCGCCTGCTCCAGTTGGAGGATTACCTGGCCTATCCCACGCCCCTGCGGCAGCGTTATATGGATAAGTTGGAAGAAAAAATCGCCGATGCCGAATTTGAGATCGCCCGTAATATTCTGACCGAAGCCATCTTCTATTATCCCATGGACCTGGACCTGCGCGAGAAGATGGTGGAAGTTTGCGAAAACCTGGACCTGAAGCAAAATACCCTGTCCGAGCTCAGCTATATCGCCCAGATCAAGGCCCAGGAAGGCGATGTGACTGACGGCCTCAAGACCTTGAACCGGATTCTGGAAATTGACGGCGAAAATCATAAGGCCCGGGCCATGGAAACGGAATTCCGTGAAGAATTGTCGTCGGATGAAGTGGCCTTTCAGGAATTCAAAAAACTCGCCGAACAGATGGGCACGTCCTCTCCCGACAAGATGGTTGAACTGCTTGCGGCAGGCGGCGCACCGGGAGAAGATAATTCGCTGGAGATGTTGCCGATTCTGAAGGAATATTCCTTCGATAATTTTGTGGTGGGTACCCGGAATAACTTTGCCTATGCCACGGCCATGGCCGTATCCAAAACGCCGGGTGGCGATTATAATCCGCTTTTTATCTATGGAGACGTGGGCCTGGGCAAGACTCATCTGCTCCACGCCATCGCCACGGAACTCCTGCGCCAGCGTCCCGAAACGCGCGTGCTTTATACTTCGAGCGAAGAGTTTACCAACGCACTCATCGAGGCGATTCAGAATAATACGATTCGCCAGTTTCGCGCGATTCACAAGAGCCCCGATATTTTCTTGATCGATGATATCCACGGCCTTGCGGAAAAGGAACGCGCCCAGGAAGAGTTTTTCCAGATTTTCAATTCGCTCTACCAGGCGAATAAGCAGATCGTCATGACCTCGGACCGTCCGCCCAAGGAAATCGCGCACCTTGAGCGTCGGCTGCGTTCGCGTTTTGGCGCCGGTATTATTGTCGATATCGCGCCGCCGGACTTTGAGACGCGAATCGCCATCCTGCGGCATATCCTGGAAGAGGCCGAGGCGAACATGGATGACGAAGTGGTCACCTTGCTTGCCCAGACGATCGAGTCCAATATCCGTGAATTGAAGAGCGCCGTTATTCAGATTCTGGCCCGTCTGAAATTGACAAATGCCGCGCCCGATTCAGAATTGGTGATGCAGATTGTCGATCAGATTCGGGAAAATTGATTTTGTAAAAGTTTGCGATTCAGATAATAAAGCGGCCCTTCGAGGATTTTTGGGGGGAACGGTAACATGATGGCCTGAATGCGATGATATTCATGATTTGCCTGAAAGTTTCAAGTGCTGTAAGCACGGCTCAAATTGGAGCGCGCTTACAGCGCTTATTTTTTTTGCGGCCTTGGTCCTGGGATTTCGCTTCCTTCGGGCGCTCCATCCCAGGCTATTATAGAGCCGTTCTCGAAAGTATTCCGACTATCCTTTTTACATGGGCGGCTCTGAAGCCCGAGAAATGGTGCCTTTGACCCTTTTGCAGAATCTTGTGGCTTTTATTTGGCAGAAAGACTTTCGAGATTCGCTATAAATCGCGCTTTCAGCGCTGAAATAATGAAATAATCCAATATCACATTTTATGTTATGTTACGGCCCCGCTATTATTGGACAAGGGCTTCAGCGTTATGCTGTAAATCCTAAAAAAAAGGAAGGGCCATTAAGACTTTCATTTGCACTGGCGCAGGACCCGGTCAAGTTCATCGACCTCGATGGGCTTGCTCAGGTAGTCGGTGAAGCCGGCAT
>CAYWYC010000071.1:0-16237 GCA_964462565.1 uncultured Candidatus Sumerlaeota bacterium | reverse complement strand
TAATCCACCGAACCCCGCTTTATTCGTCGCCGTTTTCGCCGTCGTCGGCTTCGGGGGTGTCGGCCTGGGGCAGCAGTATTTCGCGGAGCTGTTTTTCGATGGTTTCCGCAAGTTCGGGCGTATCGCGCAGCAGTTGCTTGCAGCTTTCCCGTCCCTGGCCCAGGCGCTCATCGCCCATGCTGAACCAGGCGCCGCTCTTCTGGATAATCCCTTCTTCCACACCCAGGTCCAGCAGGTCACCTTCCGTCGATATTCCCTGGCCGTACATGATGTCAAATTCCACCTGCTTGAAGGGCGGAGCCACCTTGTTCTTGACCACCTTGACCTTGGTGCGGTTACCGATGCTGCCGCCGGAGCTTTCCTTGATGGAGCCGATGCGGCGCACGTCGATCCGGATGGTTGAGTAAAACTTCAAGGCGCGACCACCGGTGGTGGTTTCGGGATTGCCGAACATGACGCCGATTTTTTCGCGAATCTGGTTGATGAAAACGACCGTTGTTTTGGAGCGGGAGATGGCGGCGGTGAGTTTGCGCAGGGCCTGGGACATAAGGCGCGCCTGCAAACCGGGCAGCGAATCGCCCATTTCGCCCTCGATCTCCGCCTTGGGAACCAGCGCCGCCACACTGTCCACCACGACGATGTCGATGGCGTTGCTGTTCACCAGGGTTTCGGTGATGCTGAGTGCCTGTTCGCCCGAGTCGGGCTGGCTGATCAGCAGTTCGTCCAGGTTGACTCCCAAATTGCGGCAATAGGTCGGGTCGAGCGCGTGTTCGGCATCCACATAAGCTGCCACGCCGCCGCGCTTCTGGGCCGAGGCCACCGCGTGCAGCGCCAGCGTCGTCTTACCGGAAGATTCCGGTCCGTAAATCTCGATCACACGACCCCGGGGATATCCGCCGACACCCAGCGCCACGTCGAGCGACAGCGCGCCCGAGGGAATAGCTGGGATATTCACAGCGGTTTGCTCGGAATAACGCATGATCGAACCCTTGCCAAAATCGCGTTCGATCTGGGTCAATGCCAGTTCCAGCGCTTTCTGCCGGTCCATGTTGGGGTCTATGGTTTTTTTGCTTGTCGATCGCTTAGCCAATGTTTCGGTCTCCTCTATGTCTTGTTTTGTATTCTCTGGTCAATTTTATTGAAAATGAGAATCATCCATCAGGTCCAGTTGGATGTTCGGGGATTTGTCGTCGGCTTCTTTGTTTTCGTCGGACTCGTCGGACTCGTCAGGCAGGTCCGATCCTTCACCTTCTTCAGACTCTTCGGATTTTTCTGGTTCTTCCGGTTCCGCTTCCGCTTCTTCCTGCGGTGCTTCCTGAAAAACCATGCCTTCTTCCACGATGGCGGCTTTTTCTTCTTCCGGCGGCCAGGGCGCGGCCAGTTCTTCTTCCAGCTTCATCAGCAGGCGATCCATGGCCGAACGGGCCGTATCGATGGTCTTGGCATGGTTATGGGCCAGGCGGGCTTTTTCGTCGAGGATTTCGTGTTCGTAGGCCAGTTCGTAGGCGGCCATGAGGGAGGCCCGAAAGTCGCTGGTCCCACCCCGTTGGCGATTCTGGTTGATACGCTGGCGCACCGACTCCGCCACCCGCTCGATACGATCCGCTTCTTCCTTGTTGGCGCGGATACGGAATTCCTGCCCACAAATGGAGAAGATCACGAGGTCTTTTTCAGAAGACATAAAGTTTCAGGCCTTTGATGCCGTAAGTCAGGGCATTGGCGTTATCCGTTTTCGGAAATCGATTCCAGCGCGTCGATTTTCTCGATAATGTTTTTCAGGCGCTCCCGTATATTCTCTTCCTTCTGATTCGTACTGTCCAGATCCTGTTCCAGTTCCTGCACACGTGCCTGGAGTTCCTGGTTTTGCTCGCTGAGTTGGGCGGCTTTGTCGGCTTGTTCGCGCAGGCCGCTTATTTCTTCCTTCTGAGCGGAATCATTCTGCCGCAGGGCTTCCACTTCTTCAGCCAGACCGCGCAGCCGACCCAGTTCTTCATTCTGCTTGCTGTTCTCGTCGCGCAGCTTCTTCAACTCGTCGAGCAAAGTTCCCACTTTTTCTTCCAGCTGATGGAATTTTTCTTCCAGCATGACGTTCCTTCCGTCCCTTAATATCGTTTCGTGGATTATCGGTCAAGTAAATGCCATTTGCAAAAATGCTTCTCCAAGATATCCGGAATCCTCGTAAAAGCCCGTTCCACCTTGTGCACTGGCAACTTCCTCTGTACTTTAATTTTCATACCCGCGAAACACAAGAGAAAACTGAAAGAGAATCCTGCGGGGGTGTATGAGATAAATGGAGGCTATTCGTGGACTATTTTGATAAACAGGTATCCTGAATGCCTCAAAAAGAATCGCTGTTCTCTTCTGAGCGCCACAGGCGCGCTCCATAATAGGCCTGGGCTTTAAAGCCAAGGCAAAGGTCAAATATAAGCAAGGGGGCTGAGGGCCCGACACATAAAAAGACGTGCAGGATATTGGCTCGGGCCTTCAGCCCTCTATTCAAAGTCGACCCGAAACCCAGGGGTTGAAAGCCCTGGCTATTATCGGACGGGCCATTGGCCCTAAAGATGAAAAAGTATTTGCATTACTCAGAAAACTCTTCGATTCATTGTTACAGATTAACTCAGCCCCCATTTATGTCGTGCGCCTCTCCTGTTGAATCTTGATAGCCACGTATGATATTGCTGAAGCGGAATATGGATTCTGAAAAAGGCCCGGTTCGCGTTTTTTGCGGGAGAGAGGCTTCTGAGGATGACGTTATTGCCCCGATATTTGCGAAAGCGCATTGCCGATTTCTCCTACAAAATGACGATGGGCAATGTCTTTGGCTATGAGCGTCTGCTTGCCGAAGCCGGGCAATGGGATCTGGAAAAGCGACAGGGCTGGCGGCTGGACAAACTCAATCAGATTCTGGACCACTGCTGGGACCATACCACCTTTTATCCGGAATATTGGCAGGACCACGGTGTCCGGAGGAAAAAGTTGCGCCTGCTTGCCGAACTTGCCGAATTTCCAGTCCTTCCCAAAGACGTCTTTCGCGATAATATGAACCGCTGTGAGGCGGACAACCTAGACCGGATTTCCTGTCACTGGAAGGCCACGGGTGGATCCACCGGCCAGCCCCTGCGCTACAGACAGGATAAAAAAACCTGGGCCTTTACTCAGGCGTTTCACTATTGGGGCTGGGGACAGATGGGCTACGAGTTCGGCGACGCGATTGCCATTATCGCCGGGGGTTCTCTTCTTCCGGGACACCTAAGCATAAAGGCAAAAATCCGCAGGTGGATCGAGAACCGTATTTATTTTCCGGGGGTGCACATGGATGACGACCTGGCCCGAAGCCATGCTCAGAAGATGATGCAAAAAAAGCCCCGCTTCATCTATGGCTACCCTTCCATCATCGCCATGTTGGGAGAAAGCATTCGGAAGCAGGGATTGGAAGTTACCGACATCCAAGGGGTGGTTACTACTTCCGAGATGCTCAGACCTGCTTTCCGCACAAGCATCGAAAATAATTTCCAGACCGAGGTGTTTGATCACGCCGGATGCAACGATGGCGGATATATGGCCTATGAATGCGGACTCCATAATGGCCTGCACTATAACGATCTGCTTTCAATCCTGGAAACCACAAGCGATTCGGGTCAGGAGGACAGGCTCCTGATTACGAACCTGTGGAATCGTTCGATGCCCTTTGTGCGCTATGAAAACGGCGACACGCTCAAACTGGGCAAAGAGCCATGTTCCTGCGGACAGGCATTTCCCCTTATTGAATCCATCGAAGGCCGCGCCATGGACGTGTTGGAGTTTTCCAACGGGCGAAGCCTGTCGGGGCCGGCGCTTACCATCATCTTTCGCGAAATGCATATCGCTTCCTGGCAGATCGTCCAGAAAACGCCTGACTCTGTCGAAGTGCGCATTCAATGCGATGAAATCAAAAAAGAATGGGAAAATCATATCCGAAAAATGCTAAAATGCCACGTGGGTGAAGACGTCCGGGTTTCGGTGGTCCCCATCGATAAGCTCGAGCGCTTTGCCAACGGTAAACTCAAGCCCGTATGGTCGGAAGTGGACCGGGCGAAATAAACATTGGGGGTAAGACTATGGAAAACAAAGATTTCGAAGAACTTGAAGATTATCTGGAAGAACTGATCGCAGCGTTCAAGGATAAATTGGGGGCTCATGACTATGACGAAATCGCGATACAATATAGCGAAGTGAAAAAAACGAGAGGGTCTATTAATAATCGCATACCTAAACGCTATACCAAAGAGACTTTGCTTTCCGCTGCACGCAAATTGGGTTTGAATCAGAGCGGCATGCTGATTATTGAAAATGAATCGGAAATGGACATTCTTCAGGATCAGGCAATGTATGGCGAATTTCGAGATGGCCGCAATATGATAGATGAGTTTCTGGATTCGCCGGATCAAGAGTTGACAGAAACAGAAATCGAATATCTTTCTGCGTGCCAGAAAGCATTTTACAGCGTTATAATTGTCGGCCCGAGTGAATCGGGGGTTGGGGTACATGTCATGGATTTCCTCTCGCAGGCCCCTTTTTTTCTGGCTGACACATCGCTTTCTCTCAGTTCCAGCGAAGGGGCCGTTTTGGCGGGCCGGGTTATTCCGTATAAGGATTTCTTTATTTCAACCGGGGCCATGCTGCCTGTTTTAGAGGGCTCGGTACCTTTAATGCAAGCGCCTATTGCAAATATGATAGGAGCAGAATCCCGTGAGGAAGAGGCCAAACATATAGCAAAATGTGTTCGCATTCTCATTGAAAAAGGAAGCACCGATCATATCGGTTTTGTGGACGAGGAAGAAGATCTGGAGGATGTGTATGAGGCCGCGGCGGAAAGACAAAGACAGGGTTATTCTTCTTCCAGACCCTATCGAAGAGGCGAGAAAATTCAACGCAATGATCCGTGTCCCTGTGGAAGCGGCAAAAAGTACAAGAAATGTTGCCTTCCAGAAAATACCCCTTAATGAAAACTGTTTTTCATAACACGGGCCGGCTCCGGGCGCCAGGGCGAAATGAAGGGTCGCCCGAAAAGCAACAACAGGCCCGACCCGGCATAGATGACTCCCAGAAGCATCCAGCCCTGTTCGAGTCCCGCCGTCTGCTTGATTTTTAGCCGAAAAAGCGCTGCATCATTTCCCGATGCAGAATTGGTTGAAGATACGGTCGAGGATGGCGTCGCCGAGGGAGAGGCCGAGGATTTTGCCCAGGGATTCGAGGGCGAGATACAGGTCCACCATGGTGAACTCGCCCGAAAGTTCCTGCTGAAAGGCATCGAAGGAACGTTCCAATGCTTCGCGGGCTTCGCGCAGGCATTGGGCATGGCGCAGGTTCGTCACCAGCACACCCTCCGATGGCGCGGCTGCGTCGGAGCCGATGATCTGGCGCATAAGCGATTCTTCCAGGGCTTCCAGCCCGGAACCTTTGAGCGCGGAAATGGCGATGGTGTCGTGGGAGGTGTATTTGTCAGACCCGTCAGACATGTCAGACTTGTCAGACAAATCGGGAAAAGCATTTCCATCAGAAAGATCTATCTTATTTCGAATGAGAATCCAGGCCTTGTCGCGCAGGGCCTCCGTCGGAAGCTCCGCGTCATCGCGATCCACCACCAAAAGCACCAGGTCCGCCTTCTGGATTTCTTCCATGCTGCGGGCAATGCCGATTTTTTCGATATCATCGGCCGAAGAAGCCGCCTCATCGGGCAACTCGCGCAGCCCTGCCGTGTCGATCAGCACCACCGGCACACCCCGAATATCCAGCACCGCCTCCAGGCTGTCGCGCGTCGTACCCGGATGGGGCGTCACGATGGCCCGTTCCATGCCCACAAGCCGGTTAAACAAACTCGATTTTCCCGCGTTGGGCTTGCCTACAATCGCCACGCGAGCGCCATCCCGATAAAGCCGTCCCCGTTTGGCCCCGGCGATGAGTTCGGCAATCTCCCCAAGCGCTTTCTCAAACTCTCCGGCCAATCGCTTCGCGTCGGCCGCCTCGATTTCTTCTTCGGGAAAATCCAGCCGCGCCTCAATTTCCGCCGCCACATCCAGCAGACTTTCGCGAATGGCCGCGATTTTTTGGGACAATCCACCCGCCAATTGGGCCAGGGCCGCCTTGCCGGCCTCACGGGTCTGCGCCGCGATCAGGTTCGCCACGGCCTCGGCCTGGGCCAGGTCCATCTTGCCATTTATAAAAGCCCGCTGCGTGAATTCACCCGGCTCCGCCATGCGCGCCCCCTGATTGATCACCGCCTCCACAATCGCGCCCAAAACCATCGGGCTCCCATGGCAATAGATTTCGACCAGATTATTTCCCGTATAGGAATGAGGCGCCTCAAAGCGGCACAGCATGATTTCGTCAAGGGGCTTTGCGTTTTGCTTATCGACTTGGGCAAAGATTTTGCCCAGGACCATTTTCCGCGCTTCCGGCAATTTATCCCCACCCGAATGCACCGGCGACCAGAGCCGCTCGATCACCTGCCAGCAATCGGGCCCGTCCACGCGAATCACCCCGATGGCAGCGCGTCCCGGCGCGGAAGCCGGGGCCACGATCGTGTCCTGCCGCTTGGATACTGCCGGAGTTTGCATTTCGGATTCCTTAGACGACGGCGCGAATTTCCTCAACATCGCCGGAATGGATGCTTTCGGTCTGGCCGTTTTCCGTGCGGATGATCAGGCGACCGTCCTTTTCCAGTCCCACCGCCGAGCCCACCAGAATCCGGTCGCTCAAACGCGCGCGCACCGTGCGGCCGATGGTTCGGCACAAATTCTGCCAGACTTCCAGCAGGGCATCCTCGGGCAGGCTCATGCAGACTTCAAATTGCTCCAAAATCGCCGCCAGCAATTCCAGCCGCGAAATTTCACGACCCGTCAACATCCGAAGCGAAGTCACCGTCCGCTGCAAATCCTCGGGAAAATCCAGGTCTTCCTGGTTCACGTTCACGCCGATTCCGCAGATAATCCCCACGCTGTCATCGGTTCGCACCAGACGCTCCGTCAGGATGCCGCAAATCTTGCGCCCGCCCTGGCTCAGCACATCATTGGGCCATTTAATAGCGCATACAGGTCCGCCGATTTGCCGAATCGCCCGCACCACCGCCGCCGCCGCGATCATTGTCGCCAGATAGGACTTGTCGCGAAGCGCCTCACCAACGGTCCGGCTTCTGTTTTCAGATGTTTCCGGAATTTCGGCGCAGGGATCGAGAATCAGCGAAAAAAGCAGCGACGTACCGTGCGGGGCATGCCAGCGCCGGGCGTTGCGGCCCTTGCCGGCATATTGATAATCGGTCAGCACAATCGCCCCATGTTCCAGGGGACGCACCCTTCCGTCCCGTGATTCCATCAAACGACGGGCCACCACATTCGTGGAATCGCACCGGCCAAAGGCATAGACCTTCCGGCCCAGCACCCAGGTCTTGAGCAGGGGGAGAATATTATCGCCGTTAAGTTCTTCAGGAGCGGCGGGTGCTTGGGGACTCATATGGCTACCCGCGACGCTTGATGACTTTCCAGGCCACCGGCAGCAAGGCCGTAGCCAGGAGCACCTTCAGAACACAACCGGGCAAGAAGGGATACAGACCGGCAGCCAGGGTTTTCTGAACGCCCACGCCCAGAATCATGTAAAGCCACGCAAGGCCAGAGGCAAAGATCACCACATGACCCGCCGCCATCATGACCATGGTCTTCCACATCTTCCGGTCCCAGCCCTGTTCCGCAAGCAGCCCCACCAGATAAGCCGCGCCGATAAAGCCGACAATGTAACCGAAGGTCATGGGAACATTCGCGCCGCCATGCGTAAAAACAGGCAGACCCGCCATACCTTCCATCAGGTAAGCCATCACGGCCAGAGCGCCACGCTTACTGCCCAGGGTCGCGCCGATCAGCACCACCGCCAGAGTCTGGGCCGATACGGGAACCGGTCCAATGCGAAAAGCGACCAGCGCGCTCAAGGCAATCAGCATCGATCCGCCGATCACCAGGGCTGCATCATAAAGCAAAGCCTGCCGTTTGGCTTCAGGCCGCGCCAGATCCGCAATAGTCAAAGTCGTCATCTTGCCATCTCCTCCATCGCGTCTTGTAGAATCGGGGCTTGCCGGAAAAGGCGAACGTATAAACACCCCAGGAGCCCGAAAGGACTGCTCAAAAGTTGACTCAGCCATATATTAAAGATTCAGCCGCTAAAATAGAAGCAAAAAAATCGGCTTTTTCGAGGAACGTGAATTCACGGAAAAGAAGATATTTCACAAATCCTGCCAAAACTCTTCCGACAAAGGATCGGGTTTTTGACTAATCACCCTTAAGGGCAATAAAAAAAGTACTATTGTTCCAAGCCGGTCCTGCCGATAACTAACATACCTGTTTTCAGAAGGATATGATGGCAGGGCGTTTATATGGCCAGGCAGAATAAGCATTTTTTTTCTTTGGCGGTAGCGTTTTGATGCAATAACAGGCAGGCCCATTTGTCATGACGTGCTTGTGGCTCGCCCAGGATGTGCTCCTGATTCAAAGTAATAATATTGCTGCAAATCAGGGAAATGTGCCGTCTAGTACAGTTATTAGTGCATGATTAACCTCTTGACGCCTAGTAATGATTCTTGTATTATCACGTTGAGTTATGGGTGGCGTTGGTTGTTATTTTGCGAAATTTTTATAAAGCCAGGCAGCCGGAGGGGGCTGCTTGCTTTATACCATCAGAAAATCTAACCTTCGCAAAATACTAAAAACGATAAAAATTACAGCCCACTAGCCGGCTGTAAAAGGAGGGGGAAGATGTATTATCGCTGGATGATCCAAAAAGCAGTAATGTTATTGGTTGGATTGGTGCTAGTGATGGTGGCCATGCCCGCCAACGCGGAAATCGTTGCAAGATACACATTCGACAATGAAGACAATATCGGAGAAGACACAGCCGGAAGCATTGTCGATCACAGCCTGAGCACAACGGGAACCATCACCACGAGCAGCTTGGTGCCTGATGGAATGTCCTCGGGAAGTTTTTCGGCTGACTTTGGAACCGACCAACAGAATCTGATGTATTTTCCCGTGACCGATCCTAACGATCCGATTCACTCCACGGACTTTACGGTAAGCCTTTGGGCCAAGTTTAATCCGCCAAATACAACCCTCGCCAATCAGCAAACGGTTTATCTGCTTTCCTGGGACTGGGGAAAAGTGGGGGAGGATATTCTCAATTATCCCTGGACAATGATATGGCTCCGATCGAACGTGAATTATTATCACCGCTTCGCCAGTTCGATCGGCAATGCGATCGGTTTGGCGTCCGATCCCGATGACGATATTTTCGACATCAAAGAATGGCATCATGTCGTGCTGACCTGCTGGTATGATTCATCCAGAAACCGGACCTTTGCCCGGACCTATGTAAACGGCCGCTGTGTGGGAATTCGAAGAGAAGCAGCCGGTGACGTCTTATCCACCCAGACCCTGACCGACCTTATCCAATTGGGCGCTCGAACCATCGACGAAACCGGAACCCGCTTCATGGGTTATATGGATGATGTGCAAATCTATAATAACACCATGACCCCCGATGATGTGGAATGGCTTTACCAGAATCCCGGGCAGGTATGGAACAGCAGTGTCGATACCCGGCCCGATTCGGAAGGCCTGGAATTGTTGGCCCGCTATGAATTTGAAAACACGGCCAATGTCGGAGAAGACACTGCCGGTTCCACCCAGACCCACCACATGGACATGGCGGGAACCGTAACGCTTTCGACCGAGACATTTCCCTACTTCCCCGCTGGCAGCCACTCGGCTTTCTTTGGAAATGACAAACAAAACGATCTCTTTACGACATTAAGCGCCACCAGTGACCTGCGCAGGCGAGACTTTACCCTGGCCCTGTGGACCAAGGCCTACAATCTGCAATACCAGAATTACATGAACCTCGTCGCCTGGGACGACGGCCCCAGCACCGGCAATATGAGATTCCAGGATCCCTGGAGGCTCCATTGGAGGATCGGCCTGGGAGAATCTCCCATGATCCGGGGAGTCGTTGCTCTCTTCCATCTTAATGATCCTAAAACCCCATACGACTACACCGAATGGCGGCACATTGTCTATGTCGTGGAATACGACGATACCTGGGACGTTACCCGAAGCAAGATATACATCGATGGGCAACTCGCCCATTCCGTACCCGAAGTCGCGACCACCTATGTCATGTCGCGGATTGCGTCAGACAAATTACGCATTGGTTCGAACCGGGATTCCGGATATAACTTCCGGGGATGGATGGACGATATCCAGTTCTACAGCGGTCCCTTGAATTCCTCGCAGGTCGGCTTTCTTTTTCAAAATCCCGGCAAAACGGTTTTTGAGATACCCACCGTTCCGACCAAGAATCTGATCGCCCGGTTTGAATTTGATGACGCGGCGGATATCGGCAAAGATACCGGCGTGGACCCCATAGACCACACGATGACCGTACACGGAACGATCAGCCAGTCCGACAGCATAACCACCGGTATGCCCGCCGGAGGCAAATCGGCGGACTTTGGAACGCTTCAGACAAGCTGGATGGACATGACGCCGGAATTCACCGACACTATCCGGACCCGAAACTTCACCGTTCTTCTCTGGGCAAAGCCTGAGCTCAGCGAGAATTCTTCGCGTGTGCTGATTGCCTGGGATGATGAAAACAAGGCCATCCCATGGGCTTTCCATTTAAGGCCCAATCCTGCGGGCGGCTCCACCCATCGCTCCTTATCCTTTATCTCGGATGTTAATAAGCACAGCAACTCGTTCACCGCCCCGGACTATCGCGCCGACCTTTCGGACTGGACCCATCTGGCACTAAGCGTCAGCTTCGATACCATGAGCAATGAAACCACAAGCCGCATATTCTATAACGGCCAGATGCATTCCGAACTAACGACCAACTATGCCATGGACGTTTTTATGCCGGATGATAAACTGCGACTTGGATCTGCTGCCGATTCCGTAGCCCAAAGCCGCTATACCGGCCTGATGGACGACGTGCAGATTTATAACTATAATCTGCATCCCATGGAAGTGGATTGGCTGCACGAAAATCCCGGAAAGACCCTCTACGACGTAACGCCCTCGAGCGTTGACATGAACTGGACCCTCTACGAATAAGTCATCCGGGCGGACAGGTTCTTGCTTGATCCGCCCCCTGTATCACCAATAAAAAAGGCCGGCAAAAGCATAAAAACTTTGCCGGCCATTTTTTTAGATCGCTGATAGAACTCAGGCGCTGGCGGCTTGCCCGTCCTTCAGGGCATTCCGGATTTTCAGCACCCGGTAGCGGGTCGTGCCGCCGTTCGGATGATTCACCACAATGTTGTCGCCTTCTTTTTTGTTCATGAACTGCTTGCCGAATGGCGTCAGGTAAGAAAGCACATTGTTTTCCGGATCGGCATCCCAGAGGCCCAGCAGTTTATAGCGTTCCGTGGAGCCCGTATCCTGGTTGCGGATTTCGAATTCCGTCCCGAAGCCCACCACATTGCTGTCCACGTCATCGGGGTCGAGCACCCGTGCGCGCATGAGCTGGTCCTCAAGGGCCTCACGCCGCCGGAAAAGCACCTTCTGGCGTTCCTTGGCCGATTCGTATTCGGCGTTTTCACTCAGGTCGCCCAGGGCGGCCGCCGCGCCGATAGCCTTGCTGTTTTCCGGAATCTCCACGCTGATCAGCTTCTGCAGTTCCTTCTGGCGTGATTCGTAAGACTTCTTGGTTACAAAGTGTTCGGCATTGGCCGAATCTTCTTCTTCATCCAGGTTCTGCACGACGCGTCTCACGGCGCTGTCGAAGGACAACTTGAAGGTCTGGTTGAGCGTACCCATGTCCATGATGTTCTGGTAGCGGCGCCGTGCTTCTTCCAGTTCCATGGCCTGAAAAGCATCCACGATAATGGCCTGGTGCTTTTCGAGCAGCAGATTTTGCAGGCGCGAAATATGCCCCTTCAGTTTCGTGCTGTCCGGGTCATCATGGGAAATGCGCCGGTTGTTGTCTTCGATCAGTTCGATCACGGCGGTAAAAATGTCAATGGCGCTCACGTCGATATGCAGTTCCGGCCATTTTCCCTCGCGAAAGGTGCGCACAGCCCAGAGAAAAAGCTCGACGTTTTCATAAGGCCGGTGCAGCATCTGCTCCACCATGTGGGCGGCCTGGTCGTAATGTTTTTCTTCGATCACTTCCCGCAGGATATACTGGCCGAACCGCGTGGGAGCCGCCAGGAAGAGATGCTCGGCATCCTCGATCCAGTGCTCGGGACGCTTGTCGCGGAGCAGTTTCGCGGCGCGGATTTGAAAGTCCAGCGTATTAATCCGGACCACCGCCTCCACGGCATCGGGACTTTCGTTCAGAATATCTTCCGGCAGCGGACGCTGGGTGGCCGTGTCTTTCTGGGCCTGGGCCAAATCTTCCAGCAAAAAGGCATACTCCAGGCGCGTGGCATAGTCGCCCAGTTCCGCCGCCGAATAACCCTCCATAAGCCGCTGAAAAACTTCCGCCGATACGGAAGTGGGAATTTCTTCCTTGTCGCGAAACTTGATCATGTCCGAAACGATGCTGTACTGCCGGGAAAAAGTGTCGGCCTTGAGGAAGCCGGCCAGCATTTCTTCGTGGAAGGACTTGGGTTCTTTGCGGAGTTCGATAACCGGATTTGTGGGCGAGCCCTTGAAGCTGATATAGGGGTCAAAACGGAAAGAGTCGCGATTATTGCTCCACCAGCGATTCCAGGCGTTCAGGTCAAAAACGCCCTTCATCAGTTCATCCTTCAGGTCGGCCCGTTCGGCCTTGTGGCCATGCATGTATTTCAGCACGAACTTCAAAAATTCCACCGGTTCGGCGTTGGCTTTTTCCGCCAGCTTATCCGGGTTCAGCAGACGCTGGGCCTGAAACGAAGAGCGCGGGATCTTTTGCAAGAATTCCCGCACCCCGTCGAAAGAAAAAGTTTTGAGACCATGCGCCCGAAACTCAATGTCCACTTCCTTGGATTCCGGGTCCAAACGAACGACCTTGCCAACGCCCCAGTCCCCATGGCGAAACACCTGCCCTTCCGAATACTGCACATATTGCAGAAAGCGGGTCAGCGGGGTATAGAGTTTGGCCTCGTGGAGGAGCCCGCTGTTTTCCAGGAAGGTCTCCACCTGGTCAAATTTAGAATATTGCGTGCGCAGGGCGTCGAGCAGATTCTGGCGGACTTCATCAAACTCAGGCAAGAGCCGGAAAATGCCCAGGCATGCCTGGATCATTTCCTTTATATTTCCGGCATTATAGAGGCCTTCGATCAAGAGTTGCGCCCAGGAGCGCATTTCCTGTTTCTTGTCAGCCTTGATGGCGCGCTGGGCGATGGTGGCATAGAAACGTGCTGTGCTGACGGGTTCTTCAATAAGTTGGGGCCAGAGACCTTCTACTTTGTCCCATTTGCCGATTTGCGAAAAGTGCAGAATTTGGTTTTCCAGTTTGGATGGGCGTTGTGCCATTATGAATTGCTTCTCCCGAAAGGAATAGATGCATGTTTTGTGGGATCATTCCGCCAACGGGCGAAATCCTCAAATTAAAACTGTAATACAAAAAGCCGCAATAGGCAAAATTTTTCTGATTTTTTTCTTTACTTTTTTTATTCAATCCAAGAGGCTATGCTTGACTTTTATTATGCGGACTTCCCGCAAAGGCAAGGGTGTACGCGTAATGGAGCCGAATGGTGGAGGGACTGTTCGTAAGTCATGGTGTGGCAAGAATGTACAGAATTAGCATACCTGCACTCAAAGTCCCTGCACCGGGAACTTGCTTCCCGAAAATCATTATTATCTAAAAGGAGCTGACAGATGAACGCACTTCTATGGCCACTATTGGCAGGAATCCTGGCGATCCTGTTTGTGGTGTACCTGACCATGGGTCTGATGAAAAAGAGCCGTGGCAATGACAAAATGATCGAGATTTCCGATGCAATTCAGGTGGGAGCCAAGGCCTTCCTGAAGCGCGAATACTTCTGGGTGGCGATTTTTGTGGTTGTGATTGCTATCCTGATGACCGTTGCCGGCCAGATGAACAAGGAAGCCGGTATGGGCTGGCAAACGGCTGCCGCCTTTGTGGTGGGCGCGATCTGCTCCGCTCTCACTGGTTATATCGGTATGAGCATTGCCACGCGCGCCAATAGCCGGACCACCGAAGCCGCCCGTGAAGGCGGTATCCCCCCGGCCCTGGGCGTGGCCATTTCCGGCGGCGCTGTCATGGGCATGGCCGTAGTCGGCGTGGCCATCCTCGGCCTGATCGCCGTGTATCATTTCTCCGGTCGCAATATGATTATCACGAACGGATACGCCATGGGCGCTTCGCTGATGGCCCTCTTCGCCCGTTCCGGTGGCGGTATCTTCACCAAGGGCGCTGACATGGGCGCCGACCTTGTGGGTAAGGTCGAAGCCGGTATTCCCGAAGACGACCCCCGTAACCCCGCCACCATCGCCGACAACGTGGGCGACAACGTGGGCGACGTGGCCGGCCTGGGCGCCGACCTCATGGAATCCTACGTGGAATCGATGATTGCCGCCATGGCCATCAGTTCCGTGGCCCTGAACGTGGTGGACGTAACGAACATGGAAGCCGCTTTTGGCAACCTTATGATTCTGCCCATGATGATCGCCGCAGTCGGTATCGTCGCTTCGGTCATCGGCGTGCAGTACGTCAAGATGTTCGGCAAGAACAACCCCCAGGGCGCTCTGATGATGGGTACCTACGTGGCCGCCGGTCTGGCCATTCTGGGCTCCGCCATCGTGGTGCAGTACTTCGGTTCCGACTTCAGCCTTTCCGATAAAATGGCCGCCTATGGTGACGCCGACAAGATTTACTCCAAGTGGGGCATCTTCTGGGCGTCCGTGATCGGTGTTATTGCCGGTGGCATCGTCGGTTTTGTTTCCGAATACTACACTTCCGCCGACTACAAACCCGTCAAGGACATGGCCCGAGACTCCCAGTCCGGTCCCGCTATTAACGTGACCACCGGTATCGCCATCGGTATGAAGTCCACCGCCGGTCCGCTGATCATTCTGGCCGTCGCCGTGCTGCTTGCTTACTGGCAGGCCCACTTTTACGGCATCGCCATCGCCGCCTTCGGTATGTTGGCCACCGCCGGTATGATCGTTTCCGTGGACGCCTACGGCCCCATCGCCGACAATGCCGGTGGTATTGCCGAAATGGCCGAACTCGACCCCAAGGTGCGTGAAGTCACTGACAAACTGGACTCCGTGGGTAACACCACCGCCGCTATCGGTAAAGGCTTCGCCATCGGTTCCGCCGGTTTTGCCGCCCTTGGTCTGCTGGTCGCTTACATGCTCAGCGCCGGTGTTGAGCCCGGAAACCTTTCTCTGGCCCAGCCCCGCGTGATCGCCGGTCTCATGATTGGCGGCATGCTGCCCTACTTCTTCAGCTCCATGCTCTTCAAGGCCGTGTCCAACGCCGCCTTCAAGATGATCGAGGAAGTGCGTCGCCAGATTCGCGAAATCCCCGGCATCATGGAATACAAAGCCAAACCCGACTACGCCAAGTGCGTGGCCATCTCCACCGACGGCGCCATCAAGGGCATGATGCTGCCCGGCCTCATGGCCATTCTGGTTCCCCCCGTCGTCGGTTTTACGCTTGGTGCTGAAATGCTCGCCGGCGTGCTGATCGGTTCGCTGATCTCCGGTCTCATGCTTGGTATCCAGGCCGCCAACTCCGGTGGCGCCATGGACAACGCCAAGAAATACGTGGAAGAAGGCAACTACGGCGGCAAGGGTTCTGACACCCACAAGGCCTGCGTCATCGGCGACACCGTCGGCGACCCCCTTAAGGACACTGTCGGCCCCTCGATCAACATCCTGATCAAGCTGATGGCCGTTATCTCCCTGGTGATCGCTCCTCTGCTTGCCTCCTAAGCGGAAGCGACTCCAAAACTGAAAAACGCTCGATCCCCGGAAAGGCCCAACGCTTTTCCGGGGATTGTTCTATCAAGCACCCCCCTTTGCAGTAATGGGCTGTATCATAAGTGGGCAAGCAATATAGAAGAGGCATTATCTCTTTTTATTCATGGGCTTTTCCTTATAAGCGAATCTCGAAATTCTTTTTACCAAATAAAAGCAGCGAGATACTGCAAAAGGCTTAAAAGCACCATTTCTCGGGCTTCAGAGCCGCCCATGCAAAAAGAATAATCGAAAAACTTTC
This sequence comes from uncultured Candidatus Sumerlaeota bacterium, assembly GCA_964462565.1. Taxonomy (GTDB): domain Bacteria; phylum Sumerlaeota; class Sumerlaeia; order UBA8349; family UBA8349; genus CAYWYC01. The sequence goes on along the minus strand of CAYWYC010000071.1, from coordinate 37 downwards.
GAAAACGGCTCCAAGGTGGGCTTTGCCCACAAGCCAT
>CAYWYC010000070.1:9218-16312 GCA_964462565.1 uncultured Candidatus Sumerlaeota bacterium | reverse complement strand
CGCCCCTCACGGGGCTGACTACGAACATGCAAGCCTTTCTGAAATTCCGACAAATGGCTTGTGGGTGAAACCCACATAGGCGTTCCCCAACAATAGCCCTGGGTTTTAACCCGGTGGTACTGAACCACCATACAATATGATAACCCCGAAGGGGTTTCCCTGTTTTAGAAGCAAAATCCCATGTAGCATAAGGGCAACCCTTGCAGGGTTGTACCATAATTTTCCGCACTATTCCACGGGGTGAAACCCGTGGCAATTTTTGGGTAAGCCCTCCGGGGCTTTTCGCCTGAAACTTTCAGGCAAATCCTGAATATCATCGTATTCAGACCATCAGATTAAACTTTTCCCAAAAATTCTGGAAGGTCCCTTTTATTAATCAACCGCTTACTGCGTGCCGAACGCTTCTACTCAACGCGCAACTTTACGCCCTTTTCAAAGATGGGCTTGAACTTTTCGGTAAAGTCGGGCCGGCCCATGGCGTTGAAGACGTTTTTCCAGCGCTGGACCTGATTTTCGTGGACAAGCAGCGGTTCGAAACCCAGGTTGAGATAGGTCTTGATGGCGGGCAGGCGGAAGTCGTCGGTCGATAGCCAAGCCCTTTCGAAGCCGTCGCGCGTCATCTGGTACATGGCGGCCAGGCTGATCCAGTAGCCCAGGCGTTTTCCCTGAATCGTCGGCAGCACACCCACATAATGCACCATCCCCGCATCCTCCATCACCCGCGGCCAGCAGAAGGCCGAAGCCGTGGCGACAGGCTCATCATCTTTCACGATAAACCACACGCGGTCGGGACGATAGGATTTATCGCCTTTCATGATCTTCTTGAAATCATATTTTTCGTGAGGTTCCTGGAAGGATTCGGCTATGATATGTTTCCAGGCATCTTCGTAGCCCTTGTCCTCTTCATAATGACACAGGTGAAAATCATCGGGTATCTCCAGGTCAGGCAAGCCGTGCAATCCTTCTCGAAGCATGTGTAATTGCGGTTTCTGCATATTGTTCTTTCTATTTATCTATGGGGTACTCTTGTTTATTGCAATCGCAATCGTAATCGTAATCGCAATCGAAAAAGCGCATCCACCCTATCCGTTCCATTTGCCAAAGGGCACCGTCTGCGTCTCGTCCACTTCGTAGCCCCATTCGCGGATGTAATCCATACCGGGACGAAAAGCGTCGCCTCGCGCGTCCAGGCGCTTCTGTAACCAGGCATCCATTTTCCGAAGCAATTCGGCAGAAGCCGGGTCGTCAACCAGCTTATGCAACTGGTAGGGATCCTTCTCGTTGTCGAAAAGCAGCCAGGGCCCATTCAGGTCACGCACGTAAGTGTAGCGCAAGGTACGCAGGCCGCGATATTCTTTTCCGCCTTTTCCGCGATGCCATTGGCCGAAGGGCTGGGGGCACATGATCAGCGCCGCGCCATCGGAGGGATCATCGCCTCCGCGAATCATGCCGGAGAAATCGATCCCTTCGACGCTGTCGGGAATGTCAAGTCCGGCCATGCCGAGAAGGGTCGGCATGATGTCTGGAGCATCGAGAAGCGCCGGACATTCATGACCTTCCCGACCGAGTTCGTCCGGATAATGCACCAGGAAGGGTACGCGGATCGATTCGTCATAGGGCTGCTGTTTATCGTGCTGGCCCTGGCTGCCGATCATGTCGCCGTGGTCCGATCCGAAGACGAATATCGTGTTTTCTTCTATGCCGTTTTCCACGATGGCGTCCCAGAGTTTTCCGATACAGGAATCCAAAGCCGTGCAATGGGCATAATATCCCGCAAGGTCTTTTCGGGTGCGTTCGTGTTTTGATTCGGGCACGTTGGGGCGTACGCTGATTTTTTCGGGATCATAAAGCTGGCGAAATTCTTCCGGCGCCGTGTGCATGGGCGAATGGGGCGGTCCCCAGGAAAGCACCAACATAAATGGATTGTCCTGATCATATTTCTGGATATAGTCGATCGCGTCATCGGTCTGGGCGATGGCGTCATAGCCCTTCCAGACGAGTCTTTCATCGCAATCTCCGGCATAGTACCAGGAGTCGTTATAATTGTGCGTACATTCGAGCACCTTCCAGTATTCAAAGCCCTGACGGTCTTCGGGCGGAATATAATCGACCCGACCCCGACCATTCACATGCCATTTTCCGATATAGGCGGTGCTGTAGCCGCCATCTTTGAAGGCGTCGGCCAGGCTCGGAACGCGGTGTTCCAGGTGAACGTCATTGACGAATACACCGTGGCTCAAGGGGTATTGGCCCGTCAGCAGGCTGGCGCGATAGGGGCTGCACACCGGGCAACCGGCAACGGCATGGGTAACCCAGACGCTCTCGGCGGCGAGACGATCCAGGTTGGGGGTGCGCACGTCGGGGTTTCCGGCAAATCCGGTGGACTCCAGACGCCACTGATCGGCAAATACGTAGATGACATTCGGTTTCTTGCTCATACAGTTTCTCTATTCTTGTTCGGATTAATCACGCGACATTGGTTCCAGCACCTTGAGCACTTCATCCATGCTTCCCATGCGGGCATAGTCAATCGGACGGTGCCCCTGGCTGTCCATGGGATCCACTTCGGCTCCACTTACGAGCAGAAAGCGAACCATGGGCATGTTGCCTTGTTTTACTGCCAGGTGCAGGGGAGTGGTGTCGAGATTATTCTTTGCGTTCAGGTTTGCGCCCTTACCAGCCAGAAATCTGGCGGCATCAAACTGATTGCTGTCCACGGCATGAAAAAAAGGCGTTTCGTCGCGGCGATTGGGCAGGTCCACATAGGCTCCCTGGGCAATCAGGTATTTCACGACAGCCACATCGCCGGACTGGGCAGCGTAATGGAGCGGAGCGAAGCCTTCCTGGTTGCGTATTTCGACCTGCGCGCCAGCTTCCACCAGTGAGCGGACCAAGTCCTCATCGCCCGCTTTGGCGGCGTGGTGGAGGCTGGTGGAACCGACGATATTTTGCGCTTTGACATTTGCGCCGCGCTCGATGAATTTTCGGGCCATGTCGCCTCGCCCTTCAACGGCGGCCGTTATCAAGGGCGTGTAGCCGGCCATGTCGGCCATTTCGATATCGGCTCCCTTTTCCAGGAGCAGCATGGCCATCTCGCTGTAGCCCCGCGAAACCGCCAGGACCAGCATGGGCCTGCCGCGGAGGTCGCGCAGGTTCGGATCCACCCCATCGGCGAGATTCCCCCGGGCGGCATCGAGACGGTTGTTCTGCACGGCCTTCACAAACATCTTCTCCATCTCACTCATGGGTGGAGCGTCATATTCCGGAATGACCGACCTGGTAGCCGGTGGCTCTTCGGAATCACAGGCAATAAACATCCCCGTGAGCAGCAAAAAAGCGACCGAAAGAAAAAAAGACCTGAGAGAAAAATAGTGGCGTTTCGAGTCCATCAATTATATCCTTATAAACTGTTGCAGCTTAGCAGGACGTCCGTCTTAGCTGCAAGTAAATTTGCCCGGGATTATATCCTATGGTCGAAAGAATAGAACTATCCTGGACTCCGAAACGAATTCTGGCGCTGTTGGGCCTTTTTGGCGGTCTGATTGTGATTGGCATTATCCCGACGCTTTTTCATAATTGGAAAACGAAGCTGGAACTGGCCACGAATCCGCAAAATCTGCATCGGCGTCTCATGCAGGAATTGCCCGGTGAGGCTTATTTTCTCCGGTTAAAGGAGCTTCCCGCTTTCGTCATTATACCGGAAAAGCAGAAGAACAATGGTAAAGGCGTTCCCTGGGTATGGCTCGCGCCGATAAGCCCCAAAAGCCCGAACGAAGCCCATATGCCTATGTTTCGCGCCTTTTTGGACGCTGGAATTGCCGTGGCCGGGATTGATGTGGGGCAGGCCGATAGCAATGCAATCGCCCTGGAGGCATTTTCCCTGTTTTATGAAAGGATGCGCAAGGATTACGCGCTGGCTCCAAAAGCTGTTCTGTTGGTCCGGGGGGATGATGGAGAATTGCATCGCACCTGGGCGTTGGATCATGCAGACAGGGTGGCCGGAATTGCGGAGGATGATGCCGACGTCATTCAGGAAGAGTTACCAGAAAAAGTACAGCATGAAGATTTTATTGTGGGGGTAATCCAACTGGCGAAAGAGGGCAAGATCGAAAAAAGCCCCGGAGGAGATTGAGATGACGGAAAAAGAACAAGAGCATGGAAAACTGACCCGCACCCTTGCAAAACATTGCAGCCGTTGCCCCGTATGCAGCCACGCCCGCAAAAAGCAAAAAGGACTGGCCTATTGGATGGTAAAAAACGTGGAAAGCCATGTATGCCCTGCATGTCGGTCTTATGAAAAGGTATATGGGCGCAAGGCCTACGAACCGGTTCCGGAAAACGCGCAGAATATAGACGGTCAGAAACAATAAGGGTTTTAGAGGGGGTTTTGCGGAATCAGATACATGGGTAGCAATGTTAGAGAGGATTAAACGATATCTTCAGGTTAGAAGCCCGGAGGGCTTCACCATTAGTAGCCGCGGGTTTTAACCCGCGGGATAGGCAATATAATGATGATTTAACCCTGAAGGGGTTTCCCAATATGTCAACCTTTACACAGATATACTATCATATTATTTTTCCGACATACTCCAGGCAAACTGTCCTGGACGAAGAAAACCATGAGAAATTGTTCCGTTATATCTGGGGGATCCTGAAGAAACGCTCATGCAAATTGTATCGTATTAATGCCCGTCCCGATCATGTTCATGTCTTTCTTAGCCTGCATCCTTCCATATCTTTAGCCAACCTGATAAAAGAGATTAAAACAGCAAGCACGAAGTGGATAAAAGCAGAGGCTGTTTTCAGAAATTTCGAAGCCTGGCAGAAGGGATATGGCGCGTTTACATACAGCCACCTGGAAAGGAAAAGGTGATCCAGTATATTAAAAATCAGGCGGACCATCATAAAACCGTTTCGTTTCGAGAAGAATTGGAAACGTTGCTTAGAGATTATGATGTCAAGTATGATCCGCAATATCTGGAATAAGTAGGAAAACCCCTTCAGGGTTTTTATATTTTGTCGGAATTTTCACCGGGTTGAAACCCGGTGCTATTATTGGGAAACGCCTTTGGCGTTGTGTCGATAATCCCAAAAACTCCGGAAGGGCTATATTGGAAACGCCTTCGGCATTGTGTAGATAATTCCCGATATCCCCGAAGGGCCACAATAGAGAGCATCAGCGGATAACCCATGCCGAAAGAACGCATCGAAAACTACCCGACTACCCGAATCCATCGGGCGCTTGAACGCTTCTTTCCCGATGAGGGACTGCCCGCGTGGTTTACGGCGGCGCTGGGGATATTCCTGAGCCTGCTCTATTACAATATCGAACGCATCGCCATGGCCCAGGGGCGCCTCGACTGGCCGGTTTATGCCGATAAGTGGCGTGCCCATTTCAATGCCCCGGCTCTGGCCTTTGCGCTATTTTCGTTGTGGGGTCTGCTCGGGGGATTGTACAGCCGACGCATATATCGCAGGGCCGCCCGAAGCGACAAGCCTGAAAAAATGCAGGATGAAGCCATGCAGTTTCTGGCTTCCTGGGCCAAGAAGGATCTGGTCTGCACGGCTATCTGGCTTTTTTATCCCCTGGCATGGGTCCTGCCGCAGATGATCGATTTTTCATCCCTCCTGCCGGCCTTTCTTCTGGAGAAAATGCAACGCGAAGGCTTTGATCCGGCCAATCGAACCATGGTCTCCATGATGGGGCTTTTCTATCTGGCGCTGCTCTTTTCCAAGACCTGGTTTTTCTATGAATATTTGCAGCGAACCGGGCGTTACTGGCAGACCACGGCCGCCAAGGGCCTCGGACTGCTGGCATTGCTTTTTTTCGCGTTTGCGGCGCTGTGGACCATGGCCGAATATCCACCCACGGGCGACGAACCGCACTACCTGATTACGGCGCACAGTCTGGTGCACGACGGCGACCTGAAACTGGCCAACAATTTCGCCCGGCAGGATTATCGCCTGTTCCGCGATCACCTCGAATCACAGTTCGATACGGACTCCGACCAGTTTGTGGCACGCCACGAGATATTTTTCCCCGTGCTGATCGCGATTCCCTATGCCCTTGGCGGGCGCTTTTTGGTGGTGCTGTTCCTGGTGCTGTTCGCGGCCTTTGCCGTGTGGCAACTGGCCATGGTTATGCTGGAGTTATGTGAAAATCAGAGAAGCGCTTTTCGCGCGTGCGGCGTGGCGGCATTCCTCAGTCCCTTTTTCATCTTTTCGGCGCAGGTCTATCCGGAATCGGTGGCAGCGCTGATCGTGATCCTGGGAATGCGCCTGATCGTGTCGGAACGTACAAACCGTCTGCACGGGCTTCTGCTGCTGGGCCTTTGCGTGCTGGCCCTGCCCATGCTCAAGGCCCGCTTTGCCCTGCTGTCAGTATCGCTTTGCGTCTTTGCCTTTTTTCATCCAAAAAAGCGCAGCCGACTCATGCTGGCCCTGCCGCCGATGCTGGTATTGCTCATGGTCGCGCTGTTTGTGGTGGATGTGCTTTTTATCGGAGGCTATGCCTATTACGGCCGGTTCAAGGTTGCCCTGCGTGTGATCCAGGGTAATTACGCTTTTATGGAATACGTCCGTTTCATGATGGCGGGTATCTATGACCAGGGCAGCAGTCCCGTGCCCTATATGCCGGTTTTGCTGATGGGGTTTACCGGACTGGCCGTCGGGTTGCGTCGCGACTGGAAGCGGGCCCTGCTCTTTTTCCAACTGATCATGGTGTATTATTTTGTGAAGAGCCCTTACTGGGAAACGGGCTGGAGTCCCGCCGGGCGCTATGTGGTTTGCCTGATGCCTGCGGTCGCCTGGTTTATCGCGCAGGCTTTTGCCCTACGCAACATTTGGATTCAGCGACTCTGGAAGGTGTTGGTATGGATCAGCGCGGGCATTGTATTCGTCCTGACGCTGCTGCCCGCCTTTCGTTATCCCCTGCTCGACGGCATCAGCAGTTTCTGGAGGCTTGTGGGAAAGGCCACCCACGCGCCCTTCACTCGATTCTGGCCGGCCTTCACGACACGACCGGATAGTGCCTGGAACCTTATCTTCTCCCTCGGGTGCACAGCGATATTCCTGGCGCTTGGTTTTATCGTGAC
>CAYWYC010000070.1:0-9118 GCA_964462565.1 uncultured Candidatus Sumerlaeota bacterium | reverse complement strand
TTATCTTCTCCCTCGGGTGCACAGCGATATTCCTGGCGCTTGGTTTTATCGTGACCAGAAACGGGCGATCGGATTCCACCAAATTGTAATGGTCCTGGTAAGGGGCCGTGAGGGGCGTATCTTTTCCGCGCGCCTTATTTTGGCACTTTATTTCCTCACCGCTTCATAGACGGTGTCAAAAGCCAGTTCGAGTTCTTCCATGGTGCAGTGGGCCTGGATGAAATGGGTGGTGCAATAGAGCAGGCCACCGTCGCGAAACATGTCAATGACGCGATGGATTTCCGAAACCAGATGATCGTGCCTGCCAAAGCCGATGGTGTTCTGCACATCCAGCCCACCCATCACGGAAAACCGATCCATGTAGTTGTCCTTGAAATCCTGCAAGTCCATCCCTGCCGATTCCTGCCAGGGATGCACCACGTCGAAGCCCAACTTCATGATTCCATCGACAAGGTCCTTTACGTTGCCGTCGCTGTGGAGGCTGAGGTAAGCGCCTCTGGCCTTGACGGCTTCGGTTACCTTTTTTTGCTGGGGATAGATCAGTTTCCACCAGGTATCGGGGTTGAAGAGCAGCCCGTTTTGCGCGCCCCAGTCATCCGAAATATGCACCATGTCCACGCCCAGGTCCAGAATGTTCATGGCAAACTGGCGGTTCCATTCGGCATGCATGTCATAGACTTTTTTCAGATCGTCCTCGTACATGAGCAGCCAGGCCAGGTGGTTTTCGATACCGAAGGCGGCGTTGAGTTTTTCAAAGATGCCCGGCGTCTGGCAATAGACAAAGCGGCCGCGCTGGTTTTTGTGATGGTCGATCAGCCCGCGCAGGTTTTCATAGGCGGCTTCATCATTCACATCGTGCAGGGGTACGTCCAGCAGCATGGACGGTTCGATAATCCCGTGCTCTTCGCGCAGCGGTTGCAGATCGTCGGTACCCCAGTAGGATACGGGACCGCCGAATACATGGGCAAAATCGAACTCGTATTTATCTTCAAAAGCGGCGACAGAGCCGTATTTTTCGCTGATGGGTTCCTCCAGGTTGGCGCGCAACCAGCCGTAATAGGGGACGCGGTCGGGCTTGTGGTGTTCGATTACGGCGATTACTCTTTCGCGGGATAGCATGGGCAAGTTTCCTTTCGCGGATGAACGCAGCACATATATGCCAGAATCCAGGATTCCGGCGCACTGCTGAAATGGGATTATAAGACAAGACGGATCGCCGAATAAAGCCGGAAATGCTTGACTATCATGCCAAATAATAGCATATTTCCGCCAGGAAGCTTATTATGCGTCGCATATTCTCCAACAAACTCTTCCGCGAAAGCGACTTTCCGATTCAGACCGACTGGCATGAGTTGAACCGGGATGTGGATTTTCATGCCCATGCCTTTACCGAACTGGTCCTGGTTTTTTCGGGACAGGGCAAGCATACCGTTGGAGGAGCGGAATATCAGATTGGCGGTGGCGATGTTTTTGTAATCAATCGTTCCCAGGAACATGGCTATTGCGATTGCCGTGACTTGCGGCTGGTGAATGTGCTTTTCGACCAGGACCAGTTGCCTTTGCCCCTGAATGAATTGCGCGCCATTCCCGGATATCATGCGCTCTTTTCGCTGGAGCCTGCCATGCGCCGGCGTCATGCCTTCCAGAGCCGCCTGAAACTGACGCCCGACAGAATGGCCGGACTCGATGGATGGATTGAAGATCTGCGCGAGGAACTGGAGGCGCGTCGGCCCGGATATCGCTGCATGGCGCTGGGGCAATTGATTCGGCTGATCAGTTTCCTGGCGCGTTATTATGGCGCAGAATCCACGCCGCCGCAGCGGGAAGTGATTTCGATGGCCGAAACGATGGCCTGGCTGGAAGAGCATTTTGCCGAAGATTTGCGTGTGGAAAAACTGGCGCGCATGGCGCATATGTCGGAACGCAGTTTTCAGCGGGCCTTTCGCGAAGCCAGCGGCTGTGCGCCCATCAATTATGTCAATCGATTACGCATGGCCCGGGCGTCGGAACTGCTCCGGCGCACCTCGCTGAATGTAGGTGAAATTGCCTGGGAAGTGGGTGTTCGGGACGCGAATTACTTCACGCGGCAATTCCGCAAATACATGGGAATCACACCGCTCCAATATCGCCGCCAGGAGAGCACGGGGAAATAAATCGCGTCAGCCCTTGATAGCGCCTTCCGAAAGACCCCGCACAAAGAGCCGCATGCAGAAGAGGAAGAGAATGATCAGGGGGATCGAGGCAATCGTATAGCCCGACATCATCTCACCCCACTTCTTCGTGTATTCGCCTTCCAGAAAAAGCAAACGCACGCCGATCATCTGCTTGTGCGGGTCGCGCAGCATGATCAGGGGACCGACGAAGGCATTCCACTCGCCGATAATCCGGAGCACTCCCAGCGTCCCGATAATCGGGCTGGAAAGGGGGACCACGATGGTCCATATCTGCCGCCAGGGCGAGCAACCGTCCACGTCGGCAGCGTCAAAGAGGTCTTGTGGAAGGTCCTCGATAAAGTTCCGCATTACATAGATAGTAAACGCCTGAGATCCCGCGACAAACAAGAGAATCAGGGCGTAATGCGTATTATAAAGGCCCAGCGAAGAGATCAGTTTGAAGGTGGGCACCATGTTGGCCACGCCGGGATAGAGCATGAGGATGATGAAGATATAAAAGAGAATATTCGAGCCGGGCATTTTGTAGCGCGCAAAAAAGAAAGCCCCGCATACACCAAAGATCAGGGACAAAACCGTGGCGCTGATGGCCACGAACATGGTGTTCCAGATGCTCGCGCCCACGTGCTCCCATCCGACCTTGTAGTTTTCCCAGTGAAAAGGCAGCGTCGGCAGCCAGGGATTATGGGAAAACTGGACATTATCTTTGAGCGAGATAATGAACATCAGGTAAAGCGGGATAAACGCCATAAACAGGATCGACCAGATAAAGGCGTGTTTGGGCAGTTCTGTGACAAAACTTTTGCGGGCCACTATGTTTGCTCCTTCGGGTATTGCATTTCGGGAAAAAGCCTTATGCTATTTTTCCACGCGGACGTATTTATTGTTGAACCAGGTCAGAATCAGCGTAATCAGGAAAATAAGGAAGCCGATAGCGCAGCCATAACCGAAGTAGCCCCGGCTGAAGGCTTCGCGGAAAATAATCAGGCCCGGTACCGACGCCACTCCATCGGGTCCGCCTTCTTCTCCCAAAAAGAGGTATATATATTCCCAACCACGGATCGTATGCATCACCATGAGCACCAGATTGATGCGAATCTGTGTCATGATCAGTGGAATCTCAACAAACCAGAAAATGTGCAGCGGACCGGCGCCGTCGATTTCCGCGGATTCATAAATCTCCTTGCCGATATTCTGCAGGCCGGCCAGGTAGATCAGAACACCAAAGGCCCCGACCCAGGGAAAGCCCTGAAAAATAAGGCTCGGGATCACGAGTTGCTTGTCTGAAAGCCATTGGATGGTTTCGGTGGGACCGAGCAAGCCCGCCATCCGCAAGAGCGAATTCAACACCCCCGCATTGGGTTCGTAGAAGTACTTCCACATCAAAATACCCACGACCATGGGCACGATCATGGGGATGACAAAGGCGACGCGATAGGCATATTGCCAGCGCTCGTTCACGACATGGTGAATCACCACCGCCGTCAGGATCGAGGGGATCATTTTGATCAGGTTGGCAAAGATAAAAATAGCCACCACACCGAAACTTTTGAGCAGGTCATAGTCGGAAAACATCTTGCGGATATTGGTGAGACCGTTGAACTCTTCGATCGTATCGCCATCCCAGCGATAGAAGATATGGACGATACCATTGTAGATGGGATAATAGCTGAAAACCACGACCAAAACCAGGGGAACAATGATAAGACCATAAAGCGGCCAATAGGTTCTTAAACGCGCTTTTGTAACATTTACCGGCATGGTGACTCCCTTAAGATAATTCGCTGCTCAGTCGGAATTACTCGGCATTGAGTTCTTCCAGGTAATTTTTAACCAGGGGAACTTCCCGGGCGTATTCGTAGTTTTTAAGAAATCGCTCATAATATTGACGGGCCTGTTCCTTGTCGCCCAGTACGGCATCGCTTATGCGGGCAATGCGAAAAACCGCCGCCCGTTCGCTGCTGCTGTTGGAAATGCCGAGTTCCAAGGCTCTTTTCAGGTGCTTTACGCTTTGCTCATAGTTACGTCGAAGGTCGATATAGCAGGGATCCAGAAAAAGATGGACGGCTACCAGGTTTTTCTGATCGCCTTTGTATTCACGGATGAAATCTTCAAGGATTTTAAAGCCCTTGGATATTCTTTCTTCCGTGGTTTCGCCCAGGAGATACTGGTCGGAAATATACATAACTGCAGTGCAGGCCTGTTTGCTTTCGGGTACCCATTCGATGACATCGCGAAAGATTTTTTCCACATCCACTTCCCCATACTCGGAGAGGAATCGTTCGCGAACCTGGAACACCTGGATCGTGCGGGCATAGCTGAGCGCCGCTTCCGCCCGAAGCCAGGGATTCAGTTCTTCGTCCTCGAAAATCTCCTTCAGCCCTGCCAGGCCGGTGCCGTAGTTCTGGTTGGTCGAGTCGTGAACATCGGAAAGATGCAGGATGAGTCTGGCGATGATATGATCCTGATTCTGGGAAGCCAGATCCCGGGCCGTCTTGTAATCCGAATTCTGATAGGCCTCCATGGCTTTGTCCATGTCGGCGGGAATATCCATCTTTTCCAGGGGATGTTCGGCGGCCACGACTATCAGGGGACATGTCAGGCATAGCAACAAGATACATGCAATACGGAAGAGGCCGGAAAAAGTCCGTTTGCTGTGATTGACCATATTTTTCATCCTTGCCATTAAATGCGGTAAAACAAAGTTCCATCCGTCTCGTTACCCCTTCGGGGGCAAACTTGAGCCCATATATTGTCAAAAAAAAAGGGCACTGTCAACAATCCCATGATGATGATTTCAGATCGGTCGGAGCGCTCGTTTGTTATCAATCTTCTTCGCTGTCTTCAAGAACTTTTGCTTTCAGAATATTTATCTGGTAGCCACCCTCCAGGTCGCTTTCGTCTCCCGTCTGGTGATAAACATCTGAAATCACCTCGGAGGGGAAGTAGCGGCTGCTTTTTTTCTTAAAAATCTTCTCCGGACGGCGTCCGTTTACTTTTTTGCCCAGGAAGCCCTGCTCGAAGGCCTGACGCATGCGCACCAGTTTCGTCAGTTCATCCCATTCCGAGTTGGCGTATTCAATCCGCGCGCACCAGCCTTTGGGCCGCAGGAGTTGGTGGATATTCCTGCTGACCACCTTGCAGTCCATGAGTCCGGTAAAAACAACGCTGGGCTTGTCAAAGCAGGTTTCCTCGTCGGGGTCTTCCTCCCGCGCTTTGGACAGCCATTTTGCCACTTTTTTGTCACTTTTATGCTCAGCGCCGTGTTCGTCGTAATAGTCCTGATCATCCTCATCGGGGCAGATATTGGGAAAGCAGAAAATCAGCAAATCCGCCTGGAAATCGGGCAATTCAAAATTCGGCAAGTCGCTTTCCCAGAACTCCACACGATCCGTCCAGTCTGGATTGATCGCGGCCAGACGCTCGTTGGCCGTGTCAATCATCTTGTTGGAGCCGTCGATGCCGATGATTTCGGAGTCGGGAAACACGTCGCAAAGATGAACGAGCAGATTGCCGGCCCCGCAGGCATAATCGATGATCCGGTTAGGGGTTTTGGGGATTTGGGCCCGGATATATTCGGCAATATGGCGATAGGCTTTCTGGTGGGCCAGGTCGTTGGACTGCTCCAGCCACCAGTCACCCACACCACGATCATAAGTCCGGCCGCCATGCTGCAATTCCACTTCAAAATCCAGGTCGGGGCGCTTTATTTTGTCCTTTTTCTTAGACATGAACAGGCATCTCCTTTGGCTCGAAATGCGACAGGCAAGGATATACGCGAAGCCCGATAAAATGCAAGCCGCAAAATAAAAGAAGCAGGATGAAAAAACGGGGTTTGGGGGCAGGTCTGACTAGTCCGACTAGTCAGACTAGTCGGACATTTCAAGATGGGCTCACCGAACCGCGCAAACGCAGGTCAGGTCCATGCCGGTGGGTTGGCTGATGATGCGGATGCCGCGCAGTTTGGTGTCGCGGGGGAGGGGTTTTCCGGAAGCGTCGAGCAATTCCGTCACTTCGATCGCCACGCCTACGGCATTTCCCGCGCCGATGGGAGTATCGATTTTGGTATCTCCCCAGGCTCCCTTGCCAACAGCTACGGCCTTGCCGAAGGTCTCATCCGCCAGAATCGGCGCGACCAGAACGTTGTCGTTGCCCCCGGCTTCAAAGATGAAGAAGTCGGGAGCATCGCCGTTTGTGTCCTGCCATTCGCGTTTGCCGCCAAAGTCCACCACATCCACCATCAGTGTTCCGCTACCATGACTGGGCATGCCGTTTTTCATATCAAAGTTTGCCAGATCGGCCAGGGGTACATTCTGATTGGCCTTGGCCACGCCAAAGACGAGCTTCGACACGGGAAAGGACGCGTTGCCGACTTTGATCATTTCGATAAGGCCGTCGCCGTCGGTATCTTCCACACTGCTGACGGGCTTGCCCAGGGAAGCATTCTCGGCGGTGGGCACGGAAATCTGTTCCGGTTCCCGCGTATCGCCGGCATCGGCGTCAAGCTGCGCTTCCGGTTGCGTATTAAGGGTATTATAGCGTCCCTCCCGCAGAGCCTTGAGGCGTTCCATGAAATAGCCGCCGCGAGGTCCAAAAACAGGCGCGTCCTTGCCGCGTTCCAGCGCACCCATATCGGGAGCCGCGCCGAAATAGCCGTCCGTCACGCCCGGGATCATCACGCCCGCATCCACAATCGGTGCACCGGCTGCTGGCATCAGGTCCACTTCTCTCGTCCGCACGAGCCGGTCCTTGTTGCTCATGGCGTGGTTAGGTTCTTCGGCCTTTTCAAAAACGTCGTAGCCCTTGACCATGACGGCATTCTTTTCGATGCCCGTCGCTTCGCGCATTTGGTCAAAGTTTTCAAATTCCTGATTGCCCACCTTGTAGGGCTTTCCCGGAAGACCGGGGCGGTAGGCGTTATAATCGATCATGCGATTCGCAGCAGCGCCTTCGCGATACCAGACCGTGTGCACCTGCTTGCCGATGGCGTCCGTCTGGTTCGGACCGATGAAAAGATTGTTGCGGATGTCGCACTGGTCGTTTCCGGGGGTGCGTATGTTGCAGGAGGAGGTGTTATTGAGCCAGATGAGGATAGGCGTGCTGGCTCCGGGCTTCAGGGGCGAGCGACCCTTGTAGGCGTTCCATACGATGTTGCGGATGAAATAGACAGGCCCGGCATAAATGGGTTGTGTCGAAAGAGGACCGCCCATGACGTTGAAGCAACGATTGCGCAATACGCGGATGTTGCAGTAGCCGCCGTCGGTTTCGATAAAGTTGTCCGTCGAGTTGATGACGTCATTGTTGTAGAAGTCGATGGCGCGGCTCTGCTGGCCCAAGGCGGGATCGGCCAGACTGTTGGTGAAGACATTCAGACCGTCCCACATGTCGGCGGTGTAGTTGTAGCAGACCACATGGCCCTTCCCGGCGAGATTCACAGAATATCCGCCCTTGGTTCGCCCCCAGGCACCCCCGCTTTCCGGGTTGAAGCGGTCATGGGGGTTCTTGCCGATGATCACGTTGTCGCCCACATAAAAGTTTTCGCTTCGGCCATCCTGTGCCAGAACACCATAGGTCACGTTTTCAATCCAGCAGTTTTTCACGGTCAGGCCCTTGCAGCCCATCACTCCCTGGAATCCGCCATGGAAGGCAATTTCCGTGTTCTGGATCGTCAGGCCCTCGAAGTAGAGGTAATCCGCCGCCATTACGTTGAAGAGATTGTGGCAGCCATTGCCGTCGATGATCACCTCGCCGTCACCCGCGGCCACAATGGCGATGGGTTTGTCCGGGGTGCCGTCAGGGATAAGCGTGATCGTTCCATGCAGCCAGCGCTGAGTGCTTTCGCGATAGTTATGGTAATCGATCTTGTAGGTTCCGGCATGGACCTTGATGATGGTGCCGGGCTTTGCCGCGTTGGGGTGCACCATCTGGTAGCAGTCGCACCAGGGATGAAAGCCGTTGACCGCGTGCATGATGCTGCGGTAGGTCGGTTCTTCTTTTTCGCCCTTGTAGCCGGGAGGATAGACGTGGCGGACTTCACCGCCCTCAAAAGGTTTTGGCTCCGGCCGCGTGGACAGCGTCAGCATTTTCACCTTTTCGCCTTCCACGCCATCGGGGTCCATTGCTTCCAGGCGCACTTCGTATTCGGTCCCCGGCTCCAAGTCCAGGATGCTGCCGCACAGGGCATCAGGAAGCGTATAGCGGATGTCATGGTTGGGATCGCCAAAGTTTCCGAAGCCGTAGTTGGCCGTCTTGCCCAAGCCGATGCGATAGAGCGGCAGGTGGTCCTTCCAGGCCGTGTCGCCTTTTTTGCGGTATTGCACCTTGGCCTGGGCATTACCGTTGCTGTCGCCTTCCACCCGCCATTCAAATCCCAGGCAAATCAGGGTCGGCGGCTCGATGATCAATTCGCCGGTTTTTACCTTCACTTCACCTTCCGCTTCCTGGCCCAGGCTGATTCCCGTCAGAAGGCAAAGGGATATAACAAGCCCTAGTATGCTTTTAATGCTCACAGATTTCATGATGTCTCCTTGTATATTTTTTGGAACCTCTTATCGAATGCAATAAATCGCCTTGTCGCTGCGCAGGAGAATCGCATCATTCCCAAGCGGGGCGGGACTGGCGTTGAATGTCGTATCATCGCCTTCGATCTTGTTGTGCGCAAGTAATTTGTAGGAAGGCCCGGCTTCGAGCACATAGGTGCCGGTCACGAGTGATGGGATGTAAATGCGTCCCCCCGCCAGCAGGGGAGCGGCATAGACCGTTTCCGGCATCTGCTCGGGTTGTTCGCTGTAGAGAATCTCTCCCGTCTTGGCGTCGGCGCAGAAAAAGCCCTGGCGCGGACGCGGAACCCGAGCGCCGAAGTTCGGCCAGTAAACGCGGCCATCCCCATAAACCGAACCCATATCGGTGGACGACATGGCCCGTGCCGCGCACCTGAGCAAGTATCA
>CAYWYC010000069.1:0-16428 GCA_964462565.1 uncultured Candidatus Sumerlaeota bacterium | reverse complement strand
AAAAAAACACGAATAGCCCCCTATTCATGCCGTGCACCGCCGGAGCATCAATTGCATCAGGATGAATCAGGCAAACACATAATGACTCAGGCCAGTCCCTTTTTCTCGATCAGGCGGTGATAAATTTCCAGCTGCTTTTGCAGCACCACTTCTTCTGAAAAAAGGCGCTCGGCCCGTTTTCTTCCGGCCTGGCCCATTTCGCGCGCGGCATCCGAATTTTGCAGGAGTTCGCCGCAACGCGCGGCCAATGCTTCGGCATCGCGCACGGGGATGATATAGCCCGTCTCGCCGTCAAGCACTTCCTCGCGGCAGCCTCGAATATTCGTAACCACGCAGGGCAGGGCCATGGCCATGGCTTCGATCACGGAACGGGGCATGCCTTCGCGCCAGGAAGGCAGCGTAAAGGCATCGACCGTATGCAGGAGTTCGGGTACATCCGTGCGCTGTCCGGCCAGAACCACCCGGTCTTCCAGTCGCAGATTTTTGATCGTCTCCAGCAACTCCGTTGTCGAATCGTCATGGTCACTCGGCAGGGCGTCGCCGATCACCAGCAGGCGAAAGTCATCCATTCGGTCGGCCAGAACCCGGCACGCTTCAAAGAGTTCAAAGTATCCCTTTTCGCGCACCAGCCGCCCGATGATCCCCAGGACTTTGGCATCGGCGGGGATGCCCAGTTCTTCGCGTTTGGCCGCACGGTCGGTATCCGAAAAGCGGCCGGGATTAAAGCGCTCCAGATCGATGCCGTTGCCGATGGTGCGAACCTTGTCGGCCCGAGCGATATGATGTCGAATGGCGCTTTGGCGGTCTTCTTCGCTTTGAGTGAAAAGGTAATCGTGAAAGAGCCCGCCAAACTGCTCCAGGCCGATATGAAAGCGCCTTTTAAGCCAGGGCATGTCGTCGTGAAAATAAAAGCCATGGGCCGTATAGAGCCGGATGGGCACTTTGCGTCGCCAGGCGGCCAGACGACCGATCAGCGCGGCAATGGGCGTGTGGACGTGGATAATGTCAAAATGTTCTTTTGCCAGCCAGGCGCTCAGTCGGCGATAGGATCCCACATGGGCGCGCACATTCAGCGATCGCTCGATTTCCATCTCCACGCATCGCAAACCCTCTTCGCGCAGGGGTTCAAAGAAAGTGGTGGGCGTACAGGCGGCGGTAACATCAAAGCCTTCGCGCTCCAGGCCAAAGCAGAGCGGGGCCAAAAACTTGGCCAGCGTAAAATCCACCGCGCATAGTTGCAGAACTTTGAGTTTGCTCATGGACAGAGTCGAACGTTTCTGGTGGTGTCGCCTGGAATCGGGCCTTGGTCAGGAATTGCCCTTTTTCTCATCCTGCATGGCGCCCTTGATTTTCTCGTATTGTTCCCGGCTGATCAAGCCCTTTTCATAAAGAACTTTCACGTCCACCGAAACGCTTTCGTCATCACCGCTGCCCGCTTCTTCAGGTGCGGATGCTTCGGCAGGCTGCTGCATTTCCGGCCTGGCTTCGGACGGCGGCGGCATTTCGTTTTCCAGGGGTTCGGGTTTGCGCAGAATTTCCGAAAGGCTGCGGACGCTTTTCTTTTCCGGCTGCCTGGGGACGCCATAGTCGGTAGGCGAGGGCTTGGGTTTGGCTTTGGGCGCTTTGGGAGCATCCAGGCCGCTAAAGCGGGATTTCGCGTCCGGAGTCTTGCCCTGCATCGGCGGCGGGGCTTCTTCCGTGGCTTGCTCGGGCATTTCGGGGCCGGGTGTTTTTTCGTGGATGGCGCCGCTTGCCAGCATCATTTCCAGATCCTGAATCGAATTTCCCCCGCCCTGCTTATGCTTTTCCTCATGCACCATCTGGCGCAACATGGCGTCGCGAACCTTCTTCATCTCTTCCGGGGTCAGGGACGTACCGACCTGGTCCAGAAAACTCATATCCAGGGTCCTGGCCGTGCCGGACTTGGACAGGAATTTCCGAAGGATGATGGCGATGATGAGTCCAAAAAAAAGCAAGGCACTCGCTCCAATCACCAGGTATATCATTTCGCCGGATCCGGCCACTTGCGCCATAGTGCCAACCGCCCGCCACGAAAAAGCAATTTCTTTCATAAAAACCGATCCTTCAATCAAGACGCCATCCTATGCAAAAGGTTCCCAAAACCGAAAAACGGCAAAATGGATTGATGCAATAAATATCTATTCTCTGCGCATTATATAGAGATCAATGAACAGGAGGCAAGGGCAAATTGTTTTGCGGGCAAAGCCGTTGCGGCGGCGTTATTCGATTTCACGCATGGCCTGGGAAATGTTCATGCTGTAGTCGCCGATGTGTTCGAGGTTTTTGACCATGTCCACAAAGAGCAGCTCGGCGCGGACATCGGCCCCCTTGGCCAGTTGCTTGCGCACCACTTTTTTCAGCCGGTTGCGTTGTTTGTTGATGGCTTTTTCCATTTCAATGGCGCGGTCGATGTCGTAATGATCCACCTGGCGTTCAAGGTAGTCGGCATTGTAGCGCAGGAAGTCGAGCACGATGGAGGTGTAATCGATGAGTTCTTCAACGCCGCTCTGGTGGAACTGCAGCTCGCGCTTGGCGCGTTTGCGCATGAGATGAGCCATGTTTTCGCAGCTGTCGGCGATGCTTTCGAGTTCATTCGTGATACGTTGGCTCGCGTAAATGCGCCGCGCCTGGTTTTCGCTGAGCGCCTCAATGGTGCATTCTGTCAGAAAAGCCACAATGCGCTGCTGCATCTGGTCGGTGAGTTCTTCCTTGTCGCTGATTTCATCGGCAATTTTGGGCAGGTCTTTCGCGTCTTCGGGAATAATATTCATAAGCGAAAGCAGCATGTCGTGCACGAGTTCGCTCATCTTGGCGATTTCCGCGTGGCTGCTGATCAGGTTCGATTCCGCGGCTTCGGGCAGGTTGCCGGAAACAAAAGGCAGGGTGTAGTCATCATCGTCGCGCCGGACGCGTACAGGCGGATTGACGAGCTTGCGCACAAGGTCGGCAAAATGCCGCACAAAGCCAATCATGAGAGCCGAATTGATGATGTTAAACATCGTATGAAACAGGCTGAGGTGAAAGGGCATGTTGGCCGGCTCGGAGGCATCGCCGGGCATCAGAAAATCAATGAGATCAATAAACCAGGGGAATACGGCAAGCATCCAGAGAACACCGAATATATTGAAAAACATGTGGGCCCGGGCGGTGCGTTTTGCGTTCACATTCATGCCGAGTGAGGCGAGATAGGCGGTGATGGTGGTTCCGATGTTTTCGCCCAGCACGATGGCGGCGGCGAGTTCAAAGTCGATCCATCCCTTAAAGGCCATGGTCATGGTGATGGCCATGGCGGCGGAAGAGGATTGGACGATGATGGTCAGAAGCGTCCCCAACATGATGAAGATCAAGACAGAAAGATAGCCGAGGTTGGAAATGCGGGTAACAAAGGCAAGAACCCCCTCGTATCTATCCTGCTGAAGGTCGGGCACGGATTCTTTCATGATGCTGAGGCCAAGAAAGAGGATGCCGAATCCAATAAGAATTTCGCCAACTTCACGGACCTTTTCCTTGCGATGATAAAAGAGCGGAATGGCAATGGCAATGGCGGGCAACGCCAGCATGGTGATCTTGAATTTGAAGCCGAAGAAAGAGACGATCCAGGCCGTTAAGGTGGTTCCGATGTTTGCGCCCATAATCACACCGATGGATTGCTCCAGCGTCACGAGTCCGGCATTGACGAGGCTGACGAGGAGAACGGTGGTGGCGGAGGAGGATTGGATGATACTCGTGGTGAATAGCCCGGTGAACATACCCATGAAGCGGTTCGTGGTCAGAGCGCCCATGATGCGCTTGAGGTTGCGGCCGGCGCGCTTGTGGATGCCTTCGCTCATGATATGCATGCCGAATAAAAACAGGCCAAGACCTCCGACGAGTTCAAGCACTTCAATGCTTATGGAAAAAACTTTTGATATAAGATCCACACTTATTCTCCTTCGTATCCCCGCATGTATTTGTCATCCACGTTCTTTTCCAGAAATTTCCGAAACTGGCGTTTGGTGATTCCGGAGCCGAAAACAGAGCCCTGGAAGGACTCCATATTGGTAAACTTGATTTCTCCCGATATTTCCAGATAGTCGCGCGCCGTCTCCGGGGTGATGATATAGGGTGGCGCGTCCAGGCTCAGCAGAAGATAATTCACGACGATGTTGCCTGTGCGGTGATTGCCCTCGACAAATAACTGGGGCTGACTGACGGCACGATTATAAAAACCCGTCGCCAACTTGTAGGGGTCCGGGCTTGTTCTTCTTTTTAGTACCCATTTGCGAATGGGACCGATTCGGGACATGTAGCGGTTACGCGTTTCCAGTATATGCTTGTGGTACTCATAGCGGGTCTTTGAATCTTTCCCGCAAAGGATGAGATGGTTGAGTTCCAACATGGAGTGGAGACCTGCGGGTGTAAAAAGATCGATATTTTTGACCAGAAGCTGGTTGAGGTAGTCATAGGCCTCGAGGATGTTTTGCAGCATTACATCCGTGAAAGGTTCGCGGTGGAGGGAAAGGGTGCGATTCAACTCGTCAAATGACTCCTGGAACCGGATAAGCGATTTCTCGATCTGGCTGAGAGAGAATAATTTTTTCGGTGTGGTCAGTTCCTGATCAGCCATGTAGGTCCTATGTTCTCAACAAAATATGTGCCACATAACAGGAGGCGATCCTGTCATTGCTGCCAAAATCACGACATTATGTTAGAATAACGTTAACATTGCAAGGGTGCAGATGGGGTCTTGGTTCTTTTTTTCAGCGGATGGTTTTTGTCGGACCAGTCGGACTAGTCAGACTAGTCGAAAAAGTATTAAGAGAAAAACAAAAGCCCCCAAAAGGAAGGGGACCCGATGCTGTTGCGAGGCACCGGGTCCATAAGCTGGGAGGCTTTCAGGCAAATGAGATTTTATCTCGCGCATTTACGTGCTTTTGGATAGGTCGTCCGAAACACCAGCGCGAGGGGTTTGGTGTCTTGCCTGGGGAGGTGTATACTTCAAGCAGCAGGGCTGCTTCATTCATCTGCAAAGAGTATCTCCTATGCCGAATGAATCGTCAATTCGGGCCAATACTTATTTTGATAATTATTTTGGGTAGGGAAAACTACGGTAGAGGCATGGAATGCTTCGGTGACCGAACTTACGCGCAATTCCATGCCCGGAATATGATGCTGTCATAACTCTATCGCCCGGCAGCCATGGCCGGATCCCAGGCCGGAGATGGCGCTTCCTCACGATTGTATGTGGGACGGGTTCCGAGCATTTTGTGCTTTTGCTCCTGATAATAGCAGTAGTTTTCAAAGGGCGCGTGGGGCAGTTGGTGGTCGCAGCCGGGGATATAGCCGCCGTCCTGGACCACGGGATAGATGCGGTCCAGTTCGCGGTCGATGGCGTCCTTGCCCTGCTGGATGACGAATTTGTCAAAACCGCCGCGCATGCTGAAATCCTGGCCGTATTCCTTGCGCAGGCCCACCACGTCCATCCCCGCAAAAACCTCGAGGGGCCAGATGTGATTGATGCCGCCCTTGATCCAGCCGGGGATCAGCTTGTTCACGTCGCCATCGGAATCCACGGCCACGATCTCACCACCCCGCGAGCGATACCAGTCCGCCAGCCTCTTGTAGCGGGGACTTGCGAGCCGCTCGAAAATTTCGGGGCTGAGGATAGGGCCGTTGCGGTAGCCGATGTCCTCCCAGAACCACATGAAATCGAAATCCACCTCTTCGAGCGCCCGGTCCAGAATCTCCATGGCAAGGACGGTGCGCTTTTCCATGATTTCTTCGATCATGTCGGGATTGGTGCAGAGTTTGAGGCAGTAGTTTTCAAAGCCGAGGAATTCCTTGATGGAGCCGACCATACTGGGCGCTTCGAGGACGAGAACGTGCTCATGGTCCTTGCTGCGCTTGACAAATTCGGGCCAGGGGTCTTTCGTGCGGTGATCGCCGTAGCGTTCCTCAATATCGGGCTTGAACATATCTTTGAGGATCTCCCAATCGGCAGGATCTTCCAGAGCGCCCTGCACCACCTCAAAGGCGGCGTCCGCCCAATTTTCCTCCACGTCTTTTTTCTTGTGCCATCGACCATGGCGTCCCCAGGTGTCGATGCCCTGGTTCCAGTCTTCGGTCTGGGGCAGGTCGGTAAAATGCCGGGGATGTCCGGGAAGAGGATTGTAGGAAATGCCGCGATGGATCTCCAACTGGTCGATGCCGAAAAAAGCGCGGATGTCCGTCACGTCTTCGGGCAGGCCCTCACGCTTCCATTTGGCCACGGTGACGGGCGCGATGCCGCCTTCGAAGTTGGGAATATAATCCGCCTTTTGGAAAAGGGCGATGCGTTTGTAACATTCACGCGGTGTCATGGGCTTTTTGGTGGACATAAATATCTCCTCGGTTCAAAATATGTGGCGGAATATTAGGCCCTTTTGGGCCATATTGGAATAGGCAATATGGGAGTTCATGGCTTATCTGGAAATTGGAGGATCACATTATGTCGCAATGGAAAGCACCCCGCCACCTGCATCGCTTTCGTTTCGCCCACCGCCTGATCCCGCGTCAGGGCGATTGGGGTTGCATCAATGTCGGTTTCGCGCCGCTCGACCGACCGGTGCAAGCGGGTCCGAATAACAAAAAACAGGGCCGCTACAGCATGCATTATCTTATCGAAGGAACGGCGCAATATATGGATATGCATGGGCGGGAACATGCCCTGAAGGCGGGAGACTTTTTTCCCTTCTTTCCGGAGGGCGCGTATCGGAAATATCCGCGGGGTTCGGAGGATTTTCTGGAAGCCGTGATCATTCTGGACCAGGAGACTTATGCGCAGTGTCGGCAACTGGGAATGCTGCAGTGGATGGAGCCGGTGGGCCACGCGGGACTGCGGGCGGATTTGGTCGATGGTTTCCTGCGGTTGCTGGAAAATGTGGAACGCGAAGAATACAGCGAAGCCGAAGCCTTTCCACTGGCCCAGACGCTGGGCTGGATCGCCCGGCTCTATGAATGTGAAAGAGAAAACCACCGCAAGAAAAAGGAGGATCAGGTGGTGTTGCGGGCCTGCGAATATATGGTGGAGCGCTTGGCCGAGCGATTCCCGATGCAAAACGTGGCCGCCGAGGTGGACCTGCCCTACGATCTTTTTCGCAAACATTTCAAGTCGGTCATGGGGTGCGCGCCCGGGGAATACTGTCTGCGCAAACGCATGGATGCCGCCTGCCAGGGCCTCCAGCAAGGCCGCCAGGTTCAGGAGGTGGCGGCGGAACTGGGCTATCCCGACGCCTTTGTCTTTTCCGAGCAATTCAAAAAGCGCCTCGGAATGGCCCCGCGCGAATACCGGCGAAAATTTCTGCTGGCGGGGCCATTGGGGATTCCATCGATGGGATAATTTCTCGCCCTGGCGATTCCATATTCCAATGCTGATGTAATACATGTGTCTGGGCTGGTTGGTAGTTAGCGACGTGCGTCGCGTAAAATGCATGCGCACCGAAGAGGGACGCGACGCACGTCGCTAACTACGAGCCTGGGCCTTCCCCTGATTTGTCTATTCCTGCCAGTTGCTTGGTTCTTATTGCATTTCCACGGCCTTTCTCTATATGATAAGCGCGAAATGGCCCGCAAAAGTTTTTACAAAAAACCCGCACCGCCTCAGCCTTCCGGTGAAGTGCCGCCGGGAGAACAGGTCCTGCGCGGCTCGCTTACCCGTTTCACCTTTCAAAGCCAGGAGAGCGGCTTTGTCATCGCGCGCTTTGTTTCCGACAAGGAAGGCGGGGGGCTCAAGAAGGAAGAAGAATGCGTCATCACCGGCAACCTGACGGGCGTCGAGGCCGGTGAATCCGTGGAAATCCGCGGCATGTGGACACGCAATCCCAAGTTCGGCATCCAGTTTGCCGTGGACAGTTTCAAGCAGATTCCACCATCCTCCGCCGAGGGCATTCGCGCCTTTTTGGGCAGCGGCATGATCGCCGGAATCGGCAAGGAATACGCCAACCGCATCGTCGAGGCGTTCGGCGACAAAACTCTGGAGGTGATCGATCGGGAACCCAAACGCCTGAAGGAAGTCGAGGGCATCGGCCCGAAACGCTATGGCAAAATCGTGGAAAGCTGGCAGGAGCATCGGGCCATTGCCGAGATCATGTCCTTCCTCCAGAGCTACGGCATCTCGGCCACCTGGGCATCGCGCATCTATAAATATTACGGCGACAAGGCCGTCACCCTCATGCGCGAAAATCCCTACCGTCTCGCCATCGATCTGCGCGGCATGGGCTTCAAGAGTGCCGATAAAATCGCCCAGACCGCCGGCGTCGCGCCCGATTCTCCCGAACGCATCCAGGCCGGCATCCTGCACATCCTGCGCGACGAAGCAGGCAACGGCCACACCTTTTACGACTTTGACCAGCTTTCGGAGCAGGCTCAAAAATTGCTCGAAGTGAATGACCCCGCCGCAATCCGCAACGCCACGGCGGAATTATGCAAAGACGATGCCGGTCCCCAGGGGGCGCTGGCCGTGGCCGAAAAATTGCCCGAAGGCGACAAGGCCGTCTATTTGCGCGGCCTGCACCATGCCGAGACCAACGTGGCTGAATATCTGACCAGCCTCATCCATACGGGCAAATCCCTGCCACGGATGGATATCGAACGCGAGATCGACGATTTTGAGCGGGCCACGAAATTCCAACTGGCCGACCGCCAGCGCGAGGCCGTGCGTTTGGCCCTGCGCGGGGGCGTCATGGTCATCACCGGCGGTCCCGGTACCGGCAAGACCACCACCCTGCGCGCCGTGATCCATGTACTGCGGCGCAAGCAACTGGCCCTGAACCTGTGCGCGCCCACGGGACGCGCCGCCAAGCGCCTCAGCGAAAGCACCCACATGGACGCCCGCACCATCCACCGCCTTCTGAAGTGGGATCCCAAAAAAGGCGGCTTTGCCTATAACGATAATTTTCCCCTGCCCACAGATTATCTCGTGGTGGACGAGGCCAGCATGCTGGACATTTCGCTCATGCACCAGCTACTCAAGGCCATGCCGCCCACGGCATCACTCCTGCTGGTGGGCGACGTGGACCAGCTGCCCTCCGTGGGACCGGGGAACGTGCTGCGCGACATTATGGAATCCGGCCGCGCGCCAACGGTTCGGCTCGACACGATCTTTCGCCAGGCGCGCCAGAGCCTCATCGTCGTCAACGCCCACCGCGTGAACGAAGGCGAATTCCCCATCATCAAAAAGGACGCTTCCGACCCCAAGATGGATTTTTTCTTTGTCGATCGCGAAGACCCCGAGGAAGCGGTTCAGGCTATCGAGGAACTCGTCAGCAAGCGCATTCCCGATAAGTACAAACTCGATCCCATCCAGGACATCCAGATCATCACCCCCATGCACCGAGGCGCATTGGGCGCGGGCAATCTCAATATGCGCCTCCAGGCCCTCCTCAACCAGGATCCCCGAAGCATCTCGCGGGGAAACGTGAATTTCAAGGTGGGCGACAAGGTCATGCAGTTCGAAAACGATTATGACAAGGACGTCTTCAACGGCGACATCGGCACCATCGCCGACATCGACCGCCTCGACCACAACGTGCGGATTCGCTTCGATCGCCGCCTGGTGGACTACCCCTTTTCCGACCTGGACGAGATCAATCTCAGCTACGCCATCACCGTGCACAAGAGCCAGGGGAGCGAATATCCCGTGGTCATCCTGCCGATCCACACGCAGCACTACATCATGCTCCAGCGCAACCTGCTCTACACGGCGATTACCCGCGGCCGCAAACTGGTCGTCTGCGTGGGCGCCAAACGCGCCCTGAGCATCGCCATCAACAACCAGAAAATCACCCAACGCTTCAGCGGCCTGCGCCAGCGGCTCCAGCATTGGGAAGGTTAGTGGTTCGCTTAAACGAATTCCCCCCAATCCTCTACCATTCTTGTGGTTTCATATATTTAGTGCCGGGAATGCGTTCGGGCAACTGAGCGTATTCGAGATCACGCATGGTTAGGGTTCCGTGAAAATCAGCCGCTTGCTTCAATTGAACAGATGCTTTGCTTTTGCCATGAATATGCGGGTTGAGAATTCCAATTGGCAGTCCGTGCTCTTGTTTAACAAGCCTGATTGATTCTGCCAGGTCAGAATCATTGGATACGACAATCGCGGCTTCATATTCCTTTTTCCAGGCATCATTAAGGAGATGCACTGCCAGATTCACATCTGAGCCTTTTTCTTCTGTCTTAATCACTTCCACCATTTTCATCCTGCCACCTTCTTGTTTTTCGTTGGCAAGAGGCATTTTTACCGGCTTTTCGAGAAAGAAGCCCTTATAATAGCGAAAATTTGGGATGTAAGACGTCAGGGCCTTCAAATAAAGCATTTGTCGATTGCTTTTGTTTTTGTCCCAGGGAGGGGATTTCACGATTGCGGTAAAGTATTTTATGCAGGCAATATGGTTTTTAGGGAATTTTCTGGCAAGAAGTGAATGGAGATTCAGCCACTTATAGGGCGTGCCTTTTATGGCCCCGTAATAGAGGTTAAAACCATCAATATAAGTATAGGTTTTTTTCATTTCCATGGGTCTCAAAAGGCGAGAGCCGGTCTCTCGACCGGCCCCGCATCATGCTCATAAAAGAACATGAGGAATTAGATGTAAGATAAGGTACGCCGGTCAGTTTTGTCAACAAGATATTGCTTATATTCTTTGCCGAAAATATGAGAGGAATCTGATCGCCATCAACAACCAGAAAATCACCCAACGCTTCAGCGGCCTGCGCCAGCGGCTCCAGAAGGGGCAAGGATAATGGTGCAAGACCAAAATCAGTCCCGTCCCCACCTGTCGTTTTTTGCGCAAAAATATTAAAGCGATCACAGACCGGCGTCGATATAGAAAGAAGGCGAGGAGTACCATGCGAGCGCGGATCGCATCCTTGTCAGGAAATCCAGCAAAGGAGGGGAAAAAGTTTTGGGGGCTTTGCCCGTTATCCGCGTTCGGTATGGCCTGCTCTTGCAGTCCTACCCTTAAAAGTCCAGGCCCACCGCCTGGCCGGAGCTATGGAAGGTTCCGACATATTTATATCAATCACGGAGGATTGAATTATGGCTATCGTAGTAAACACTAATGTTTCATCTATCAATGCTCAGCGCAGACTGAACTCCATCAACCGAAGCCTCGACACTTCTTTGCAGCGTTTGGCTTCCGGTCTTCGTATCAACACGGCTGCCGACGACGCGGCCGGTCTGGCTATCGCCGACGGCATCCAATCGCAGGTCCGCGGCCTGACCCAGGCCGTGCGCAACGCCGGTGACGGTCTGAGTGTGGTGGGTACCGCGGAAGGCACCCTTTCCACGCAAACCGAAATCCTGCAGCGCATCCGCGAACTTGCCGTGCAGGCTTCCAATGACATCAACAGCTCGGGCAACCGTGCGGCCATCCAGGATGAAATCGAAGCGCAGATCGATGAATTGACTCGTCTTGGCGACACCACGGAATTCAACGGCCAGCTGCTGATGAACGGCACCTTCACGAATAAGCACCTCCAGGTGGGCGCTTTTGCCGGCGCCGGACAAAGCCTGGAAATGAACCTGGGCGACTTCCGGGCCTCCGGTATGGGCTCCATCGCCGAGGTCGAAGGAACGGCCAATGTGGATAACACCGCGATCGCGGGCGGCGGCGACCTGACCATTTCTTCACCTGACACCAGCGCTCCCGTCAACATCGGGCCTTCGGCCGATGACGGCCTGTCCACCTACCTGGCAGACACCTCCGCCATCGCCAAGGCCAATGCCATTAACGCGGCCAGCGGCTCAACGGGTGTGGAGGCCACGGCTCAGGATTCGACCACCCAGTCAAACTCACGAACAATGGGCGGCGTTGTGTCAACAACACAGTCCATGACCATCAATGAGGTTGTGATTTTTGATAACGAAACCTTCTCCCTGCTCGAGGACGACGAGGACGGCACCCTTCGCAACAAAATCAACGCCAAGTCCAACGAAACCGGCGTCGTGGCAAGCCTGAGCGGTTCAGGCGCCGGTACCCGTATTCTGCTGACCGCCGAAGACGGACGCAATATTCGCGTGGAAATGGACAACCCGGCCACGAACACTGGTTTCACCAATGCTTCCTATACTGGAACCGGCACGGTGAACCTGTATTCGGACCAGGACTTCACGGTCAGCGGTACCGGCGATGCTTCGACATTGATCGGTATTGACGAAGAGGCGTATTCGGTTGATACGAACAAACGGGTGAACAAGATCGACGTGACCACGCGTGACGGCGCTCAAGAGGCGATCCGGATTATCGATTCGGCTCTGGGCCAGGTGGCGGACCAGCAGGCCGCTCTTGGTGCTCTGACCAATCGTCTGGAAAACACGATCTCGAACATCGAAGTGAGTATCGAGAACCTGTCTGCTTCGGAATCGCGTATTCGTGACGCCGACTTCGCAGCCGAAACGGCCAACCTGACTCGTGCGCAAATCATCCAGCAGTCGAGCATCGCCACTTTGACCCAGGCGAATCTTCGGCCGCAGGCGGCTCTGTCCCTCTTAGGGTAATATTTCTCTATGGAATTTTTCGGACGGGACCCGAACGATTCCGGATGATAGCCATGGGCGGATCGTGCTATGATGCGCCCATCGGCGGATTCCCTGAGGAGATGAGAAAATGATTACTCCTATAGACGCTTTGAACCGATTCAAACCCGCCGGCAAAGGACAGCCCGACGCCAAGTCGGAGACTCCGTCCGAAGCCGCGAGCTCGAATCAGGCTATCGAAGGCGCAAAATCCGAGCCGCAGCCGCAGGTTGGCCAACCTGAAAACAGCACACCGGCTGTAAAATCGGATGATGTTGTGGTTGTTTCTCCAAAAGCCATGACCCAGAACAAACAAAGTGATGAGGTCCAGCAAAAAACGGCCCAGGAAAAAATAGCCGACCGCATTCGGGAATCGGTAAACAAAATCCAGCAGCGCGCCACTTCCCTTCGCTTCGATGTCGAAGAGATTAATGGAAAAGTGCTGGTCCGCGTCGTCAATCGTGAATCCGGCGAGATGGTCCGCGAAATTCCGCCGGAACAAATCCGGAACATGATGGACAAACTCGAAGACCTTCGCGGGGTTATCTTCAAGGACGTCACGTGAACCTGGACTTCTGCGCGCTTGCATCAAGACGGAATAAAGGGAGGTGGCTGCCTGGCCGTCTCCCTTCTTTTTTAGGCTGTCGGTTTTGCATGGCCGGCAGCCCGATGGGAAAAGCGGAACACATTTTGCATCTATCCCGGCAAAGCGATCCGCTTTTACGGGTATAAAGCGGTAAACAGCCCGATATCAGGGCTTTAGGAAATATCAGTTTTTGGGGCAGGGATTATTTTTCCGGCCAGGAATATGGCTTAGCCGGAAGATTTTTCCAGGTGCACCTTCCGGCCCGGCCGGAGAAGGAGTTGCAACATGTCTATCACCAGCAGTGTCGGCCTCGTATCGGGGATGGATTTTGACAATATTATCCAGCAGATCACCGAAGTCAATCGGCGACCCATTCGTATATATCGGCAACGCCAGCAAAGCATGCAGGGCATATCCGAAGCCTATGGACAGGTTTCCAGCCAACTGCAGGCCCTTCAGGACCAGGCCGCCAAGATGCTTTCCCAGGACGACCTGACCTTTCGCGACGCCACGTCGAGCAATTCCCAGGCCCTGGAAGTCTCCGCAACGGAAGAAGCCGATCCCGGCTCCTACAGCATCCAGGTCCACCAACTGGCCCAGGCCGAACGCCGCGCGTCTCAGGGCTACACCACTAAAGACGCGTCCATTGCAAGCACCGATACCTCCTTCAATATCACCGTCGGCTTCAATACCACCCAAAGTTACGATATTTCCGCCGGAACCAGCCTGGCCCAACTCCGCGATATGATCAATGCCGATCCCGAAAGCCACGTGCGCGCCAATATCATTAACGACGGAAGTCCCTCCAATCCTTATCGCATGGTGCTGACCTCGGCAGACACTGGCTCCGAAAACACCATTGCCGTGGACGCCGGAAGCACCAATCTGGAATACAATAACAAATCGATCGAAGCGGCTACCGCCGCCATATCCAATACTTTTGACGGAACCGTAACGTCTTCAGGCAGCTACACCGGCTCAGGCACCACCAACCTCGTGGCCAAGATTATTTCTGGCGGCGGCGTTGGTACGGCCCAGTTCGTCGTATCCGCCGATGGCGGCCTGACCTTTGACAACGATACCGTCTATACCACTTCGACGGCGGCCCAGGAAGTGGGCGGCGAGGGGATCGAACTCGCCTTTGGCGCGGGAACGACTGACTTTGCCATGGGCGATACTTTTCGCGTGGACGCCTTCGATCCGGTCCTTTCCCAAGCCAAGAACGCGATTGTCTCGGTCGATGGCATCCAGGTCAGTCGCGCCGATAATACCTTTTCCGATGTCATTGAAAATGTGACCTTTACCGCTAAACAGCTAAGCGAAATCCCCGTGACCGCGACCGTGGAAGATGGACGCGGACTTATCAACGCCGAAGTCATGCAATTTCAGTCGGTATACAACGAGGTCGTCACCACCCTGAACGAACTCACCGCCTACGACGAAGAAAACGAACAGGCCCAGCCCCTTTTCGGCGAATCCACAATCCGCAGCCTCCGCGGCGCGCTTTCCCGAATCATTACCGATCCCGTTCCCGGAGTAAGCGGGGAATACAACACCCTCGCCTCGCTTGGCATGAAACTGAATCCCGACGGAACGCTGAAATTCGACCAGGCGAAGATCAATGAAGCATTCAACGGGGGCGTGGAAAACGTCATGCGCGTTTTTGCCAATATGGGAAGCAGCCTGAACGATGATATCCAAATGGCCGGATCGACTTCTGAAACACAACCCGGTAATTATCGCATCAACATTACCCAGGCCGCCGAAAAGGCAACCATGACAGCGGCGCACCCGCTCTCTGGAAACCTGGCTGCCGACGAACTCCTTACCTTTACCATGGGGGAGAAAACTTTTTTCACAACCTTGTCTGCCGGGCAGAATATCGACCAGGTAGTCAACAGCCTGAATGAAACCTTTGGAACGGAAGACGCCCCCCTGGTCGCCCGGAACGAGGGTGGTAAACTGATTATCGAAAGTCAGGATTATGGCAGCGGCTATAGTTTCAGCGTCCGCTCCAGCCAGGATGCCGCGCTCACCAGTCAGCTGGGCATCGGCACCACCGACCAGACCTTCACCGGCCAGGACGTGGTCGGAACCATCAACGGCCGGACCGCTACCGGCGAAGGGCAGATACTGAAAGGTATCCCGGGCACCAACACAGCCGGAATGGAACTGCGCATTACCTCTAGGGGTCCCATAAATTCCAGTTTTTCCTTTTCGCAGGGTGTTTCGGAACGGCTGAATAATATTCTGGACAGTTATATCAACTCGGAAAACGGCTTTATCACAGCCAAGCGGGATGGTTATTCATCGTCGATAGATCTGATCAATAACCAGATCACCAATATTGAAACGCGGGTGAACGCCGAAGCCGAACGTTTGCGCCAGCAATTCATTGCTATGGAAAGAGCCATGTCCCAATATCAGAATATTGGTGATCATTTGAGCCGGACTCTGGGCAAAATGTCCGAATAAAAAAGCGTTCTTACCAAAAGCGACTTTACACGGGAGGAATTTTCAGGCAAGATTATATTTGGGCGCAGGGAAAAGATGCCGATAAGATGAAGCATGTAGAGAGTTTCAAACAGCAGCAAAGGATGTAACAATGACCGGCTATCAAAACTACGCTCGAACCAATATTCAAACCTCCGATCCCCGCGCCGTCGTGGTTCTGCTCTATGAGGGTGGCATCAAGTTTTTGGGACAGGCCAGAGAGGCCCTTGCTGGCGGCGACCGCCAGGAAATGTCCCGTCTTCTGCAAAAAACCCAGAAAATTATTCTCTTTTTGTCCAATGCACTCGATTTTGATGCGGGTGGCGAAATAGCCGTGAACCTGGACAAACTTTACGCCTATATCCGCGATATCCTGAACGAAGCGAATTACAAGGCCGACGGTGAAAAGATCGAGGAGGCCATCCAACTGCTGAAACCGCTGCTCGAAGCCTGGCGCGAAATCGCCAAAGATCCAACCGCCGCGGCCGCTCTCGAAAAACGCTCCGCACAGGCCACCGCCGGCATCCGAACCCCCCAGGCACCCGAAGGCGAAGCCTATGGCGACGAAAGCACCAGCAAGGATCTGAATGAACAGGCCCAGGCAGATAGATCCGATTCGGAAGACGATTCAGCCCAATCCAGTGCAAACCTGGCCGCTGGACGCGCCGCCTACGGTATCAACCATGTAGGATAGAGACGCCCTTTGGTCCGGAACCTCTCTCCTCAACTTGTTATTCCCCTGCAAGACCCTTGCCCGACGCTGGCTTATCTTAAGGACGTTTATAGCGAAGCTCGAAAG
>CAYWYC010000068.1:0-16659 GCA_964462565.1 uncultured Candidatus Sumerlaeota bacterium | reverse complement strand
TACCGCCGGCATCTTGCCGGCAAACCGGCTTCCGACAAAATTACCAATCCCGGCTCTGTTACTCCAAGGGTTTTGTGGTTTCCATCTAAAACTCAATCGCCTGCCATTTTTTCAGGCCGATGCGCATGGGGACGACAATCACGATCAGCTGCACCACAGCCAGCGCGATGATTGTTGCTCCTCCCAGTTGCCAGCCGCGCGTGCCCTGTGGCCAGTTTCCCGTGACCAGCAGGAAGGACGGAAAAAGCTGAATGGCGATCACCGTGCCGATATAGGCCAGGCTCAGGATCACGTTCAGCGTACCGCCCAGGCCGTTGGCGATGCGTGCCGGATTGTCTTCCTTGAAGTCGGGCGTGCTGGCCCCCAGTCCCACGGACAGGCTCGTGAGCCCCAGGGACAAAAAGAAAATCGTACCCGCCGAAAGCGCAAGCATCAGGGACGGCACCTCCAGAATCCAACTCGAAAAAAGCATCAGGCTTTCCGTGATGATCAGGCTGGCGCCCCAGCTGAGCCAATACTTTTCCCAGACTACCTTGGTGCGTTTCATCGGCGCCAGACCCACGGCCCAGAACTGTTTGCCTTCCAGGCTCAACATGGGATAGACAAAACGCGTCGTCAGGATCGACAGGATGAAACAGGTCGCGCCCATGTTGAAGTAGGACATGATCACCTGCCACTTGGGCACGAGCAGGTCAAAGGCATTGTTGCGATAGTAGGCGCTGCGCAGGTGCGCGATATAGAGGAATACGAGCCCGAATAGAATAATCAGCTGCGACCATTGTGAAGGATCACGCCAGAAAGTTTTCAGGTCCTTCATGATAAGCGACCGGGTCTGGACCTGCATGAAGCCCAGGCATTTTTCGATGGCCGTGAAGATCGGCGAACGGGGCAGCAGCCCGCGGCCGTTTTTCGGGCCAGCCACTTTTCCACCACCCCGCGAATCCCGCGCCATGCACCAGCCGCGATAATACAACTTTGGAGCCAGCCACGCGCAAACCTGCATCAGCATGAGCGATGTGCTCAGGATCACCAGGGTCCAGTAGAAGAATTCGCCATAATCGCCCTCGGCCAGCGCCAGCATTCCCCGCGTGACCCAGGCATGGGGCAGCCAGGCGTGGGTGCCGGCCTTGAGGATCGACAAAATATTCGTGAAGTTCTGCATGTTCATGGTGCTGAAGGTGGCGCTGGCTCCGGTAAAACGAAAGATAGCCATCACCGCCAGGGCCGCCAGCGCGATAAAGGCCACGCTGTATTTCAAGGCACGGCGTGCCGGCAGAATCGCCGTCAGCACCATTACCAGAATCGCCCCCATCGCCGCCGGAACCATCAGGAAGGGTAGCACGATCAGCGGAATCAACACGTAAAAGAGAAAATGCACCTCGCGCACAATGCCGAACGAAATAAAAAGCGGCAGGCTCAGCAGCGCAAAGGCCCAGGAACTATAGACCATCGATTCGAAGAGCTTCACAAAAAAGATGCTCGTGTGGCTCACGGGCTTGCTCATGTAATATTCGATTTCCTTGGAAATATAGGTCGTCGAAAGGGTGATGATCAGGTTTGAAAAAACGAGCATCGAAAAATAAGCCATCATCACCATGCCAATCAGCCGGTCCATGAGCAGCGCGCCAAAGTCTTCAAGGTTGTTCAGATAACGAAAGAGAAAGGTGAAAAAAGCCGTGCCGCCGAAAACAATAAACATCACCACCGCCATGAATACAAAGAGATGGATGTACACATGGTCGCGAATGTTTTCGACATAGTGGTTCGCGATGCGGAGGCGGTTTCGGAGGATGAGGCTCGTATGGCGCATAGGCGTGGCTCTATTCAATCTCCTCCGGCTCGAGTTCCACGCCCGTCAGGCTCAGGAACATTTCCTCGAGGTTTTTGGCTTCGCCCAGTTGTTCGCGCATTTCCTGGAGGCTTCCCGAAAAAATCAACTCCCCATGATGCAGGACGCCGATACGGTCGGCCAGTTCGG
Organism: uncultured Candidatus Sumerlaeota bacterium; assembly: GCA_964462565.1. Lineage (GTDB taxonomy): Bacteria > Sumerlaeota > Sumerlaeia > UBA8349 > UBA8349 > CAYWYC01. Next base: position 14,681 of record CAYWYC010000068.1, on the reverse strand, counting down.
CTGCCACGGAAAGCGTATGGGTCGATAAAAAGACGGCCAGGCCTTCCTCGTCCACCTTGCGCTGGAGCAGGCGCTTCAGCACCCGCGCGCTTTGCGGGTCAAGCCCCACCATGGGTTCATCCACCACGAGCACGCGCGGCTCATGCATGAGCGACACGGAGAAAACCAACTTCTGGCGCATGCCGTGAGAATAGTTTTCGATGAAGGAATCTTCCGCGCCGGTGAGTCCGAAGATGTCGAAATATTCGACCAGGCGCTCGTCGGCCCGTTTGCGTTCGATGCCGAAAAGGTCACCGATGAAATAGAAAAACTCCCGGCCCGTCAGCTTTTCGTAAAGATAGGGATGGTCGGGAATATAGCCGATCTGCTGCTTGGCCTTGACCGGTTCCTTCTGGATGTCGCATCCGAGAATTTCGGCATGGCCTTCCGTCGGACGCAGCAGGCCGGTGAGGATTTTAATGGTCGTGGTTTTTCCCGCGCCATTGGGCCCCAGGTAGCAGAAGATTTCTCCTGGCTGCACCTCCACGGACAAATCCCGCAGGGCCAGATGCTCGCCGTATTTCTTCTTCAAATGCACCGTGCGAATGGCTGGAACGGTTTCCGTCATTTATTGTCCTCCCATCATGTTGCCCAGCAGGTCCAGGGGCATGCCGCCGCCCGTGCCGTCGGAACCGATCGGAACGGCCAGCGCCTCATAGGTCTCGCGGTCAAATTCCGGTATATCCAGTTCCCGCGCCAGCTCCAGATATTGCTGGATGATTTCCGCCTTGGTGGAGCGCTCTGTCACCAGCCCCTGAAAGAGTTCCGCCCGAACAGTGACGCCTTTGTTCACGCCTTCGGAGCGCACCCATCGGCTGCGGGTTATTTCCCGGCTGGTCGTATCGAGCCTGTAAACTTCCACGTCCTTGCCATCGATCTCGATGCTTTCCTTGGCCGCCACTTCGACGGTCGCGTCCAGTTTACTCATACCTCCGAGGGGGTTCACCACGGGAACCGTATATTCATCGCCCACCTGCAAGTCGAAGTGGCGCGTGATAAGTGGCTGCACCGCCGCCAGCAGCGAAATGGGGTTTTCCAGTTCAAGATAAAGATACGCCGGATCGCCGTCACCCGTGCGCACGCGAAAGTAGAGGCGCTTCTTGTCCACATAGCCGTCGATTTCGAGTCGCAGTGGAGCCGATTCAAGCACGGCCACGAAGTCCTGCACCTGAAAAAGCGCGTTCAGTCGAAGTGTCATGGCCGATTCGATCTGCTTGGTCAGCCCCAGGATCGGCGCGCGCAGGTCCAGGTTCTGGTAAAGCATGTAGGTCTGTTCTTCGGGCGGGGTGTCGTCGGGCAGGAGTTCTTCTTCAATCGTCAGACGCGATGCTCCAAAGGTCTGGCCGTCCTTGCGTATCCAGTTCCATTCTTCCACGTCCTGCCACTGCATGGCCAGGATGCGCGGATCGATCAACGAATACTGGGCGATGCGGCGTTCGGGCAATATATGCCAGGCCACCAGCGTATAGACCATGAAAAGCCAGAAGATGGTAATCAGGGCGGGGGAGATATTGGACCAGCGTACCTTCTTCATGTATCGTTCCCGCAAGAGAATTCGCCAGACCGAATGCCCGGCGTCTTTTTACCCGTGCATTATAATCAAATTCCCGCCAAAATCCAGAATATCCGACAGCACCGCCAATCCCGCATTGCGCCCTGGCGATTGATCACCGCAATCGCAATCGAAATCGAAAATCCAAAGCAAGAAAACATGACTGATTTTTATGAGTGACAAGTCTTGCCATCGCCTTGGTTTAATGAATCCTGGTTCCGTCTCGCCGGTATTATCCGTTGCAGTGCGTCGTTTATTCTATATAATACTCTTGGATGCTTATGCGAACTTTGATGCAAACAGAAAGCGAGATAATGGCTGCGAACGGTTTGATCCATGCCGTAGAACTTGACGCCCAGGGCGGCTGCCGGCGCATGTCGCGCGAGGAAACCCTTGGCGGCCCCTGGCCCGATGCACTGGTGTGGGCCCACTTCAACCGCAAGGATCCGGAAAGCGTTCGATTTCTTCGTGAGACATCCGGCCTGGATTCCGTTATCTGCGATGCCCTGCTCGATGACAGTACGCGTCCCCGGTCTGTCCAGTTTGAAAATGGCATCGTCGTGATCATGCGCGGCGTGAACCTGAACCCCGGCGAAGATCCCGAAGACATGATATCCATGCGGCTCTGGATCGACGATACGCGCATCATCAGCCTGCGCGCCTCGAAATTGCAGGCCGCTTCCGATGTGCTCCATCTGCTCGAAAACAAAATCGGTCCCAAATCGCCCGGCGGATTTCTCGTCACCCTTGCCGAAGCATTGAACGATCGCATGACGCCAGTGGTCGATGAGTTGGAAGAGCGCGTTGAAAACGTTCACGAGGAAACTGGGACAGTCAGCGAAAACCAGCAACTCCGCCGCAACCTGTCCGAACTGCGCCGGCGGGCCATCGCCCTGCGCCGTTATATCGCTCCGCAGCGGGATATGGTGCGCTCTCTCCAAAGGCTTTCGATCGATTGGCTCACTATTCCGCATCAGATTCGCCTCCGCGAAGCCCAGGACCAGCTTACCGGCTTCGTGGAAGACCTTGACGCCACCCGCGACCACGCCTATGTCGCCCAGGACGACATCCAGAGCATGCTTTCCGATCAGATGAATCGCAAGATGTACTTGCTTTCGGTAATCGCCGGGGTTTTTCTGCCGCTGGGCTTTCTCACGGGATTGCTGGGCGTAAACGTCGGTGGTATCCCGGGCTCCGACTCTCCCATTGCCTTTGCGATCTTTTGCGGCATGCTGGCTGTGCTGATTGTTATTCAGTTGATTCTTTTCAGAAAGATGAAATGGCTCTGATGGCAAACCTCGAATGCTGGAACCGTTTCCCCCTCAAGGTGGACCAGTGGCATCACATGCACATTGGCCCGGCCAGCCTGTGGGTCATCCGCATGGCCGACGAATTTCGTTTTGCCCTGGGACAGGATGAAAAGGAAGACCTCCTGCACGAATATGATTCCTCTGCGCCTGAGCCTTGTGCGGATCCGCCGGCTGACCTGGATATGGGGCGTTGGATTTTTCCAAACGTCCCCGCCGAGGTCATCGTCAGCCCCACCATGCCCGACCGGCCAATCGTGGTACGCCCCGAATCGCCCCTGGTGCTGTCGCCCCATTCCACGGCGACGTTTTTCATGCTCGTGCCATTGTGCATTGAACTCAAGGCCGGCCTTCGCGAAAAGACCAGCATGTGCCGGTTACCGCTTATCAAGATGACCAACATCTGGTTCGGGACGCCGGAAAGCGGCTTTCTCTGCTACGGGCTTCGCACCTGGGCGCGCAGGAGGATCGAATCCTTTCCCCTGACGCCTCACCGTTTTATATGCCCCGTTACGATCCGTAATCAAAGCGACACGGAACTGTCCTTTCAGCGCATGTGCGTGCGGGTGGAGCACCTGGGGCTGTATCGGGGCCAGACGCGCATCTGGAGCAACATGGTGCGCCTGACTTCCAAGGGCCCGCAGCATTCGAGCCAGCTGGATTATATGGAAACGGCTCCCGATTTCGAGCCTATCCTTGGCCAGATGGCTCCCCCGCCGAAGCCCCTGAAGCGCAGCATTTTCAAATTCAGCCTCGACAGCCTCAAGGCTTTTCTGGAATAGAGAACCAATATGGACTGGCTTACCGAAATCGACTTTGCCAATATTATCGAGCGCCTGGGAATCTGGCAGGAGAATCCCATCGTGGTCAAGACGCTCCATGTCTTCCTGCTGATCCTGGCCCTGCCCTTGAGCTATACCATTTCGCGCATTGTTCAGAAGATCGTGTCCAAAAAGCACAGCGCCCAATTCAGCAGCCTCACGGGCAAGGCCATTTTCTACAGCGCCTGCGTCTATGTATTCCTCTCCCTCCTTCATGTTCTGGAGTTCAACCTGGGACCGATTCTGGGCGCGGCGGGTATTCTGGGTGTGGCCATCGGTTTCGCCTCCCAAACCAGCCTGTCCAATATTATCAGCGGCCTTTTTCTCATTTCCGAAAAACCCTTCGTCATCGGCGACCTTATTGAGGTCAGCGGCACTCGCGGCATCATCATGAATATCGACCTGCTGTCCGTGAAGCTCCGCACCTTTGACAATCGCCTCATCCGCATTCCCAACGAAAAATTGCTCAAAGAAAACATTACCAATGTCACCCGATACCCGATTCGAAGGATGGACTTTAACATCGGTGTCGCGTATAAGGAAGACACGGAACGGGTTCGGGAAATCCTCCTGGACATCGCCCGGAAGAACATTCTGGTGCTCGATGAGCCGGAGCCATTCTTCCTGTTTCGCGAGTATGGCGAATCAGCCCTGCTCTATCTCTTTGGGGTCTGGTTTGCCGCGGCCGATTTTGTGGAAGTACACAATCAGATGCTGATCGAGATCAAAAAGCGCTTTGACGAGGAAGGAATCGAAATCCCCTTTCCCCATCGCACCATCTACACCGGCGCGGCCACCCGGCCCTTCCCGGTTCACATGGAAGGGGCCAGTTCGTCCCCAAGCGAATCCGGCGCCACACCCGATGCATGATTTTCCAGTTCTCGCCCTTTGAAAGGTTTTATTTTGTCGCAAGCATCCGAAAATTCTCCCCGCAAACTGACCCTGGGCCACAGCCCCGATCCCGACGACGCCTTTATGTTTTGCGGCCTGGCGCAGGGGCAGCTGGCTTCCGCCAATATTGATTTTGAGCATGTGCTTCAGGATATCGACACGCTCAACCGCCGCGCCGAAAACAGCGAACTCGACGTGACGGCGCTGTCGGCCCATGCCTACGCTTTTCTGACGGATCGCTATATCCTGCTCAACAGCGGCGCCAGTATGGGACTCAACTATGGCCCCATGGTGGTCAGCCGCGAAGAGATCGACCCGCGCGATCTGGCGGGCCGGAAAATCGCCGTGCCCGGAGAACGCACCTCGGCCTTTCTCGCGCTGCGATTGGCTATCGGCGATTTCGATTATGAAGTCGTCATGTTCGACCAGATTCCCCAGGCCGTCGCGTCGGGTAAGGTGGACGCCGGGCTGCTGATTCATGAAGGTCAGCTCACCTATGGCGACCAGGGGCTCAGCCTGGTCATCGACCTCGGCGAATGGTGGTACGAGCAGACCGACGGACTGCCCCTTCCCCTGGGGGTCAACGCGATTCGTCGCGACCTGCCGGAGAAGGTGCTGACAGAGGCCGATGCGATCCTGCACAAGTCCATCGAGTGGAGCCTGGAGCATCGGCAGGAAGCCCTCAAATGGGCCGCCAAATGGGGACGCGACCTGGATTCGGACCGCACCGACCGCTTCGTCCAGATGTATGTGAATGAGTTGACCCTGGACTATGGCGAAAAGGGACGGCGCGCCCTGGAGCTCTTTTTCGAGCGCGCATCGGACGAGGGCTATATTCCCGCCGACGTCAAACCCGAATTTGTCGAGAGGCCGTCGCAATGAAAAAGACCTTCGGCATTTTCGGCGGTACCTTTGACCCGCCCCATGTGGGCCATGTCATGGCCGTGGACTTTGTCCTGCTCACGTCCGAACTGGACCGCGTCTTCGTGATCCCCTGCGCCAACCATCCCTTCGGCAAAAATCACGAACCTTTCGAGCATCGTATGGACATGTGCCACCGCGCCTTCAGCCATTTGGGCGAACAGGTGGAGATTCTTGATATCGAAGGCCGGCGCCACGGACCCAGTTATACGGTGGATACGGTGCGCGAACTCCGCGAGCGGTACCCCGACGCCGATTTTGTCCTGATCGTGGGATCGGACATTCGCGATGAACTGGACCAATGGAAGGAGGTGGACGAACTGAAGAAGATGGTGACGATCCGCATGCTGCCGCGCCTGGAGGAGAACACGTCGGAAAAGGAAAGCGATCAGGATTCGCCCTTCTATCTGCCGCGCGTGAGCAGCTCGTCCCTTCGCCGGATGCTGGCCCGCGGCGAAATGGAAAAACTCGGAACCCGCCTGCCGCACACCGTTATTGATTATATCCAAGAGCACAATCTCTACACGTAGGGCTTGGGGCCGTAAATGGGCCGCAGCCACACATAAGCCGCAAAAGCCAATACCCACAAAAGCGTCATGGCATATCCCGCGCGCAGACGCTTCATCTGCAAAAGAAAATGCTGCACCGCCCAGATCGCCAAGGTAAATGCCAGTATCCACGGCTCCAGCGAGTTCACGCGATTCAACTGAAAATCCCAATCCGAAACCGGCCAGAACAATCGCAAGGTACCCCAGGCCGTCACGCCGTCCTCGATCACGTGGAGCGTCACGCCGATGAGCGCCATGAGAAAAAGAAAAGGCCAGGCCCCGCTTCCCGAATAACGACGGCCTGCATCGCCGCGTGAATCAATCCGCCTGACAAAGGGCAGCATCCATTTTTGCGGCCAGAAAGCCCCAAGCAATGCCCCCACTGCCGCAAAGAAAACCAGGCCCGGTATGGAATGGGTAATCACGCGATGATACCTGGCGTACCATCCCAGCTGGGTCCAGCCCATCGCGTCGGGCACACCCAGCGCGCCGTCGATATCGGGCAGCAAAGCCGCCAGCCCCATAGCCAGATAAAAGCGCCACGCCACCGGTGGACGCAGCAGCGAAGCCTGCTCCGGCTCATCCGCTTGCACCGAAAGGCGCGATCGCTCCAGACTGTAGCGGATCGGCTCCGTTACAATCACCACACTGAGCACATGGGTCATGGCATCCATTTTCAGTTTTTCCTGTCAGATCGTTTCAAAGCAGCCTGCCCATCAATATCGTACATTCAGCCCTGTCAAATCGAGCAAAAAACATTGAGAAACGAAGAAAGATCGGACATAGTATGGGCGCAGCGGTAGAGAATCTTTCGTTAAAAAGGCCCGCAACTGCATGAAAGTGCTTTGTCTTTTTGCCGACAAAACAGCCAGCGAACTGAAACTGGAACTGGACCAGCCCGATCCCAGCGGCGATCCCGTCATGGTTACCGTTGTGGGCGCGGAAGACCTGGCCGTGCGCACTTCGGCGGAACGGGCGGTGCGTTGCGCCTATTACCTGCTGCGTCGTCTGGAAATCCCGGAATCGCGTCTGCGCTATTTTGCCAGCTTTGATTCCAACCTGCCGGCCCAGGCATCTTTCAGCGGCGACAGCGCGGGCCTGGCCTTTTTCTGCAAGTTCTTGTGCAGCCTGGCCGAGGATCATATCGGCAAGGAATACGACCAACTGGCGCTCGCGGCAACGGGCGTTATTTCCGACGCATCGGCCAGCGCCGCCGTGAATCGGGTGGACGGTATTGTCCCGAAACTCCTGGCGGCCCACGAGACCCTGCCGAAAGACGCCCATATCCTTCTGCCGCAAAAAAACCTCGACGAAATCAACGCCTCCGGCGATATCGAAAAGTTTCATCCCGACCTGATACAGCGTCTCAAGCCCATTGCCACGGTGGCCGACGCCTTTCACTATATCGACAAACTCATCCAGCTCAAGACCAGACTGGCCACCGATACCCCCAGTAGCGCCCGAACCCGGACGGGAGCGGCTCTGCCTGCTGCCGGACCGACCCCGAGCCAGGGCTTCCCCGCACCCATTTCCCGCGAGATGCCCCTGTGGCTCAAGCGCGTCCTGCTCTATAGCGTCTCCTTTCTGCTGGCTCCGCTCATTGCGCTGATTTATGCGGGCATGTTTGGCGATGAAGACGAACCGGGCGGCAATGGCCAGGCGCAACCAATGCCCACTATCACCGCAACCGTGACGCCAGGCCCCACGCCTCCGGCTGAAGTGCTTTCCGAGCAGGCCTTTCTCACCGGCGGGGCGATAGCCATCCAGAAAAACACGGACGATCCCTTCGAGAAATGGACCTGGAGCCGCCTGCGTAACCGCAACAACCTGCTCCCGTCCCTGCCTTCGGGAACCCGCATCGCCTTTACCGAAATCGAATTCTCCGCGCCCACCTATTTCTATGTCTTTATCTGCGCGCCGGAAGAACCTTTTCTGGGAGAACTCTTTCCGGCAGGCGGTGGCGAAAGCAGCGAAAACCTGCCCGCCAATAATCCACTCAAAAAAAACCGCAAATATTACTTCCCCGGACAGGATCGCTCTTTTTCCGTCGGAAAATTGCCGGAAGCCGTTGAGAACCAGACCGAAATCCTGTATTTTATCTGCAGCCCGCGTCCAATGGACGAGTTGCAGGAGGAGGCAGCCGGTTTTGCCAAACTGATGAACGACAAGGGCGAACTCCAGGCGCGCCTGGCGATTCAGGCTTTTGCAAAGAAAATGAACACCATGAAGAGCCGGGCCAATGTTCTGGAAGTGCAGTTTAACCACGTGAAATAGTAACACCATAAGCCGGGAAACGTTCCGGCATTGAGAAAGAAGGGGAAACAGTATGTCTATTCTTGTTGCAGGAGGAGCCGGATATATCGGCAGTGTAACCGTGGAGCGCCTGAGCCGCGCGGGATACAAAGTCGTCGTCTTTGACAATCTCAGCCGGGGCCATGCCAGGGCCGTGGCCGATCATATTCCCTTTGTCGAGGGAGACCTGGCCGATACGGAACTGCTCGAAAAAACCCTCCAGGATCACAAGGTAGAGAGCGTCATGCATTTCTGCGCCCATTCCCAGGTGGGTGAGTCGGTGCAGAATCCGCTCATGTATTATGACAACAATATCAAAAACGGCGTCAACCTTTTGAACGCCATGGTGAAATGCAATATCCAGAAATTCATCTTTTCCTCGTCGGCCGCCGTTTTTGGCGAACCCGACAGCGTTCCCATTACAGAGGATGCCCCGAGACGCCCTTCCAACCCCTATGGCCGCACCAAGTCCATGTTCGAGGATATTCTCCTGGACTGCTCCGAAGCCCATGGCATCCGGTCGATTTCGCTGCGCTATTTCAACGCCTGCGGCGCCTCCGACAATTGCGGCGAAGACCATACGCCCGAAACGCACCTGATCCCCATCGTCCTCGACGTGGCCATGGGACGGCGCGAGGCGATTTCCGTTTTCGGATGCGACTATCCAACGGAAGACGGCACCTGTATCCGCGATTATATCCATGTCTGCGATCTGGCCGACGCCCACATCAAGGCGCTGGAGGCCCTCGACAAAGGCGCGTGCACAACGGCCTACAACCTGGGCAACGGCCATGGTTTTTCCGTGCTCGAAGTGATCCAGGCGGCGGAAGAAGTCACCTGCCGCAAGATTCCCACCATCGACGCCGCCCGCCGACCCGGCGATCCGGCCCGTCTTGTGGCTGCCGCCGACCGCATCCGCGAAGATTTGCACTGGCATCCCCAGATCACCGACCTGCGACGCATTATCGAAACCGCCTGGAAATGGAAACAGGCGCACCCCGACGGCTATGAAGAAAAGAAAGGGCACGAGCCCCCATGTGGCGACGAATTGGCAACCTGATCCGAAAAGTCCTGCAACTGGAACCGCGCTTTCTCTGCGACAGCTGCAAGTATGACCATCCCCACGTCTGCCGCAGACCGGAGCGGCCAAACGCCGTGGAGTGTCCCGACTACAAAAAGAAGGGAAGCTGATAGAAAAGGAAAAGTATCATGTCGATTCAGGAACTTGTGAAGAAAAACCGCAGCTACCGCCGCTTTGATGAGAGCGTCGCCATCTCCGAAGAAAGCCTCCGCGAACTCGTGGACCTGGCTCGATGCTCCGCCTCCAGCGCGAACCAGCAGCCCTTGAAATTCAAAATTTTCCACGAACCGGAAATGAACGCCCGCATCTTTCAATTTGTTTCCTGGGCCGGTTACCTGACCGAATGGAAAGGTCCCGAAGAAGGCGAACGCCCCACGGCCTACATCGCCATCCTGGGCGACCGCACGATCAAAAAACAATTCGGCATCGACCCCGGCATCGCCGCGCAGAGCATGCTGCTGGGAGCCGTGGAAAAGGGCCTGGGCGGCTGCATGATGGGAGCCATCAACCGCGATGAACTCAGCAAATTATTCCAGCTGGGCGACCGCTATGAACTGCTCCTCATGATTGCCCTGGGCAAACCCGTGGAAGACGTCCGCCTGGCCTCACTGCCCGAAGACGGCTCCATCAAATACTGGCGCGACGAAGCAGGCGTCCATTACGTCCCCAAGCGCGACCTGGACGATCTGATAATCTGATTCAGCCTCTCACTCTTCTTTGTCTCAAACAGAAAGAGCGATGGATGACTCGCACCCATCGCTCCGGAAAGTCCGCATGATGCCGCGTGATCAGGGCGCGACCAGCAAGCCGTAGGGATCGATCATGCCATCGATGATCGGTGTCATCTCGATCTCCACCTGGCTCAGGCCGATATCCACCATCTTGACCACGATCTGTCCGTTTTTCCAGACACATTCCGCGGGCAGGTTCACCTTCACCGGCACATAGCCTTCGGGAATGACCACGTCGATAACGGTCAGGCTCGTTTCCCGCTTGAAGATCAGATTGTCGCCCGCGCCAAAGGACAGCGACGCCGGATGGTCGTATTGCATGTCGAGCACATAGCGCTCCATATCTCCGGCCGGCAGGCTATTTCCCTTCACGTCGATGCGGGGCCATCCCTTTTCCACGTACTCCGCCTTCAGTTCCTGGGCCGTCACCTTGTCGTAGGCCTTGTAGGCTTCAATTTCCGTATCCTTGTAGCAGGGGGCCATGTTGAAGTTGGGCCATGGGAAAAGGGTGGTCACGCCGAAAAGGCCGATTTCCTTCGACAGGTTGTAAATAACCACCGCATGGCTGGCCGCCGCCTTTTCGTAATACATGTCCATCAGGCTGCGATAGTAGGCCGCGTCTTTCATCTCGCCAAAGAAATCGGTGAAGTCAAAATCCTCATCGACCGACTCGTCGGTTTCGCCGATTTTCTGGCCGTGGGCATCGACAATCTCATTCTTGAAAAAAGTATTCAGGCTGAGCTGAATGGCCGAATTCAGACCCACCTGCACGCCACGCTTGTTGCGGCCGATATAATTGTTCTCCACGACGGGGGAATAATTATGCATGGAAAGAATACCGCTGATGTTATCGATCACGGCACACTGGGTGACATAGGGGTTGGCCATGCCGAACATCATGCCGGCCATTTTGTTGTTTTCAACCAGGCAGTGATAGACAACGCCACTGCCGCTTTCCATGAAGATTCCTTTTTTCGCGTTATCGGCCACGCGGCAGTCGAACACGCCCATGTATGCCTTTTGGGCCGCGATGCCCGTCTCGCCATTGCGAACGGTGAAGCCCGCGATCAGGGCGTCCTTCGCTCCTGTTACGACTACTTCCGCGCCACCGCCGTCGATAAAAGTAAGGTCCGCGCCCGCCCCCATGAGGCTGACGCCTTCTTTGAGCACGATGCTTTCTTCATAAACACCAGCCGGAATCTCAATCACTTCGCCCGGCTTTGCCAGGTCGATCGCGTCCTGAATCGTCCCGGCCTGAACGCCCAGGCACAGTCCGACAGCCAGAATCAGAACCACGATAATTGCTTTCAAATTCATTCCAGTCATTCCAGTACCTCCTGTGAAATACCATTCATCCTGTAATGTTCTTCGAATCAAACCATTCACATATTAACCCACACCCGCCCTTAAGTCAAGTCTGCGAAAAGGCGGAGGATATATGCATCCGAATTGAATGGATTATTCATGCGAGTAAATGAGAAAAACTGGTGCGGGAAAAGGGAGTCAGTTCCGGTTCTTTTTTTCGGCCTCGACACCGGCGGTGAGATTATCGAGTACATTGCGAAATTCGAGCTCATTGCCGGAATGGGCATCGATCAGGGCCTGGTGCGATTCGATCATGTGCACCATCTGGTCGAGCCGGCTTTGCTTACCGCGTTCGGCGGCCTTAAAGTCCTCGTCTCCCACATGTACGCCATTGCCGGAGGGGCGAATATCCAGAATATGACGCAAGCCCAGCTTTTCCATTTGGCTTTCCGTGGTCCTGTTGGAATGCAAAACCTTCAAGCGCTGGTCCGTTTCCCTTTTCTGCTTCATGCCCACCGCGGCCATGACCCCCATAAAGGTACTGTCCAGAGTGGGGCATTCTTCCAGGTCAATCAGGAAACGCGGACTTGCATTGCCGTCGGTAAACTTGTCCACCACCATCTTCAGCCGTGGGCTCAGGTTAAAATTACCCCGTCCCACGATTTTGATAACCACAATATCTCCATCTACCTTTGCGTAGAGTACTTTGCTTTCTTTTTTATCCTCAGGCATTGAGACTTCACCTTTCAGGGATGATTCCTATATGTACCGTTCGGCTGCGGGGACCATCGAACTCGCAGAAATATACGCTCTGCCAGGTTCCCAGAACCAGGTCGCCATTATTGATGAGAACCTGTTCCGAACATCCCACAAGCGACGACTTCAAATGAGCATCGCTGTTGCCTTCGCTATGCTGGTAAGGCCAGTCCGAAGGTGCGACCCGATTCAGCGCCATCAACAAATCACGCACCACGTCGGGGTCGGCGTTTTCATTGATCGTGATACCGCCCGTGGTGTGCGGGCAATAGACCAGACACATACCCTCCGTCACGCCGGAATCCTTAACGGCATCCCGGACCTGGGACGTAATGTTCACCATCTGGCAGCGTTCGCGGGTTTTGACTTCTATGCTGTTCATGCAAGCGTCCTTGTGAGCACAGTGGTATTCATAAATTCAGGGAGAAGAAGGAAGAACACAGAAATACGATCAGGCTATGCCCGTTACTTAAGATCCTGGATAATCCCCCCGAAACCATCCTTTCTTCAGTATCTACTCAACATGTAAAATTTGTCAAGTACTGGCTGGATTGCCATGAATTTTACCAACAGTTAGCACTAATTGCCGGGACTGTGTTGTACAGCCCCCATAAGGGGTTCCCGGCTCCATTACCCTGTATCGTCTCTTTTGGGCAAAAGGTAAGCGTCTTTCTTTATACGACTGTCCGGCAGACGACAGCTCCGCTGCCACCGGGATGGCAGCGGCAGGTACCGCTTTTGCCACTTGCCAATCAGCGATTCGGCCAGTATATTCAACAGGTGCATGACAGCGGGAGGTTCATGCGTGGATATCAGGAAAGCGTGATCTAGAGATGTGCCATATTTTACTAACGGGCTTCAAGGGATGCGGCAAATCGACCATCGGTAACGTCATGGCCGAGATGCTGGAATATGGCTTTGTGGATCTGGATAGCATGCTGGAAGATATTTATAAACGCGAGAATGGACAGCGTCTCGAGTTTCGGGAAATTTTCCACAAAATCGGGGCGGAGGCTTTTCGCGAGTTGGAATTGCGCGCGGCTATCGAGGTGGCCGACATGGCGCGGCTGTCCAGCCCCATGATTATTGCCCTGGGTGGTGGCGCGTTGATGCGTGAAGAAACGCGTGAAGTCCTCAGGCCCATTGGTGAGGTGGTCTATCTGCATACCAGCGAAGACCAGATTGTGCAGCGCGTCCGTCGCGGGGGATTTCCGGCTTATATCAAGTCGGACCATCCCGAACAGGAACTCATCGAAACCTATCGAGAGCGGGATCCCATTTACAGGCGATATAGTGATGTCATTGTGGAATTGGACTCTCAGACACCGGCGGAAGCGGCAAAGATGGCGGCAAAACTCATCCAGAAAAAAAGGGAGCAAACATGAGCGGGAGCGTGTACGGCAAGCTGTTTCGAATTTCCACCTTCGGGGAATCCCACGGAAAGGGCGTCGGGGTAAACGTGGAGGGTATTCGTCCCGGCCTGCCGATTTCCGAGGAAGAAATCCAGAAGGAACTGGACCGCCGCAAACCCGGCCAGAGCGACGTGACAACGCCCCGCAAGGAATCGGACATTGTCCATATCATCTCGGGTGTCTTTGAAGGCAAGGCCACGGGCACGCCCCTGGCCATGGTGATCTGGAATGCCGACCAGCGGCCCTCGGCCTATGATGAAATCAAAAACAAATTCCGTCCCGGTCATGCCGATTATACCTACCTGAAAAAATACGGCATTCGCGACCATCGCGGCTCGGGACGTGCTTCCGGACGTGAAACGGCGGGACGCGTGGCTGCCGGGGCGATCGCGAAAAAAATGCTGGCCGAGGCAGGCATCAGCATCCATGCCTACACCATGCAGGTGGGCTCGATCCGCGCGGAAAAAGTGGACCTGGACACCATTGAGAAGAATCCCGTGCGCTGTCCTGATCCCGATGCCGCGGAAAAAATGGCCGATCTGATCCGCCAGTGCGGCAGTGAGAAGGATTCCATTGGCGGCATTGTCGAATGCGTGGCAAGCGGTGTTCCCGTGGGATTGGGTGAGCCGGTTTTTGACAAGCTGGACGCTGAGCTGGCCAAAGCCGCCATGTCGCTGGGCGCGGTGAAGGGCGTGGAATTTGGCGAGGGTTTCGGCGCGGTCACCATGCGCGGATCCGAGCACAATGACGCTATGTCGCCCGAGGGCTTTGTCACGAATCACGCGGGGGGAACCCTCGGTGGCATTTCCACGGGTGCCGATATTGTCTTTCGCATTGCCGTGAAGCCGACCTCTTCCATTGCCCAAAAGCAGCATACCATTGACATCGATGGCAATGCCACCAGCATCGTTACGGAAGGCCGGCATGATCCCTGCATCTGCCCGCGCATCGTGCCTGTGGTGGAAGCCATGACGGCCCTGACCCTGGTTGATTTTCTCCTTCGGCAAAAAGCCTTGCAGGGCTGA
>CAYWYC010000067.1:15550-16707 GCA_964462565.1 uncultured Candidatus Sumerlaeota bacterium | reverse complement strand
CAAGGCGCTTTGCGCGTTTTTCTCGATTTTGAATATCATCCCCAATGGCCCCTCATCACATGGCAACCAAGGCTCTTTGCCCAACGCAATATTGGACCGATCTCCGACGTGCGCCTGATGGACCTGACTGTCGCCCACGAAACAGACTGCCTGCTGCGCGGAATCTCGGGTGGACACTTGCCAAGGGGCAAGGACTACGAAACCCGTTTCCCGCCTGAAGGCTTGCGTCCCTGGGAAAAGGCCCTGGCTCCGGGCGATGACTTTCAACTTGACTGCGGCGGATGCGGAAAATCTTCCGCCCAGCAGATTCCCATCTGGCTCTATCATCATGAAAGCGCCGGGTGCTGGTTCGGCCCCGAATACGCCGGCACCTGGGAGTTGGAGGCCCACCGCGACAAGGCCGAAACACGACTGCAACTGCGCCTGCCCTACCTGGATTTTCGCATGATGCAGGGCGAGGAAATAGCCCTTCCCGCCTTCAGCATGGGAACTTGGGAAGGCGATCGTTCGACGGGCCAGAACCATCTGCGCAGCGTTATACGCGAGCATTTCATGGCCCACGATGAAAATGACAAACCCATCCTGCCGCCCGTGATGCATCAGGGACTCTTCGGCCAGGAAAATTATTACTCCGAAGACGGCATCAAAAAAGAAATGGCTCGTGCCGCGGAAATCGGCTGCGAGTATTACGTCTTCAACGCCCACTGGTTTTTCGGGCCCGTGCAGGAAGGCAAATACGCCTCCTCCGAAAAGATGCCCTGGGGCGATCGCTACGTCCAGTGTTGGTTCAACACGATGGGCGAGTATGAGTTGTCACCCGATAAATTCCCAAGCGGTTCCGACAAGCTGCGCGACTACGTGGAATCGCTGGGGATGAAGCTGGGCTACTGGTTTGACCCGCGCTTTGGCAAGGAATCGCAGAGTCTCCAGAACCATCCCGCCATCGCCTACCCGCCCGATCCCGAATCCGCAGCGAAAACCGACTTCCTCAGTCCCTGGCTCGTGGACCTTGGAAGGCAGGCCGGGCGCGACTGGATCGAGGCCCACCTCGAACGCATGATCACCGAATACCACGGCAAGTGGATATGGCTCGACAATAATTTCTATCCCCGCCACCAGTATTGGAATCACCACGAAGAAAAAGACCGCAAGGGCCT
>CAYWYC010000067.1:0-15450 GCA_964462565.1 uncultured Candidatus Sumerlaeota bacterium | reverse complement strand
CTTTGTGCTTGGCAGAGATACGCCTCTTACGAGGCTGACTACAAGCCGGCGCGACTTATGATTTCCAGACGATTATATTTCCTTGGTCTCTTTGTCCCGCAGCGTGCTTTTTCTCCACCTCCGCGCGCAAAACTCGATCGCGATTCCGCCATCTGACCGGAACATTCACCTTGATTGTCCCGCCGCCCCCATGTATCTTTTAGCGCAATGAGTTTGTTATTTTATCATGCCGCAGATCTCCACCTGGACAGCCCCTTTCGGACCCACGCGCCCGATGAGGAAGAACTTTCGCGCGCCCTGCGCATGGCGGCTTTCAACGCTTTTGACACCCTTATCGACGCCTGCATTCGGGACGAGGCCGACTTTTTGCTCATCGCCGGAGACGTCTATGACGGCAAGGACCGAAGCCTGCGCGCCCAACTGCGTTTTCGCGACGGCCTGGCCCGGCTGGCCGATGCCGGAATCCCCTCCTTTGTTGTCCATGGAAATCACGATTCCCTCGACGGCTGGTCGTCCACCCTTTCCTGGCCCGAAAAAGTTCACATCTTTGGAGGCGACGCGGTAGAAACCATTCTCGTTGAGAAAGAAGACCAGGCTATCGCGGCCATATCGGGCATCAGCTATCCCCGACGCGACATCACCGACGACCTGACCCCACGCTTTAAAGCGACGCATCCCGAACTCTTCCAGGTGGCCCTGCTACACGCGAACTCCGGCCAGACCGGCCACGAACCCTACGCCCCCTTCCAACTGGACAGCATCCTGCGCAAGGGCTTCGACTACTGGGCACTCGGCCATGTCCACGCCATGCAGATTCTGAACGAAGCGCGCCCCACCGTGGCCTATCCCGGTGTGCTCCAGGGACGCAACGTGCGCGAGACAGGTCCCAAGGGCGCATTGCGCGTGAAGGTGGATGACAGCAGGATACCCCATTGCGATTTCATCCCTTTCGACCAGGTCCGCTGGTTTAATGAATCTCTCGATGTTCAAGATATCGATACAATGGACCAGTTGGCCGATGCCATCCAGGAGCGCCTGGACGCATACCGGGCAAACGCGGGAAACCGTCCTTCCGTCTGCCGCCTGACCCTCCACGGCGAAACGGCTCTCTACGGCGAACTCGAAGCGGCCGGAGCACTCGACGATTTCCTGGAACGCGCGCGCGACATGGCGGGCCAATGGAGTCCCTTTGTCTGGCTCGAAAATTTAAAACCCGACTACCGCCCCACCATCGACCTGGAAGAACGCCGACAGGAAGACGACCTGCTGGGCGAGCTTCTCAAGATGTCCGAAGAACTGCGGCAGCAGGGAAGTCTGCCCGATTCCATCAGCGCGATTCTCGACGAACTCAACGAGTACCTCCTGACCAATAAACTCGGAGAAGCGGCATCCGACGAAGACCTTCAGAAACTGTTGGGCGAGGCGGAATCGCTCTGCGCCCATTACCTGGAGTCGCCGCTATGAAATTCACCGACATCCATATCGACGGCTTCGGCATCTACAATGACCAGCATCTCGACGATCTGCCGCCGGGCTTGCTCATCTTTCACGGCCCGAACGAGTCCGGAAAGTCATCGCTCCTGGCCTATCTGCGCGCCATGCTCTTCGGCTTTCCCAAGCGTGTCCAGAACATCAACACGTATGAGCCCCTACGAGGCGGCAACCACGGGGGGCGATGCGGAATCATTACCCAAAACGGCCATGAGTATCAGATCGAACGAAATTTTTCCAAGGCCCGCGACCATAATCAGACTATCGAACGCGGTACCGGCCAGGCCGCGCCGTCGCTTCATGATATCCTTGGTCCCATCAGTCTCGAGGTTTACCAGAATCTTTACGCCTTTGGTCTGTCCGAGCTTTCGGCCCTGGAAAACCTACAGGGCGATGACCTGCGCAACGCCATTTACGGAGCCGGCCAGGGCGACGCTTTCAGAGCCCTTCCCAAGGCCATTGTCGAACTGAAAAAAGAAATGGATGGCCTCTTCACCAAACGCGGTCGCACCGGTCCCCGCATTAACGGGCTGAATAATGACCTGAAGGATATCCGCGGCCAACTCCTGGAAGCCGAAAAAGGGCTGTCGCGATACGAGTTTTTGCAAAGGCAAAAAAGAGAAACCGAAAGCCAGCTGCGCCAGATAAGCGAAAGCCTGACGGCTGACGAAAAATCCCTGCGCAAAAACGAAACTATCGAAAACCTCTGGCCCAAGTGGGAAAACTGGCAAAGCCTGCAGAAACGCCTTGCCGAGATGGATCCCGAACTCGCCGATTTCCCCATCCACCTGGAACCGGAACTGCTCGAGCATGAACGGGAACACGCCGGCAAAACCGACCTGGAGGCGGATATCAAGGAAGACCGCGCCGCGCTGGAGGCACAAATCGAACAGACCCATATTGACCGGGATCTTCTCGATGCGGCCACCGATCTTTCGCGTCTGAAGGCGGAGGCCTCGCGCTTCCAGCAGGCTCTGGAGTCGATCCCCGTCAAGCGACGCGAGATTGAGAACCAACGCGAAAGAACCGCCGCCATGCTCCGCAAACTGGGACCCGGCTGGGACATCGACCAGGCGCGCAGCCTGGACCGTTCTCTATTCACAACCGGCGCGATTGAAGATTTTCGCGAGAAACTGGCGCGCGGCCAAATGGAAATCGAAAACGCGGAAAGCAATCATACCGAAAAAAAAGACGCCTTCGAAAGATCGCAAAGCGAAGAACTCGTTCTCCAGGCAAAATGTTCCGAAGCCCCTCGCAATGTCGAGACCCTGTCCGAAATTCAGGACAATCTGCGGGAACTCATCCGCCTGCGCCAGGAAAAGCAAGGGGTCGAAGGCGAATCCCGACATTTGCAGGAACGAATCGAAGACAAGGCCTCCCGCGTGGAATCACTTCCCGTACCGGCCCAACCATCTCCCTTTCTCCTTGTTTTGGGCATCATCCTCTTAATCGCCGGAACCACGGGTATCGGTCTGGGCCTTTATCAATACCAGTATGTCAGTCCAGACCTGACCATCGAATGGATCATGGCCGCAGCCGGAGGCGCTTTCCTCTTGCCCGCCGGCTTGATATCCATCATGGTCAGCATTTTTCGCGGACGTGCACACCGGCAAAGTCTGGAGCGACACAGGCAGCAAAGGATTCCACTGGAGCAGGAAATCGAGAAACTCCGGGAAGAGCAGGCTGATCTGATCAATGCCGGCAAGAAACTGGAGGCGCGCATTCTTGAGATTTCGACTGCTTTGGAAATCGATGCCGGGATGCCTGTCTCCGATCTGGAAAAGGAGCAGCAGGATTGCGCGGAAGAAATGATCCGCCTCCGTGAGTTATTGCGCGACAGGGAAAAGGCTCACGCAAAAGCCGAACTCGACGGCTCTGCCTTTGAGGCAGCCCGGGAAAGACTTGAATCTGCCCATGCGCGTCACCAGATGAACGCGCGGGAATGGCAGTCCTGGCTGGAGAAATCGGGATTGCCCGGGGGCATCATGCCTGCTCGCGCGTCCGAAGCCATGCAGATAGTGAACGACGCCATCGACCTGGCCCGGGATACCGACAACCTTGAAAACCAAACCAACCGCGAGGAGCAATGGAAGCGGGAATACTTGCGTAATGCCGAGGCCTTTTTCCGGATAATAAAACGCGACATGCCCCCCGAAACGGCCCTGGAACTGACTCTTGGGGAGATCGATGACGCATTGCGACAAAACCGCGACAGCCTGGCCCGACTCGAAGAAAAGCGCAGCCAACTGGAGAAGATCGAAGTCAACCTGAGCAAAAACCGCCACCATCTCCAGCGCATCGAAAGCCGGATCAATACCATCCTGAATAAGGCCAAGACCCCTGACATCCACGCCTTCAAACTTCGCGCCCAGCAATGCCATGCCTATCGCGAAACGCGGGAAGAATTGGAGAACTTGGAAGAAACGCTTTGTTTTGGATTGACTGCCGACAATATGCAATCCGTAAGATTGCTTCTGGAAAACACCAGCCTCTCCGAGGCACAGCAGACCCGGGAAGCCCGGCGCCATAATATCGGAGCCCTTCAGGAAAAAGACAACGCCCTTCGGACAGAACTGGCTGAAATCAAACAGGAAAGCAAAACGCTTGCCGGGAGCGACGCAATAGCCCGTCTGCGCCTTCGCGAAGAAAGCATACTCGAGGAAATATCCGGAGCCGCCCGTCTTTATCGGCGCAATGCCATTGCCCTGCATCTGCTTCAGGCGGCGCGCCACAAGTTCGAAGAAGAAAAGCAACCGGGCGTGATCAAATATGCCGGAGAAATCTTTCAGACCATTACGCAAAATGGCTATTCCCGCATTGTCGCGCCCATCGGTGAAGATTTCTTTTCCGTGTACAACCAAGCCGGCAAAAACCTCACCCCCGACCAACTCAGCCGCGGGACGGCCGAACAACTCTATCTGGCACTGCGATTCGGATTCATCCGCCAACGCGCCGAAAACCTCGAACCCTTGCCCGTCATCATGGACGACATTCTCGTCAACTTCGATCCCGACCGATCCCACCAAACCGCCAGAGCCATCCAAAACCTCGCCCGGGACCATCAAATCTTCTTCTTCACATGCCAGGACCAGATGGTCGAAACCCTCAAGGAGGAAAATCCTGGGGCAAAAATCTACCGAATCGAAGATGGCGCCATATCAGAATCTACACAACTTATAGAGTAGATCCAAACGGATGAAAACTATAATAGCGATGTGCGCTGTAAACGCGCCCCAATTTGCCCCAGATGACATGATTAAAAAACGAGGGCTGAAGGCCCGAACCTTTATTAGACAAATAATGATAATTAAGATGTGGTTGGGAGGCTTCGAATATAGAAATAGCATCTCATGGACGCCATTTACACGGCATGGAGCCGAATTTCATCCGACAGCCTCTATTAAATGGTCTCACTTTCCGGGGCTTGCGTCAATTTGTTTTTTGAACTCTACTTATCTTGACAGGGCGCTAATGAAGCCTTAACATGAACCTGCGTAAGGGGAAAAGGGACGGTTTCTTTTATGATTGACCTGCGGGGCAAAAAGGCTCTCGTGACGGGCGGCGCCAAGCGTATTGGTCGCGCGATTTCTCTGGCGCTGGGCCGTGCCGGGGCGCATGTGCTGGTCCACTACCGAAACTCAAAAACGGAAGCCGAATCACTGGTTGACGAACTGCGCAAAATGGGCGTGCAGTCCTGGGCCTTGCAGGAAGATTTATCCCGCGCGAACCAGGCCGCCGAATTGGTTCCCCGCGCCATTAAGCACGCCGACGGCTTGGATTTCCTGATCAACAGCGCGTCGATTTTCGAAACTTCAAGCCTGAAAGATTTCAGCGCGGAAGAACTTCAGAACAACCTGCAGATTCATGCCTTGAGTCCCCTTTCCATGTGCCGGGCTTTGGCCGCGCAAAACAAACCGACCCATGTTATCAACCTGCTCGACACCCACGTGCACCAATACGACTCGACCCACGCCGCCTATCACCTGAGCAAGCGGATGCTCTTTGACCTGACGCGCATGATGGCGCTGGAATTTGCCCCGCAGATGCAGGTCAACGCCATCGCGCCGGGTCTGGTGCTTCCGCCGCCGGGAAAGGATCGGTCGTACCTGGAGGCCCAGACCGACAAGGCGCCCCTGGCGCGGGTGGGAAATCCGCAGGACCTGGCCGAGGCGGTGATTTTTTTGCTGAGGAATGATTTTATTACCGGTCAGGTGATCCACTATGACGGTGGAGAACACATGAAAGGACGTGTCTATGGATAAGTCCCGTCTCGATCGCATCCACATCCGCGATCTTCTGGTGCGGTGCATTATTGGTATCTACGATGATGAGCGCCGCGAAAAGCAGGACGTGAATATCAACATCACCCTCTTCGCCGACCTGCGCAAGGCCGGGCAGACCGATGATATCAACGATACGGTGGACTACAAGGCGATCAAGAAAAAGGTGATCGCCATGGTGGAGGAGTCGGAATTTTTTCTGGTGGAAAAACTGGCGCAACGCATTGCTGATATCTGCCTGGAAAATCCGATGGTGCAAGTGGCGCGCGTGTGCCTGGCCAAGCCGGGGGCCTTGCGTTTCGCGCGGACCGTGGATGTGGAGATCGAGCGCGAACAGGAATAGGCGCATGCCGATTTGCTATATCGCCGTGGGTTCGAATATCGATCCACTCCAAAACATCAGGAAGGCCCTGCGCCTGATGACGCGACAGGAAAAGGTCCTGGCCTCATCCCGTTTTTATCGAACGCCTCCCATAGATCGGCCCGAGCAGGACGATTACCGCAACGGCGTCTGGCAGATTGAAAGTGACAAGTCGCCGCGGGAAATTAAATACGAGATTCTGCGCCGGATTGAATCAAAACTGGGGCGCCAAAGAAGCGCCGATAAATACGCGGCCCGCGAAATCGATCTCGACCTGATTCTCTATGGCAATGAAATCATTCGCGAGCAAGGGCTCGATATTCCCGATCCCGATATTCGCAAGCGCCTCTTTATCGCGATACCTCTTGCGGAACTGGACCCGGAATTGGTATTACCGGACAGCGGTGAAAAATTGCGCGATCTCTGCCGCGCCATGAACCGCGAAGATATGGAAGTCGATGCGGCATTGACCGATGCCCTCGCAAATATGCTGAAAGAAGAAGGAGCATCATGAATCAGAAACGTGTTGAAGAGCTGATCCGGGAACTGCTGAAGGAAATCGGCGAAGATCCCGGCCGTCAGGGTCTGCTGAAGACGCCGGAGCGCGTGGCCAAGGCCTGGGACTATCTGACCCGCGGCTACCGCCAGGACATTAAAGAAGTCGTGAACGATGCGGTTTTCGAGTCGCAGGTAAACAACATGATCATCGTCCGCGACATTGAGATATACAGCATGTGCGAGCATCACATGTTGCCCTTTTTCGGTCGATGCCATGTGGGCTATATCGCCAAGGACAAGGTGCTGGGCGTGAGCAAGCTGGCGCGCATCGCCGATATGTATGGCCGCCGCCTGCAAATCCAGGAACGCATGACGGAGCAGATTGCCCGGGAAATTCGCGACGCCGTAAAGCCCGAGGGGGTGGGCGTGGTGATGGAATGTCAGCATCTGTGCATGATGATGCGCGGGGTGAGCAAGCAGAATTCCGTGATGACCACCTCGACGGTCCTTGGCAGTTTTCACAACGATGAAGCGACGCGCAACGAGTTCATGCGACTGATCGGGAAACTCGGAGGATGATTTTCTGCGCTTGTCCATTGGAGCCAAGGCAAATAGTATTTGCCAGCCGGACGAGCATCTTTTAAACTCCTGTGCAGATTATGATTGAAGCAGAGGAACTGGAGAACCATGACGCACGGGAAACCATCCAAAAAAAGCCGCCAAAAAATAGCATCAGATACGCGCGCCGTCGTGCTGGCGGGCGGCAAGGGCATGCGCCTGCGCCCCTATACCACAGTGCTGCCCAAGCCACTCATGCCCGTGAACGACCGGCCCGTGCTGGAGCATGTTCTGAAGAACCTGAAGAAGGCCGGCTTTCGCAAAATCACCATTTCCGTCGGTCATCTTTCCGAACTGATCCAGGCCTTTTTCGGCGATGGAAAAAAGTGGGGAATCGCCATCGACTATGCCATTGAAGACAAGCCGCTCAACACCATCGGACCGCTCGCCTTTATCGAAAATCTGGGCGAGAATTTTCTCGTCATGAACGGCGACATCATGACCGATCTGGACCTGGCTGCTTTCTGGCAGGATCATCTGGAAAGTGAAGCGGCTCTGACAGTGGCAACTTTTCGGCGCGAGGTGAATATCGACTTCGGCGTCCTGCGCTATTCGAGCGGCGACCATTCGATCCACGGCTTCGAGGAAAAACCCGTCCTGCCCTATGATGTTTCCATGGGCATTTACGCGCTGAACCATCGTTGTCTCGACTTCATCCCAAAGGGCAAGTCCTTCGGCTTCGACCAGCTGGTGCTGGCGCTCCTGGCCGCACGCGAAAAAGTCCGCGCCTTTCCCCATTCCGGCAAGTGGCTCGACCTGGGCCGTCCCGAAGATTATGAAACCGCCAACCGGGAATATAAACAATGAAATGGACCGTGCCCCTGACCGATGTAACCCTCGACGATGCCGAAGTGGCCGCGGCGACGGAGGTGTTGCGTTCGGGTTGGCTCAGCCAGGGCGGCCGGGTGCAGGATTTCGAAGCCGCCTTTGCTGTGGCCCTGGGTATGCGCCATGCCGTGGCGGTGACAAATGGCACGGCGGCCCTGCACATGGCCTATCAGGCATGTGGACTGAAACCCGGCGATGAGTTTATCCTGCCGGCGCTGACCTTTATCGCCACCATGAACGCCGGACTCTACCTGGGTGCGAAACCCGTGCTGGCAGATTGCACCTCGGAAAACGACCTGACCCTTTCCGTGCGCGACGTGGAACGCAAAATCACCCCGCGCACCCGCCTGATCGTGCCGATGGCCTACGGGGGATTTTGCCCGGACATGCCAGGCCTGCGCGACCTTGCCGAGGCCCATGACATTGCCATTGTGGAAGACGCCTGCCACGCGCCCCTTGCCGAAATCGAAGGCAAAAAAATCGGAAGCTGGGGCCAGGCGGGATGCTTTTCGCTCTTCAGCAACAAAAATTTCACCAGCGGCGAAGGCGGCCTGGCTGTTACCGATGACGACGAAATTGCCGCGCGACTGCGGCTTCTGCGCTCTCACGGTATGACGACCCTGACCTGGGACCGGCACCACGGCCACGCGGCCGATTATGATGTGCTAGAGCCGGGATATAATTATCGCTTCGATGAATTGCGCGCGGCGGTGGCGCTGGAACAATTGCGCAAGTTACCAGCCATGACAGAAAAAAGGCGGAATGCTGCTGCAAAACTGCGCAAAGCCATCGAGACTCTCGCCATCCCCGCTCTCCAGATTCCCTTCTCGTCGCCCGCCGGAGAGCCGGTGCATCATCTTTTCGTGATCCTGCTTCCGCCTGAAGCTGACCGCGCAAGCTTCCGCAAGAGAATGACCGCCGACGGCATCCAGACATCGGTGCACTATCCGCCGCTCCATCGCTTTTCGGTGGCGCAGAAATATTTTGATAATGTCGATGATTTAGGCTTAACCGTTCTGGATGCTCTTGCCCCGCGCCTGGTGACCTTGCCCATGGGGCCACATCTGGACGATACCGCCATTGCCGCCATAGCCGACGCCCTGGGGCTTGCCCTTCAAGACTTCAGGTAGCAATCCCATTCACGAAAACGAAAACGCAGCACCGCCCCCAGACCGGCCAGCATGATCCGCGCGTTGAAAGTGGATTCTCCGGCGCGTCGTTCCTCAAAAAGAATGGGCGATTCGGCAAATCGGGCGCCTGCCGTTTTGCAGGCCATGAGAATTTCCTGCACGATGGCGGGGCCGTTGCTGTCGAACTGATTGAAGTCGATTTTCTCCAGGATATCTCGGGAAAAGACGCGAAAGCCTGACGTGCAGTCCTTGATTTTAAGGCCCAGGACAGTGCGAATATAAAAATTTGCTCCCAGCGTAATCCACTGCCGCACGGGAGAACGTCCCTTCTCGCCACCGGCCCGGACCAGACGCGAACCGATGACCACGTCGGCCTCAGATTGGGCAAGATGAACCATGGGGGGAATAAAGCGCGGGTGATGCGACCAGTCGGCGTCCATCTCCACCACCACGTCGGCGCCCAGCCGCAAAGCCTCCACAAAGCCCGCGATACCCGCGGAGCCACGTCCCCGCTCGATGGTGCGATGGACCAAATGCACACGCCCTTCATTCTCGCCCTGCATTTTCTGGACGACCTTCCAGGTACGGTCGGGCGAATCGTCGTCCACGACAAGGGCCTCATAGTTTTCACCCAGCTCCAGAATAGCGCCGACCAGTTCCCGAATGTTCTCGGCTTCATTATAAGTGGGCAACATGGCAATGACGCGTGTCATGGTCGAGGACTGTCTTCTTTTCTGAATCTTTCCTTCAGTATCTCACGCACCCGTGGAGCCAGTTCCCGGGCAACCAATTCGTGGCCATTGGCGTTATAATGGCCGTCGGAGGGTATAAAATAATGGCTCGGTTCTTCCAGGTCCAGAAAAACCGACCGCAAAGATAAAAAAGGCAGGCGTCCCTCATTTTCCCATTTTTCGCCATAGGCTTGCGCGGCGGCGTATTGGATGATGGGCTTTTCTTCACAATCGTACAACCCCGGCAGCATCACAAAAAAACGCGTGGCGCCCACTTTATCCGTCAGGCGCATGAATTCTTCCATGAGCAGATTAAAAGTATCCAGGTGGCGCACCAGATAAAGGGGAATATCCGGACCACTCTCCAGGGGATGCGAGACGATTCTCGCGCCCGGTCGCGGGGTTGGCGTGGGAGTTGGTATGGGTGTTGGCTTTGTCTTTTCGTCCTCCTTTTTACGCGTAGTTTCAGGTAGCTCGAACTTCCGCGCCGGTTGCGTCACCATGTTGGAAACAACGCGTCGCACCAGGTTCAATAATTGGGAATGCTCGGAAAAGAAGGTATAGAAAGGAATACTGTCGGCGATACGCTTGAACCGGTTGTATTTTTTGTTGGGTGCGTGGATGAGTTGATCGTCTTCCACCTGAAAAACCAGCCGCCGCATATTGTCCTTCAGGTCGTTGCGATACATGGCATAGATCACCAGATCGGGCTCCAGTTCCTCGATGCGTTTTTGCAGGAAGGCGATGGCGTTTTCCGTTCCCCAGCCGGGGCATCCGGCGTTCACCACCTGGATGCGGCGTCCGGACAAAAAATCCGGATCGGCCCGGAGGATGGCTTCCATCTGGTGGCAGAAGGTGTCTTCGTTGGCAAGCCCCACCCCATAGACAAATGAGTCGCCCACCACAACGACCCGCACCAGGTCGTCCGGCTTGGGCGTCGGGACGGGATCCTTCATGCGGTAGCCCTGAGCGTTGGTGGTGACGCGATAGGGCGGGGTATGAGCATCGCTGTGGAATTGTTTGCTCTCAAGATTGGCCTTGTTCCAGAATCCAAAATAAGGATCGGCGGCGTACATGACCCCGCTGAGTGGCTGGGGAAGAATGACCCGCACGGCGATCTCGGCAAAGACCAGAGCAAAGAACAAGGCTCCCAAAAGCAGGATAATCTTGAAATAGAAAGGGGGCTTGCGACGTTTTCTTTGGGTCCTGGCCGCGGGTTTGGACTTTTTTGTATCGGAATTGGTGGCTTGATTCTCGCTCATTTATCAAAGCTTCACGGCAGAAAAATTAAGAGGCCTTTCGCGCCGTCACGATCAGGCGTGTCGATTCGTCAGGATCGTAGCTGTCCCCGTCGAATTCGCCATAGGCTGTTTCATATACCATATCGGCCCCGGCCAGCATCTCCTGAAGTTCGTCCAGGCTGTAAATACGCAGGCTGTATTCGCGGACTTTGGTTTCACCCGCCAGATGGATTTCCGTGCGATTATGAAGCAGGCCCGATTCGGGTTCGTAGTTCCAGTCTTCCGTCAGTAAAAGGTCGAAAACTTCCTGCTGGGTGCGGGGATGTTCGGTGATGATATCGATCAGGGGTTCGGGATTGGCCACGTCGATCATGAGTCCGGCTCCGGACTTCATGACGCGATGCCACTGACGCAGGGTGACCATGTTTTCTTCCTGGGAAAAATATCCGAAGCTGTTGAAAAGATTGATCACAGCGTCGAAAGTTTCGGCCCGAAAAGGCAATTCGCGCATGTCGCCGCGTAGCATTTTGAGATCGGGCGAATAGTCTTTGCCGCGTTTCAAGCAGTCGCGGTCCAGGTCGATGCCGATAATATCGGGAAAAAGGCGGTGCAAAAAATCCATGTGCCGTCCATAGCCGCAGGGGCAGTCCAGGATGCGGTCCCCGGGCTTGAGTTCGAGGGCGTCGCAGGCAAGCTGCGCTTCCTCGCGCGCTACCGATGCCGGCAGCAGATATTCCGAATAGATTTCACCATAGGGTTCGGAAAAGTATTCTTCATACCATGCAGGTGGCAAAGTTAGTGATCCTTAATTGGCTGAAAATATAAAATTTATTCTTCTTTGTCGCGGCACTTGTTGCAGATACCGAAAACGGTCAGGCGATGGCTGCGCTCTTCGAAGCCCATGTGCTTGCATTGTTTCTTGATCAATTCGGCCACTTCGGGGACACTGAACTCGATAAATTCGCCACAACTGTCGCAGATCATGTGTTCGTGGTGGCTGTGGCCGTAAACATGTTCGTAGTGCTGGTGGGTGTCCTCATCGCGGATGGCCCGGACAAAGCCCGTCTTCACCATCAGAGCCAGGGTCCGATATACGGTTCCGCGGCTGACGCGATTATGACCACGGGCGAGTTCGCCAGCCAGTTCGTCCGCTCGAAAATGATCATGCCGCAACATAACATCCTCAAACACAATTCGCCGCGCCGTCGTAATGCGAGCGCCTTCCTTGCGAAGTTCTGCCACAAATTCTTCCCAGGCTTTCTCCATATTAACGGGCTGGCGTTTTATTTTCTGGCCATTACCATCGTCATGACCTTTGTTCTGGTGTGCGATTGTTTTGCCGTTATCCACTTCTTGGGCCTTTCTTCTGCAATTGAGTCTCAATATAAATTAAACCGCTTCCCTTTTCCATTGAAAAATGAATGCCCACCAAGCAGTATGGAACCCTCCATCGGGCCTGCGGCAAAACCCGATTGGGGGGAATTATAGCAAATTTCAGGAACTTTCGGAAAGCGCTATCTCAAAAAAGCCGAAAACTTTTTAGAGAGGCTTTTTCAGAACAAGGCGATTTTTGCCGGAAACCCCATTCGCATGATTTACTGAAAATATTTGGCAAAGGAAACAAAATTATGGCTTATGTAATATCTGATGATTGCACCATGTGCGGCAGCTGCCCCCCCGTTTGTCCCGTCGATTGTATATCCGAAGGCGATCCGAAATATATTATCGATCCTGATAAGTGCATCGATTGCGGCGCCTGCGCCGAAGAATGTCCCGTTGAGGCCATCAGCCCCGAATAAGTCGGTCATTGCGAGAACTGGGGCCCCTCACGGCTTTTAAACACAATCGCCTTTGACCTGAAACCTCAGATTTTGATATTCTGTGAAACATGGGAAAGCCACCGTGTTTTCCACGGCAGTTGTAGAATTATATCGCCTGAAAGTCCTCCTGAATGAAAAAAAATTTCGTCTTCGACACAAACGTACTTCTCACAGATCCCCATGCCATTACGAAGTTCGGCGACAATAACGTCTGCATACCGATAACGGTTATCGAAGAATTGGACAAATTCAAACGCGACATGGACGCCGTGGGCCGGAGCGCCCGCGAAGCCGCCCGCGTGATTGACCATTATCGCGACCAGGGCAATCTGCATCGCGGGGTCAAACTGGATAACGGCGGCATACTAAGGGTGATTACCGACCTGGGCAAGGAGCCGCCGCTGCCTTTTCCCACTTTGGGCAAGACGGCCGACTCCCTGATCCTGGCGACGGCCCTCAAGGTCAAAAAGCGCGAAGACCTTCCCATGGTCTTCGTCACACGCGATATCAACCTGCGTGTCCGTGCCGATGCCCTGGGACTCACCGCGACCACCTACAAGGAAGAAGACACCGTCCAGATCGAGGAACTCTATCCCGGCCACGCGGAAATATCCGTACCCGGTGAGGCGCTGGACCGTTTCCAGGCGGAACATGGGATCGGCAATGAAGAATACAATCTCGTGCCTAACCAGTGCGTGACATTCGTGGACGAGACCAATCCCAAGCATACCGGCCTTGGACGCATGGTTCCGGCGCTGGACCGGATTGTTCCCTTGACGGGTGACAAGGAAGACGTCTGGGGCATCACGCCCCGCAATCGCGAGCAACGCTTTGCCTTTGACCTGCTGATGGACGATTCTGTCCAGATGGTGACGCTCGTGGGCAAGGCCGGTACCGGGAAGACGCTCCTGGCTATCGCGGCGGGGCTCAAGAAGGTGG
Organism: uncultured Candidatus Sumerlaeota bacterium; assembly: GCA_964462565.1. GTDB lineage: Bacteria > Sumerlaeota > Sumerlaeia > UBA8349 > UBA8349 > CAYWYC01. The sequence continues at coordinate 1,513 of CAYWYC010000067.1, read as the reverse complement.
CCGATGACAGCACCTACTCCAAGCTGGTCGTGGCCCGCCCGGTCATGCCGCTGGGCAAGGAACTGGGCTTTTTGCCCGGCGAAATCGGCGACAAACTGCGTCCCTGGATGGAGCCGATATTTGACAATCTTGAGTTTATCATGAACGCCAGCCTGCGCAAACAGGCCGAACTGGGCTATGCCGATCGCTCACACAAAGGCAAGAAGGTCAAAAAGGCCAACATGGAAAGCATCCGCCAGCTCATGGATCTGGGCATTCTGGACATTCAGGCCCTGACCTATATCCGCGGACGCAGCATTCCCGGCCAATACCTGATCATCGACGAGGCCCAGAACCTGACGGCCCACGAGGTCAAGACCATCATCACCCGCGCCGGTGAAGGCACCAAGGTCGTCCTGACCGGTGATCCCTACCAGATCGACGACCCCTTTCTCGATTCCACCACCAACGGCCTGACGATTCTGGTGGAACGCTTCAAAGGCAAGGAACTGGCCGGGCATATCACCATGTTCAAGGGCGAGCGCTCGCCTCTGGCGGAGATGGCCTCGAATCTGCTCTGATTTTTGGATCCCTCTTTGTTCTTGACTTGGCTTCTGTTCCTCTCAGGGTGGGGGCTCAGCCCATTCAGCAGATGCTGGCGGCCAACGATCCGTGGGTCAGCCCCTCACCGGCAGCGGGAATCATTCCCTCGCAGAACAGCCAGGATGTGGACCTGGACCGGATTTAAACCCGGGGCTATTATTGGGCAACACCTTCGGCGTTTTGGTATAAATCCCCAAAAAACCAGGAAGGGCCGTTTTTGACAAGCATCATAAGACACGCAGGCATTCAGGGCTTTGATTATGAAAGAAAAATGGGATATTATCACAATATTACGGCCATTAATATATGTGGCTTTGGCAAATCCCCAAAAATATGGAGGGCATCATGAATCGACAGGAAGTGCTGGACTTTGTGAAGGAAACACCCTTTTGCAATATGGCGACCGTGGAGGATGGTGAGCCGCGCGTTCGTGGGATGATGACGGCGATTGTGGATGAGCGGGGCCTGCTTTTTTCGACCGGTACACCCAAGGCGGTCTGGCAGCAGATTCTGGCGCAGCCGAAGATCGAACTCTGCTATTACAATCCCGAAAAGCAAATCCAACTGCGCGTGCGCGGCGAGGCAAAGGTGGTCAAGGATATGGACGAGAAAAAGGCAGTCGTCGAAAAATACCCCTTCCTGCAGCAGGCCATCGACATGGGCGGCTATGACATCCTGAGCCTCTGCCGCATCGAAAGCGGCGCCACCAGCACCTGGACCGCCGCCGACCCCATGAAGCCATCCGAATGGGAAACGTTCTAAGCAAGGGTTCACCGCCACAAAGAGCCTAAGCAAAAGACACCGCGCCCCGGTCGGGTGCACGACATAAATAAGGGGCAATTCGTGGTTATATTTTGATAAACAGGTATCCTGAATAACTCAAAAAGAATCGCGGTTCTCATCTGAGCGCCACAGGCGCGCTCCATAATAG